>URGF01000001.1 GCA_900547285.1 uncultured Collinsella sp.
GCCAGCGCCCCGCGCGCCGGCCAGCAGCAGTTTGCTGCCCCGCAGCAGCAGCGCCCCGCCGCCATGCCCCAGCAGCAGCCGACGCCTCGCGCCGCCGCTCCCGACCCGCTTGCCGTGGCAGACCCCTTCGCGCCTAGCGTCCCCGACCCCGCCGCCGCACCCATCCCGGTGCCGCAGACCGTCTCGCGCGACTCGCTTGCCGGCATGGGCGGGGCCGCCGCGACCGGTGCCGCCGTGGGCCTAGGCGCCGCAGCCGGCATCGCCTCCAACATGGCGAGCACTCGCGCCCCGCAGCGCCCGCTCGCCCAGCTCGTCGACGTCGTGAGCGGCGAGAGCCATAGCATCACCTCCGCACAGGTGACCATCGGTCGCGAGCGCTCAGTTTCCGACATTGCCCTGCGCGACCCCAACGTGTCGCGCCGCCACGCCCAGCTCACCTTTACGGGCTCGGATTGGTCGATCGAGGACCTCAATTCCACCAACGGCACACTCGTCAACAACCGCCGCATTACGCGCTGCCCGCTGCGCAACGGCGATCTGCTGACGTTTGGCCTGAGTACCTTTGAATTTAGGGGATAGTCGCTTATGAACATCGATATCGTCCTTTTTGCAGGCCGCATCGTCTTGGTCGCCCTGCTCTATATCTTCCTGTTCGCCGTCATGAAGACCGGCGTGGGACTTGTGCGCGGGCAGCGCCGCGACTCGGCTATCTGGACGATTGATGTGGACAAGGGTCCGCGCGGTATCCGCGGCATCCACGTAGACATGCTCGGCCCCGTCATCGTCGGTCGCTCGCCGTCTTCGGACATCTGCATCAACGAACCATTCGTCTCGGCCTCGCATGCGCGCTTTTCGCTGCAGGGCCCGGCGCTCATCATCGAGGACCTCAACTCGCTTAACGGCACGCTCGTCAACGGCCGCCAGCTTGTGGAGCCCGCAACGCTGCGCGAGGGCGACGAAGTCCAGATCGGCGATGTGGTCATGAAGGTGAACCGTCGATGATCGACGAGGAGAACAAGTCCGCGACTATGACCGAGGCACCGGCTGCCGCCACAGCTGCGCCGGCCCACGCCGCTCCGGCGGGCTCCGCACCCGTGGAACCCGAGGACACCGTGTTCTCCCTGCCTCTTTCGCATGTAACGCATGATATTTCGGATCTCGCCGATAACGAGGACGAAGAGGATGCCGTAGCGGCGCCCATCGGCGCACATGCTGCGGAACAGCCCACAGCGCCCGAAGCAACCTCGGCGCCAGCTCACTTTGCAGAGCCCGTCGCCGCGGCAATCAACGAGAGCGCTGCGGTGTTTGCGGCACCCGAGCCCGCCGCGCCGGCGTTTCCCATAGCCCCGGCATCCGAGGTTGCGCCCGTGTCTACGCCGGCGCCCGAAGCGGGGCCATCCCCCGAGAACGGCCCTGCACCCAAGGCCCCGCAGCCTGCGCCCGCAAGCGAGTCCGATACCGTGGCCGAGCCCGCCGCCCAGTCGCAAAGCACGCCCGCGCCGTCGCACTTTGCGACACCCGAGCCTATAGACGTCAGCCCGCAAGACGACGAGTCGACCGCCCGCGCGTCCGAGGAGCCCGGCTCCCCGGACACCGGCGATTCCGAATCAAGCGCCGAGACCGACACCGTCTCTCCCGGTGACACAGCCGAGATCGACGTTGCCGCCGTTGAGGCCAAGCTCAAAGACCCCGGCTCGACCATGAGCTTTGAGCCCCTGACCGAGGAGCGCATCGAGACCGACTCGACCTATGATGCCGGCACCACCACGCAACTCATGTGGGGCGCCCGCTCCGACGTTGGCTGTGTGCGCCCGCACAATGAGGATTCCTACCTGGTGCAGTCGCCGCTCTTTTGCGTATGCGACGGCATGGGCGGTCACGCCGCCGGCGAGGTAGCCTCTTCCATCGCCGTCGAGACTATTGCCAAGACGGCCCCGCAGTCCGCCGACGCAGCACGCCTGGCCGCAGCCGTCGAGGCAGCCAACGCCGCCGTAATCGAGGCGGCCCTGAACGGCCTGGGCAAGCCCGGCATGGGCTGCACAGCCACCTGCGCCTATATCGAAAACGACACGCTCGCCATCGCCCACGTGGGTGACTCTCGCGCCTACCTGCTCCACGAGGGCACGCTCATCCGCGTGACCCGCGACCACTCCTACGTGGAGGAGCTCGTGGACGCCGGCGAGATTACGGCAGACGAGGCTCGCGTCCACCCCAACCGTTCGGTCATCACCCGTGCGCTGGGCTCGGACCCCGCCATGTATGCCGACCACTTCACCCTGCATATCGAGGAAGGCGACCGCCTGATCCTGTGCTCTGACGGCCTTTCGAGCATGATTCCCGATAGCGATATCGAGAACATCGCCACGCAGTCCTCAACCGCGCAAATCTGCGTCGACAACCTAGTGGACGCGGCGCTTGCCGCCGGCGGCCACGACAACGTGACCGTAGTAGTCGTTGACCTGGTTGACGATGGCGTTATGCGCGAGGCGCAACGCGTGCGTCGCCGCAACATTACTATCGCCGCCATCCTGGCCCTCGTCTTTGTGCTGGCAGCTGGCATCTGGGCCTACACGGGTGTCACCGGCTCGTACTACCTGGGTACCTACCAGGGCAATGTCGCCGTCTGGCGCGGCCTGCCCGGCAAGCCGCTCGGACTCAAGCTTCACTGGCTCGAAAGCGAAACCAGTATTAAGCTGTCCGACCTGCCCGAAGACACGCAAAACCGCCTCAAGGCGGGCATTCCGCAAACAAGTGTCGACGATGCGCAGGACACGATATCCAAGTACCGCCACCAGATCGACGAGGAGCAGACCCGCCAGGTGATCGACGCGCAAACGATTCGCGACAACACCAATCAGGGATCGACCTCCGAATCAGATTCCGAGAAAACCGCCGAACAGTCCGCCGAGGCCGAAGCCTCCGAAAAGAACTAGAAAGGGAGTGCCGCTTATGAGTCGCCGCAACACCGAGCTGCTCTTGCTCATCGCCTCGGCGTTCCCCGTCATCCTGCTGTATGCGATGTACGTGCTCACCGCGGGCGCCGCCATCTCCTTTGAGACGCTCGCGGTGCCGATCGGCCTCTTTGCCGCCTTCGCCGCGGCACATATCGCCGTGCGCATCTTGGCGCCCGGCGCCGACCCCGCCATCCTACCCATCGTATTTATACTTTCGGGCATCGGCATCACGTTCGTGACACGCCTCGCCCCCGCTCTCGCCATCTCACAGCTCATCATCCTGTTTGTCTCGGTGGCCCTGATGGTGGGAACGCTCGCGTTGGTTAAGAACCTCGACGTAGTCATGCGCTACAAGTACACCTTTGGCATCATCGGCATCATTCTGCTGATGCTGCCGATCTTTATCGGCACCACGATCTCGGGCTCCAAGCTGTGGATTCGCATCGCAGGCTTTACCATCCAGCCCGGCGAGTTCGCCAAGGTCTTTATCGTGCTGTTCCTGGCCGGGTACCTGGCCGAGAACCGCGAGCTGCTCTCCATCTCCAACCGCAAGATCTTGGGCTTTAAGATCCCTCGCCTGCGACTGCTGCTGCCGTTGTTTGCCGTGTGGGGTGTGTGCCTGCTCGTCGTCGTCTTCGAACGCGACCTGGGTTCTGCCGTGCTGTTCTACACCATCTTCTTGCTGATGCTCTACGTTGCCACGGGGCGCTTTTCGTATGTCGTTATCGGCCTTGCGCTCTTAGCTGTTGGGGCCGTGGGCGCCTACAAGTTCCTGTCTCACGTTCAGGTGCGTTTCCAGGTTTGGGTCGATCCGTTTAAGGACGCCCAGGGCCAGGGCTACCAGATCGTCCAGTCGCTCTTCTCGCTTGCCGATGGCGGTCTGGTCGGTGTTGGCATCGGCAACGGCATGGCCAACAACATCCCTGTCGTCGAGTCCGACTTTATCTTCTCGGCTATCGGCGAGGAGATGGGCCTTTTGGGCGGCGGCGCCGTGCTCATCCTGTTTATGCTCTTTGCCGTGCGTGGCCTCACCACAGCTGCCCGCGCAAAGTCCGACCTTGCCGCCTTTAGCGCCACCGGTCTTACGGCAGCCATCAGCTTCCAGGCCTTTTTGATCGTTGGCGGCGTAACCCGCCTGATCCCGCTGACCGGCGTCACCCTGCCCTTTATGAGCCAGGGCGGCTCCTCGCTGCTGGCGAGCTTCATCATCGTCGCGCTCCTGCTGCGCGCCGGTGACGAGGCGACCGGACGCGAGGCCGAGCTTACCGGCACCGGCACCATGGCCGCCATCACCGATGATCAGGTCGCATCTTCCGCCGCCCCGACGGGCACGCGCTTTGCCACCTCGTCTTCCTACGGCAGCGGCAGCCATTCCGTCGGCTCGCGCATGCGCCGTCGCCTGCTCGACACGCCTGAATCCGGTGTGCTCGGCCGCGTTGCGCTCGCCAACCGTCTAACCCGTGCGGTGCTCGCCTTTACGGCGCTGTTCGCCATCCTTATCGGCAACCTCACCTATGTCCAGGTCATTAAGGCCAAGGACTATCAGGACATGCCGACCAACAACCACACCATCGCCCGCTCCAAGTACATCCAGCGCGGCTCCATCATCACGTCCGACGGCGTGACGCTGGCCGAGTCGCTGCAGCAGGAGGACGGCACCTACGTACGCTCCTACCCCAACGGTAACCTGGCAGCGCACGTGGTTGGCTACGTGAGCCAGCAGTATGGCACCACCGCCATCGAGAGCGTCATGAACGACACGCTCACCGGTTCTAAGGACTACTCCAGCTGGAACAATGCCATCGCGTCGCTCGCGGGCCAGACCCAGCCGGGCAACACCGCCAAGCTCACCATCGACTCGCGCATCCAGACGGCGGCCGAGCAGGCACTCAAGGGCTTTAAGGGCGCTGTAGTGGTCATCGACCCGCGTACCGGCGCGGTGCTCGCATGTGCCAGCTCGCCCACCTACGACAACACCAACATCGATGCCCTGCTGCAGACGGGCGGCGGCGAGGACGGCTCCATGTACAATCGCGCCATGGACGCGCTGTACACGCCGGGCTCAACGTTTAAGGTCGTTACGCTTTCCGCGGCACTCGAGACCGGTACCGCCAGCCTTACCAGCACCTACCAGGCGCCCGGCTCCATGGACATCGGCAACGCACCGGTCACCAACTATGCCAACGAGAGCTACGGCACCATCAGCCTGCAGCAGGCCTTTGCCGTGTCCTCCAACGTCGTCTTTGGCCAGGTGGCAAACGAAGTTGGCGCAAACACGCTCGTGCAGTTTGCCAACGCCTTTGGCTACGGCCAAAAGCTCGGCCAGGACCTGACCTCCGCGGCCTCCATCATGGCCGACCCGTCGCTCATGACCGAGTGGGAGACCGCCTGGGCCGGCGCCGGCCAGCCTGTCGGCATGGACCACACGCCCGGCCCGCAGACCACCGTCATGCAAAACGCCGTGATTGCCGCCGCCATCGCTAACAGCGGCGTGGTCATGGACCCGTACTTTGTAGCCCAGGTACTCGCCCCGGACGGAACCGTGGTCAAGACCACGCAGTCCCGCTCGCTTGGTCAGGCCGTCAGCTCCGCCACGGCCGACCAGGTCAAGCAGGCCATGCTTGCCGTCGTCCAGTCCGGCACCGGCACCGATGCCCAAATCCCCGGCGTCAAGGTCGCCGGCAAGACCGGCTCGGCCGAGACCGGCGGCACCAACGTCAACTCGATGTTCGTTGGCTTTGCACCTTACGATTCACCCACGGTCGCCATCTCGGTGGCCTTGGAGGATTTCGACAAGCATGACGTCAAGGCCGCCAAGATCGCCGGTATCGTCCTGACCGCGGCGCTTGCCGCACAGGGAGCGTGATGCCCATGATCGAATCGGACACCCGAGGCGCGCCGCGGCCTAAGGGTTAGCGGCAACGCGCCACACGGCCCCAGCGGCCACATCATAGGTACTACACACATCGTTGAGCGAATAGTTATGTTAGGAGCAGGAATGGAACAGAGGGTCCTCGGGGGAAGATACCTCCTCAAGGATAAGGTAGGAACAGGCGGCATGGCGACCGTCTACCGTGCACAGGACCAGGTTCTCGACCGCACGGTAGCCGTCAAGATCATGCTGCCGCAGTATGCTGGCGACGCAACCTTCGCCGCACGCTTTAAGCAGGAGGCCCAGGCAGCAGCCGGTCTCTCCTCCCCCTATATCGTGGGCGTCTACGATTGGGGCAAGGACGGCGACACCTATTACATCGTCATGGAGTACCTGCGCGGCACCGACCTTAAGAGCGGCATCAAGAGCCACGGCGCCCTCGACCCCAAGAAGGTCGCCCAGATCGGCTCGCAGATCAGCTCTGCGCTTTCGGTCGCCCACAAGCACGAGATCATCCACCGCGACATTAAGCCGCAGAACATCATGGTGCTGCCCGACGGCAACATCAAGGTGATGGACTTTGGCATCGCGCGCGCCAAGAACAGCCACCTCACGCAAGACAACAACGTGCTGGGAACCGCCCACTACGTCAGCCCCGAGCAGACCCGCGGTCAGGACCTCGGCCCCACCTCGGATATCTACTCGCTGGGCGTCGTGATGTACGAGTGCGCCACCGGCCGCGTCCCCTTTGACGGTGACGACGCTATCTCGGTCGCACTCAAGCAGGTCAACGAGCTGCCTATTCCGCCGAGCCAGATCAACTCCGGTGTCGACGCCGACCTTGAGCGCATCATCCTCAAGTGCATGGAGAAGGACCCGGCAAACCGCTTCCAGACCGCCGACGAGCTGCGTCAGGTGCTCAACAGCTACCTGTCGGGCCGTGCCGTCAACGTCTCGGAGCCCACGCGCATCATCGGTGCCCCCAGTGAGCTGGGTGCCACCAAGACTCGCGAGCTTTCCGATCAGACGCGCGCCATGGTGCGTCCCGTCTCGGGCGTGAGCGGCCAGAATACCGCCCGTAGCTCGGTTTCGGGCTCCACCGGCTCCTACGAGGTCGAAGAGCCCAAATCCAACAAGAACAAGATCATCGCCGCCGTGGTGGCAGCGGTTGCCGTCATCGGCATCGTGGTGGCCTTTGCCACAGGACTCTTTGGCGGCGAGCAGGTCGCCGTGCCCGACGTACTGGGCAAGGACCAGCAGACTGCCGTCGAGCTGATCAAGGAAGCCGGCCTCGAGGTCGGCACCATCGACCAAAGCTACAACGACGATGTCGACGAGGGCAAGGTCGCCGAGCAGACGCCCAACGGCAACACCAAGAAGGCCAAGGGCACCAAGGTGAACCTGGTAATCTCCAAGGGCCCCAAGCCCTCTGAGAAGGTTGAGGTTCCCCAGCTTGTCGGCCTGACCAAGGACCAGGCAGAAGCCGCGCTGGCAAGCGTTGGCCTGAAGGGCAACGCCTCCGAGGAGGCCAACGAGGCCGATGAGGGCCAGGTCTTTGAGCAGGGCACCGGAGCCGGTAAGGAAGTCGCGAAGGGCACGACCATCTCGTACAAGGTCTCGAGCGGCCCGGATACCACGTCCGTCCCCGACCTGACCGACATGACCGAGGCCCAGGCGCGCAACGCCCTCGATATGGCAGGTTTTGGCGTCGACGTGAGCTACCAGGAGAACGACTCTGTTACCGAGGGCACCGTGATCAGCTGGAACCCCAGCGGTAAGCAGAAGCCCGGCGCCACGATTACCGTCGTCATTGCCAAGAAGTCCGGCAAGGCCACCGTCCCGGGCAACCTGTACGGCAAGAGCATTTCCGCCGCCGTTACCGCGCTCAACAACGCCGGTTTCTATAACATTGGCTTCTGTGACCAGAACGGCAATCCCGTGAGCGGTAACGAGGATGCCACCGTTACGGGCGTCTCCCCCACCGGCAAGCAGTCCACCGACAGCACGATCACGCTGACGGTCGCACTTTCTGGCTCGGGCTCGGGCACGGGCACGGGCACGGGCGACGATTCCGGTACGACCAACTAGTCGCCACTTCACCGCTCATTACGGCTCTCGCCGCAAACATATTCGCTCACAGGCGCCCGCTTGCTCCCCCAGCAAGCGGGCGCTTTCTTTATCTGAAGCAGCGAATACTACGGCATGCCTTAAACCAAAAGAGCCCGGCACCGTAACGGTACCGGGCTCGATATTCCTCTGGTGCCCCCGGGCGGATTCGAACCGTCGACACCCGCTTTAGGAGATATGATTTAATGCTACCCCCTACCATTCATCAAGCATCATTGAACATCATATAACCGCAGATAAACATAGCAGTTTGTGTCTTCTGCATCCGGTAGCTGCGCCTACGCTTTTACAAACATATTACTAACAGCTTTAGCTAAACTGCACTCATTGAATTGTTGAAAACTATTCAAAGAAACGGAGTGCAAAGATGTCAGAACAGCCACTCATTAGCGGAAGAGGCACGTGTTGGAAAGACAAGAGATCACCTAACACCTATCGCTATTATTTTTCCCTTGGGGTCAAGGACCCTAAGACAGGGCGTTACAAACGATCCCCAACTTATACGGTTCGTTGCAAGACTAAAACAGAAGCTAAGGCTGCAATGCAGGCCAAGCTGGCTGAAATCAACTCCTCTGGCACGATCACTAAAACTAAAAAGCCCACTTTGCTTGCGTCCTACTGCTGGGCCTTTCATGAAAATAGGGACACCGAGCTTGCGCCAACGAGCTATGAAAGAGAAGCGTACGATTGCAGGCATATCGAAGACCTATTCGGTGCGTTTCAGACAATTGAGGGGCTAACTCCCGATCTAATCGAAGAAACATATGCCGAAGCTCGTCGTACGGGAAAATACAAACCATCAGAGCTTGTACGAATCAATGCGAAACTGCGTCAGATTCTGTCGAATGCAGTCGCAAAGAGAATAATTGACCGAAACCCCTGCGCTACCGTTCATGTTCGCAGACCACGCAACAAAAGAGAATCACTTACAATCGACCAAGTAGCTACCCTATGCACACATCTTCAACACATTGAGCTCACCGCCGAAGCTGTTGGTACGCTAGTACTAGTGTATACGGGTATGCGAAAAGGCGAGATGCTGGGCCTCGAATGGCGCGATTGGGACCCTGCCAATAAAACCTTGAAAATTGACAGGCAGTACACCAACGATCATGAACTGAGGGCACCCAAGTCACAAGAAAGCCAACGCAAAATCCCCGTTGGAGAAACCTTGGCCGAACGTCTTCAATCATGGTCAGCCATACAAAAAGAGCTCCTGGCCTCTCTGGGGCTGTCCCAGACTGGCAGCACTCCCATCATTAGCGATATTGCTGTCGAGCAAGGGGTCCCTACTGTCTGTCACATGAAAAACTACATCTTCAACCATTGGTTTCGCGATTTCGCAGTTAGCTGCAATCTTGGAATCTATGAGCTGAACAATTCGACTGGCGGAAAACTATATAAGGGCATCTGCCCGCATCAGCTCAGGCATTGTGTAAGCACTTTTATGCTGGCGAACGGATCGGACGTTAGAAGCGTGCAAGGTATTCTTGGCCACGCGGACCCCAATATCACGCTCAAAACGTATACAAGCCTCGTTCAACAATCAGAAATAAAAGCAGTTAAAGGCTACGAAGACTTCATCAACGCCTATATACAGAGAAGCGAGAAATAGCATGTTTTTCATTCATCGTATTTTTCATAATATTACGGTACTATAATACCGTTTCCGCAGGTAGATGCTTTATTTGATTGACATCTAATGAGTTTTAATACATGCTAAAGCTGTCAGATGACTACGCATGTAGTCATAGAAACCGGCCCCCCAAGTGCTTATGAACCTGGTACGTCTTACAAGCACAGGGAGGGCCCTCATTGAAAGGATAGCTCATCATGGCTACTCCAAAGATTAGCACCCAGGCGTCCACACCGACTTTCCCTACTGGTGCCGCTCAGTGCGATCGGTTGCTCCGCGTTAACGATATCCGCGAAATCACTGGCTGGAGCGAGAACACTGCACGCAAATTCATGCGCGAGTCCGGCAAGCTCATCCAGGTCCATCGCTCTAATTACATGTTTGAAAGCTCATTCTACGAACTTTTCAAACAGCTTGAAGGTCGTACCGCCCACCTTGACTAGGCGGTAAACATGAGCGAGCTACCGTCAATTTCTGACAAATATCGCGATGATGTTAATGAGCAACGAGAGATTAGAAGGAAAATGGATAACGCGAATTTTATTTCGGTGCCCGACTGGGCGTGTTGTGCCACCACTGTCGCTGCCGAGCGCCTCATCCTCGGCCTAGTATGGAAGCTTGGAAATCCTTCCAAAAACAAACGAGCCATGGGCTTTTACGCAAAAAGCAAATGGATTGAGGAGCGCTACCACCTAAGTAAGAACACGATCTCCCGGGCCTATACCTCTTTGACGGATAAGGGGTTTATTCAAAAAGCGGGCGATGGCAGCTGGATGCTTAATTACGCCGCAGTCTACCCCGCCGCAATCGAAAACGGCTGGGAGCCCAAGAAATCTTAAGTCCATAGCCCGACTATCGAGGTCGTGAAGGTCGGTAATCGCCGGGCGTCTATAAGAGCATGCCGCGGATGTAAAATGAAACACGGTCGAATCGAAACAGTTCCCGGACAATTGGCGTCCGGCCAGACACTTCGATTCGACCCTTTTTCATGCCCGCATCTAAAACAATCCTATAATCATTCTCGACATCTTTAACGCCATCACTCCCCCGCCACCAACACGTCGTTGGTGCCATTTTCAACGAATCGATATGGCCGTCCATTCATGGTCTTTAAGGCACGTGATATCATGAAAACGTGCGGTATTTCTCCAATCGAAAACCTGCGTGAACGCATGACTTGAGACGCCTTTTTAGAACTCACCGATCGCAGGACGACTACAAATCAACAGCGGCCGCGTATTTGTTCCCAGCCGTACGGCGTGGCGGAGCCATGCCCATTGTTGATTGGAATGTCGCACGATGACAGACGAGAGAAAAATCAGGGAGATCTACGGTTACGGCATGAAGTCCGTCCTCGATGAGGCCGCCGAGCGAATCGAGGCGAGGTGGCGGGAGAAGCTGCTGCGCGAGACCGCCGACCGCAGGACCGAGAACGCGCTGCTCATGGCCCAGGTGGATGAATTCAGCCGCATGCTCGCCGAGGCGACGGATCGGAATGAAAAGATTGAGGCCGACTGCAATGAGCGGATTGCCTTTATAGAGGAGAAGTTCGAACTCGATACCGCGAACCTCGAACTCGAGAACAACGAGCTCCACGCCGCGAGCGTCAGATATCTCGCTGATGCCCGGGAGCTCGACAGACAGGTCGTCCAACTCCATGCCGAGGCCGTGACCATGGTCGATGAGATCGAGCGCCTGCGCGGCGAGCGTAACGCCGCATTGAAAACCCAGTCCGAGCTGAACGACGCACTCCTGGCCCAGCGCGACCTGATGGCCGAGGTCGCCGCCCTCAAGGACCGCCTTGCCGCCTCCGAGCAGCGTGCGGCCGTGGCCGAGGCCAAGGTCGAGGTCATGACCCAGATGAAGGACGAGTAGCCCCGCGCTTCTCCTGTCAGGCTGCTGATTTCTAGGAATCTTCTAGAGCGCTTCCAGAAGGTTCCTAGAACCGGGCGTAGCATCTTCGATCGGCACGATGTCTTGGTAGATCAAGCGATGCCCGGCGTCGAGCCATTCGTCACCGTGGTAATGTCCGAAGAACCAGGCGCAGTAATCGAGCCGTCCGTCGAGCTCGCCCAGGAAGGTTTGCAGCGGATCCCCGCGGTACTCACGTCCGCGTTCGCGGCACAGCCCCTCAGCAAGGGCGGCAGGAGCCTCGTGAGTCACAACGTGGTCGACTTTCCAGCCCACGCGGTCGAGCGAGGCGCGGCAGTGCTCCATCTCTTCCTCGCTCGGCATCTCCTCGGGCCACCAGCTCCTCCCCTCCCTGCGATACTGCCTGTCGTTGCTCGCGGCGCCGCCCATGGCAAGGACCGTGGTTCCCGCGATGTCGAACACCTCTCCGCGCATCAGGTGCAGCACGTGCGGTCGCACCTCATGGACGAGCCCGCCGTTCCACTCCCGTACCGGCAGATTAGCCAGGGCGTGGTGGTTCTCATGGTTGCCGTCTACGAAACACGTGGTCCAGGGCTTCGACTCGAACCAGTCGAGCCAATACCTCTCAGCATTCGAGCCGTCCCAGACAAAGCCGAAGTCGCCCGCCACGATCACCGCGTCATCGCGCGTCAGCGTGCGCCCCGGCGGCCAAGATTTGAAGGTGAATCTGCTGGCCCCATACTCGGCCCTGCCGTGGACATCGCCTGTCACATAGACCGTCATCAGTACGCGCCCCACGGCAGGAGTTTGTCCCCGAGCCTCACGATCCGGTCATACAGCACCGTGTGCCGTTCGTCCGGATTGCCGTCTCGGTGAAAATGTCCGTAATACCAGCGCTTGTAGTCCAGGCGGTCCTCGAGCTCGTCGAGGAATCCGGTCAGCCGGTCCACATCAGGGCGTTCCCAGCCTGGGTCCGGGTAGAGCGTCGGCGAGATCATGCGCGTGGCGCAGGTATGGGTGATGACGCAGTCGACCTTCCAGCCGACCTCGTCGAGCCTTGCCCGCGCGGTATCGAAATCGCGCTTGTCCGGGAGCTCCTGAGGCCACCAGCTGGAATACGGCACGCGGTATTCCCTGTCCACGCTCGTGGCACCGCCCATGGTGAAGATTGTCGAACCGTCGAGCTCAAAGACCTCGCCGCGCGTCAGGCGCCGAATAGACGAAGTATCCGACAGGCGTTGCGTCAGCCCGCCGTGCCACGGCTCCATGGGACGCTCCTCCCAGTGGTCGAAGCGCTCGTGGTTGCCATCCACGAAGAGAACCGTGTAGGGGCGCGACTCGAGCCAAGCGATGTCAGCGCATTCCTCGGCAGAAAAGCCCCACGGAAAGCCAAAGTCACCGGCAACGATGAGATAGTCGTCGCTGGTAAGACTGTCGCCAAGCTCCCAGTCGCGGAGCTTTTGCATGTCGAGCCCACCGTGGATGTCGCCCGTCACATAGACCGTCATCGGATCGCCTCTTCCCTCTTGTACGCCGCCAGCTCGCGCTCGACCTGCCTGTCGCCGGTCTCGTTGACCCACCAGGGCCATTTCACCCGGCCGCACGGCTCGTCGACTCCGGCGAACCATTCCCTCAGCTCGTCGAGGCTCACCGGGGAGTGCCCGTTGGCATCGCAACCGACGTCGTAGCGCAGAAGGCCCTGTTTGCGGTTGAACTCGTTGTACGCGCCGCCGCTGCTGTGGATGTGCCCGTGGAGGTGCCACGATCCATGGCTCATGCCCTGCCAGTCGGCCATGGGGTAATGGCTCAGGACGATCTTCTGCCCGTCGATCTTGAGCACGCAGATCGGCGGCTCCACGGTGAAGGCGCCCGCGACCGCCGGCTGGGTCCAGTCCTTGTCATGGTTTCCCGCGACGAGGTGGATGCGCCTGCAGACGATCCGCTTGCGCAGCCCGTAGGCGTCCTGGGCGGTCATCTTGAATGAGAAATCCCCCAGGATGTAGAGCTCGTCGTCCACGGCAACCTTGCCGTTGATGTTGTCGACGATGGCGTCGTTCATCTGCCAAATCGTCTCCCACGGGCGGTCGGTGAACTTCAGCACGTTCTCATGCCCGAAGTGGGTGTCGCTGGTAAACCAGATCATATTTATTGTCTCCTTCTGTCGCTAAAAAACGTTCTCCTTCGAGGTCAGGAGACGTTTTATGAGCGACATGAGGTGCATATCCCTCATGTTTCAAGCTCCAATCTGCCGGATTTGCCCAACTAAAAGTTTACGCCCACGCGCGAACAGGATTTGATTTTTGAAATATGGACGAATTCCTCGTCAGGAGGGTAAAATGATGCCGACGGCAGCCCAAGTTGTGGTGAGCTGGGCAGAGCCGTTGCTTAGTAGAGTTAGGTCATCGTCTTAGCGACGGTGGCCTTTCTTTTTGGGCTTCGAACCCTGCTTGAGTGCCTTGGAAAGGCCGACAAGGGCCGTGAGGAGCGAGACCATAGCGGTCAGGAGCTTCACGAGCTCGGTGAAATCGGTCATGGGCATCACCTCCCATCAAATGGAGGGCTCTGCCCGGCACGAGGGCTGCCGACAGCAAGGATGATTCTATCAGAGCGGCTGACTCCCGCCCGATATTACCATCCCACCGCGCCTATGCAAAAAAGAGGGCCGCCAAACAGCGACCCTCCAGCGAAAGTGCATGTTATTTAGGACAGTCAAATTCTTTGAAAAACAAATGGCTGCTGTAGAATTACAAATAAGAGTCACCCGGAAGGAGCGATCGATGAAAAGCAAACGATTTGTCCTGAATGCACTTCTGGTAGTAGCAATATTGACGCTCTTGGTCTTCTCCTACTCATACGTGAATCAGCCAAGATTTGGATATGCTTTATACGCTGTTTTTTCCGGCGAAACAACTTACAACACTTACAACACTATAGGCTTCATTGACGCACTCTTTTTCTATGTAGTCGGCCCCGTATCAAGCGAGCTGATCGCTTTTGTTGTCAGCTACAACCTGAATCAACAAAGCCAAACTCACTCAGCGACTTCGGCCAAACAAGGAATCAATCTCTTCGTAATAATGATAATTCTGCAAATTGCGACTGTGTTGATTATCGCCCTGACCGCAACAAACGTTTTGAAGTATGAGTACGGACTCGTCGCAAGCTGCCTCATGGCAATTGCCGCGGGTATAGCGGTTTCGTATACGACACCGGCAAAGAAGTAGCTCAACTAACAGGGCCTATTTGGAATCCGAATCGTCCATGGAGCCGTCGATGCCGGTTTTGGTGTCGTCCGTATTGGAATCGTCATCCTTGGGGCTTATAGGACACACATTATGTCCTATAAGCCCCGATCAATTCATACTCCTCATCCTCGCCGAATTGCGAGTATGGCAGAATCGGCACTGGATGGCAGTGCGCTAGGGCACCGACGATAGGCTTTCCAAAACTAGCGAGGCGTGTCTCCGCGAGCGTAATCGCCTCGGTCGACCGCGCAATCGACCTGCGGCGAGATGTCAACGTTGCCACCATGGGCTCGACCTGCGGCGCGAACGCGATCATCGCCGGCATCGGGAACGGCGCCGGCATAGCGGTTGCGAATCTCCCTTGCGTAACCGCGACGCGCAAGAAGCTCATCGCGAACCGCCGGATCTTCGAGCAGGTCCTCATCGCACTTCGGTGCGATGAATTTGGGGAATGAATTGTAGGCGACGCCCTTGCTCGCTTTCGCTTGTTCGACCCACGCCGAGTACGCCTTCTTAAGACGTTGAATGTAAATCTCACAGCGCTTCTCATACGGCAACGCTCGCTCGGCTTCCAACATGTTCTTTTCGAACGCCGCTTCAAGTTGTTTGACCGCGAAACGTCCGTCGAGTCGAGTCAGATTGAAAGTGCACTTCGGATTGCCGGCCTCCTTGATATCGAGATCTGTCGCATAGACTCGATTGTTCTTGATGAAAATGTCTACGCCCCATGAGGCAAGTAGTTTTTTGAACTGCTCCATATTCTTTGGGTGACCTTCATTGATTGCAAGATGGATTAGCTCGCGCAGATTGTTTTTATAACTGTACTCACCGCGACCGATAATCTCCTTTTCTGTGTCGCGCGGCTGGCGATCACGAATCTTCGAATTTTTCTTTCCCTTTTCAAGTTGAGTAAGATTCCAAGCCTCGTCCATTTCACGGACCCACGCAGCGCGTTCGTACTTTCCGCGTCGCCCACCCGTCTCGCAACGTTTGCCGGTTAACAAATCGGTACGGTTAATCGCCATGTGCACTGCGTAGCGTTTTCCCGCCTTATCACTTTCCTCATGCAACGCGACAATCACTTGTTGATGCGGATAGTGCTTCGCAAGCCATTGCTCCGCGTAGGCCATACACGCATCTGGGGTCATCTTGCCTCCGTTGCAGCTGCACTCCTCGGGCAGAAACGCGAGAATCTGATGAAGCATCGTTATGTTCTTCGCGCCGGCACGCGCGGACCTGTCGTGATGAAACATCTTCCGCGTCATAGTCATCTCGGAAAACCAGTACTTTCCGTTCGCGAGGTTCCAGCCGCCGCGGGCCAAAGCACGCTTTCCGTTGATGTACTTGCGCACGTTCTTCGCGTAGCGTTCGGATGAAATACCTTTCTGCTTAATAACGGTCATTGAGATCACCGCCGTCGGTGAAATAGCGCCGCTCGAGCTCTCTTATGAAGAGAGTGACTTTGCGGGCGTTCTGGTAAACCTTTTCAAGCGTACGAAAAACAGCTTTCTCGTTGTACGCGGGAAGCCCTTGGGCGTTCACAAAATACATCAGCTGATTGAGGTTCGTTCCCTCGCGATACAGCTCGTGATAGATTTTCGCGACTTGGCTTTTATCGAAATCGATCTTCTCGATTTTACCGGCAAGCATCACGCGGCGGGCATACGCACTGACGGTCGCACCGAGTATATCCGCCCGTTTGCGGATCGCCTCGTGCTCGCCATCGGTGACCTTAACGTAAATGACCTTCGAGCGCTTTTCGTCCGAATCACCTGAAACGGGTTGCAGCTTTTTGCTGCGGCCACCGTCATCATTTTTGGAAACTAGATTATCGAGTGATTCACTCCGATGGATCAAGTTATAACGAATGAGTTCGGCTTTCGTCCTGCCTGCCTTTTCCGCCAAAGCGGAAAACGTTTCATATTCTTCAGAAGTGAGTGTCGCCTTAACGGTGTGTGGACGCTTGCAACTCATATGCCCCCCAGGAAAGCAGAGCGAATCGGTGAGGCCACCGATTCAAAAACCGATATGAGATTGCTTTCCTTTTTAGGAGCGACTGACGTCGCGCCGTTTTTTTGAAGTGACGCCGTCGCTTCCCTTAGAAATGAAGGCGAACTTCATTTCTAACTTTATCGCCGTGAGAGGTGATAAACAAGATGTGTTGGCAGATAAAGGGGGCGAGTATGGCCCCATTTATCTAGCCCAACACCAATCTTGCAATCACCGGAACGGCGATTGGGCGGAGCGTAGCGTAGACACGAAATGAGAGGCCTCGTTTCGAGCGAAAGTCTTCGCGGTGTCGTAGTGTCAGCGGAGACCGTGAGCGGAAGCGAATTTTTAACGCGAAGGATGCTGAGTGTTAGAAATTCGCTGTAGCGAGAGCGGAGCGGTAATGCGAATGCGAGGGATGCCGAGTTTTTGCATTACCGCGCAGCGGACTCCGGGCGAGGGCTGGAGCAAGTTGATGAAAGACCTTACCGATTTGCGAACGGTTTTGCCCGAAGCATCCTGCACCGCCGGATTCTTTTGGAACGGCCTCTCGTTTGATTGCTTTCCTATCGTTTGCTCCCAGACTGGGCGTCTAAAAAAGGCGGCCGAAACCGGCCGCCCGCAAATAAATATTTATTTACCGAATGTAAGAGGAGAGGAACGATGTACATTACTCCCAGTGACCGGCGACGTCGACAACCCAATGCTGTCCCGTAGCCTGCTGTTCATAATGTCCCTGGTCCTCAGAGGTGGTATACGAATCATCTACAACGGATCCACCGATACCGCCGTTTTCGCCATCGTTAATAATCCAAGCGTAGGCGGCATCGGATGAATCGAAAGGCCCTACCATAGTACCACCATGATTGACCCAGAAACGAGGATGACGCGTGTATACCACGTTCGGTACCCAGACCTGGCTGTAGTCGGTTTCCCAGTGGCCCTGCTCGGCAACCCATTTCTTCTGGCTACCGCTGTTGGAAGAGGAATTATTGCTGCCGGAACCCTGTGAATTGCCGGAATTCTGCTTCGAGTCGGAGGAGTTTCCCTTGCTGTCAGACTTCGACGAGTCGGAAGACTTGTTATCCTCTTTCTTGGAGTCATCGGACTTCTGGTCCTTGTCGTCGGATTCTTTCTTCTCCTCGGTCTTGGTTCCAGAGGTTTGCGCCGCCTTTTCTTCGCTCGGCTTCTTTTTGTCTTTATTCTTTACCGCTGTGGCGGCCTTTTCCGTAGAGCCGCTTCCTTGCTTTGCAACGCTGGCACATCCAAGTTGAGGTGCCGAAAGGCACACCAGAAGCGCAACGATAATAGCCTTTGTTCTCACGCCGATCTCCCTGTCCATGAAACCGGGCGTTGGACACTAGCCGATATCCAACGCCCGGCTCGCTTTTACATCTGCTCGCGGCGCTTCTTTTGATCGAGGAAGACGCCGGCTGCCACGAGGACGGTACCGCCGATGACGAACGTCTCGCCGATGAGTCCCGCGCGGTCGCCGGTCTGGGCGAGGCTGCCGGGCTGGGCGGTATCCGTGCCGGCGAGGTGCTTCGGGGTGTATGCCGCCTGCTGCTTTGCGGCCTCCTCCGCCTCCTGTCGTGCAATTTCATCGGAAAGCTTCTGTTCCGCTGCGATGCGGTTGGACTTCGCCAACTCGTAGGCGGCGAGTGCCGCATCATAGCCGGGCTGGAGCCCGTCCACCGCGGCCTGCTTCTCGTCCAGGATAGCCTTGGCGGGCGCGACCTTGGCACGTGCCTCGACTGCTGCGGCGAAAAGCGCGTTGAGGGCGTCATCCGCGTTCGCGTCATGACCGGAAGCGATCGCCGCGCCGGCATCGATGGAGTTCAGCTTCGACAGCTTGGCGTCTGCCTGCGCCTTTGTCTGCTCGGCGGCAGAGACCAGGGACTCGGCGGCGATGGCATCCGCCTTCGCGGCATCGAGCGCGGCCTTGGTGTCATTGACGGCCTTTACTGCATCCTGCTCACGCTGCTGTGCCTCTGCGAGCTTCGCGGCAAGACCGGTGAGGATGTCGAGGTTCGACTGTACGCCCACAAGATCGGTCTGGGAGCCGGTGAGCTTGTCGGCGGCAACGCCGGTGTCGGCCTTTGCGGCATCGACGGCACGCTGGGCATCCGCGAGGGCGCGTGCGGTGGCGTCTGCCTTTTGCTCGGCGGCGGCGAGGACGGTCGCCTCCTCGACCTGATCGGCTGTCGCCGCGTCATGGACGCTCTTTGCGGTATCGAGCGCCTTCTTGGCGTCGGCGACGTCCTGGAAGAACTTCGCGAGGTCCGCGTTCGCATCCGTAATGCCCTGCTGCTTGGATACGGTGTCCGCTTTGGCGGAATCCAACTTAGACTGTGCGGCCGTTACGGCTGCGTTGGCGGCATCAAAGGCGACCTGCTTCTGCTGGACGGTCGACTTTGCCGTATCGACGGCTACGTTGGCGGCATCGAGGTCCGATTTCGCCGCATCAAGCTCGGTCTGGGCATCCGTGACGCCCTGCTGCTTGGCGGCGACATCAGCCTTGGCTACATCGACGGCACGCTGGGCATCGGTGACATCCTGCTTCGCGGCATCGACACCTGTCTGTGCGGCATCGAAGGCATCCTGCTTCTGCTGGACGGTTGCTGCGGCGCCGGCGGCTGCCTGCTGCTTGGCTACGAGATCGGCCTTGGCTGCGTCGAGTGCGCTCTTGGCGTTCTTCAGGCCGTTGATGTAGGAGGTCAGCTTCTGCTCGTACTCGTCGACGGAGATGGCTCCGGTATTCCAGCCCGAACCGGCCCAACCGCCGTATTGCAGCGTGAGCGAGAACGTCAAACGGGTGTCATCGTTCAGACCGCATCCCATGACAGCATAGTCAGGGTTGATGATGTTCATGTAATGACCGATACGGTAGTAATCGAACTTGTCCTGGTTGGCGTACCAGAAGTCGTAGGCGTCCTTTCCGGAAAGATTCGTCGCACCAAGGGATGCTGCAGTCTTGTCAAACAGATCCTTTTCCTGATAGATCCAGGCCTTGCAGGGGTCGCGATAGCTCCAGGCAAGGTTTTCACCGACATCGAACTGCTGGGCATGCTCTACATTTTTTGTCGAATAGTTTGCATCTGCAATCGCTGCCGCAATGAGCTTATAGCTTACCTCAAGCTCGGAAAGGCCGACGGACTTACGGTAGGCGTTCACGTTCTTCATGACCGTGATGGACGAAAGCATGTTTTCAAGGCCCGTTGCGTCGAGACTGTTTCCGATCTCGGTGTAGTCTTTGTACGTGCAGTTCTGGATGATCTCGATGGCTGAATCGGCACCCATGGCCTTGAAGAAACCGATGGCTCCCTGCTTGAGCTGCGCGCCTGCGAGATCCACCTTCGTTTGTGCCTCGTCGACCTTCTGCTGGGCGGCGGTCACGGCCGCGTCTGCGGTATCCTTTGCGGTCTTGGCGTTCGCGAGCTCTACGTCTGCGGCTGCCTTGGCGGACTCGGCGTCCTTGACAGCCTGCTTCGCGGCGTCCAGCTTGGCGACGGCGTCGGCATTCGCCTGCTTGGCCGCATCGAGGTCGGCGTTCGCGGCATCGAGGGCGGACTGGGCGGCGTTCACACCGGATTCGGCATCGGCCGCGGCCTGCTGCTTTACGGAGAGGGACGCCTGGGCATCATTCAGCTCGGTCTGTGCCGTTGCTGCAGCGGACTGCGCCTGCTCGAGCTCGGACTCGCACTGGGACTGCACCGCTCGTGCGACAGCGAGGGCTGCCTCTGCGTCCGCGACCTTCTGTTTTGCCGCATCGTACTCCGGGCCGCTGGCGCCTGCCTCCGCTGCGGCGAGGTCGGCTTTCGCCTTCTCGTAGGCGGCGCTGGCGGCTGCGGCCTTCGCATCCGCCGCGTCCTTGTTCTGCTTGGCTGCAGCGAGGACGAAATCGGCGGAATCCTTTGCAGACTGGGCCGCAACCAGCTTGGACTGGGCATCGGCAAGCGTCGCGTTGGCGTTGGCGAGATTGGCCTGTGCCCTGTCCACGGCAGCCTGGGCGTCGCGCACGGCCTGCTCGGCGGCACTGATTGCCTCCGGGGTGGCGCTTACGGCATCTGCCTTGGCTTTATCGAGGGCGTCCTTGGCATCCTGGGCCACCTTGAGGGCGGACTGGTACGCTTCGTCCTTCTCGGACGCATCCGCCTTGGCGTCTGCGAGACCCGCCTTCGCCTGCTCGAGGTCCTTGCCGGCGGCATCGGCGGCGTCCTTGCCCTCCGCGACCTGACGGGCGTACTCGTCCATCGCCGCACGGTCGGCTGCCGCGCCGGCGCTGACCGCCGAATCGTAGGATGCCTTGGCCTGGTCGCGGGCGGAAGCCGCCTCGTTGTAGGGACCGGCAGCCTCATCGTAGGATGCCTTGGCGGCGTCCTCCTTCGCCTTCGCCTCGTCGACTGCCTTCTGCAGGTCCGCGATGGTCTGTGCGGCGGATTTCGCGCCGGTACCGGATGCCGCGCCGGCGTGGGCGGCGATCGGCGACATCACGGCGGGGTGCTGCGTGCCCCCGTCACCGGTCTGGGCGAATGCCGCGAACGGTGAGATGAGGCTCGATCCGGTCATGGCGACCATGGTCGCCGCGGTGACGGTCAGACGCGCGATCCCCTTCGAAGTGTGAATCTTTTTGCTTGGCAGTGCGGCGAAGTGATCGCCACCGGCAGCGAAATGCTTTCCCTGAGTCATTGTGCTGTTCCATTCCTTTTCCGTGCCCTATCCGACTGGGCATCAGAGTGCTTTCCAATAGAGATAATTATGCGCCTTAACTGGGATTGTTGTATATAGTCCGTTGGCATAAATACAACAATCCATGACTCTTTTTGTCATGGATATCTCGCCGCTACAACAATCCTTTGGTCTACGCTGCAAAGAACTCAGATCAGAGTCTGGTTACTCACAAGAGCAATTTGCGAACCGCATTGACATGGACAGGTCTTACTACGCCTCGATAGAGGTCGGGCGAAGAAATGTCAGTCTTTCTAACCTCTCTAAAATTGCCAATGGATTCAATATATCAATTGCTGCACTTATGACTGGTGTCACTGATAAAAAGGATTAGTCCATCATCAGCGAACGCAGTGAGCGTGTCAATCGACGGCGTAGCCGGCGGCAAGGTCACGGCACGTGACCGCGCAGCGAGCTCTGCGAGCGAAGGGGACGGCATCGCCGTCCCTATTTCTTTATAAACTATTTCTCTATTAATTGGTTTCACCAAACTGGGTATTACACAAGCTTCTGAGCAGGCTTTTTATCAAATAATTCAAAGCTACCGAATCATCAAAATGGTGAAATTATTTACCCAAAAGAGGGAAGCACATCACCAAAATGGAACCGACTAACAGCTGTTGAAAACTTTTATCCCCAAAATGGTGATTTCCTGTTTTCAGTGGAAAACTCGGGAAGTCATAATATTTACTTACCAGATTTACAAACGAAAGCGGTTCTTAGTCCCAAAACCAGAACAGGTCAGAAGCAAAAATAACTCCTGACCTGCGATTTTCCTGGTGCCCCCGGGCGGATTCGAACCGTCGACACCCGCTTTAGGAGAGCGGTGCTCTATCCCCTGAGCTACGGAGGCATGTTGTACTAGTGTAGCAGATTTACGCCGTTGTAATACAGCGTATAGCCACTCTTCGAAGTTGCGATGGAACAGCCCTCCGGAAAGTGTGTCCCACTATCCAGGCAAATTCTGGGTCAAACTTTCCCAATGGGACCTCGCTGGAAACTGTGTCCCAGAATTTCGGCTCGAAACGGGACACAGTTTCCCAAACGACCCCGTTCCGGAAACTACATCCCGGAATCGGCGCTCGAACTGGGATGCACTTTCCCGATCGAGCCCCATGGGAAACTGCGTCCCACTTTGGGGGGCGCTCTTTAATGACTAGTTACCTTTGTGAAAGAGGTTTTTGATAACGGAGGGGATGCTCTTGGCGCCCTTGGCAGTCACATCGATAAAGTCGGGCGAACGCACGAGCTTATCCTCGTCGACGTACTTGCGGACAGCACGAAGCGTCTCTTTGTCGTCGCGCGTCGAAAACGTAAAGTGACCGTTGTCCTTGGTGAAGATGGCAAAACGCGTGATCTTCTTGGTGCCGCGTAAAACCTCGGCGGCAATATAGTCGACCTCGTCCCACGGGATTTGAATATAATCCTCGGGATTGCGCTCGTTGTAATACTCGAACGCCTTATTGCCCACCATCACGTTACCGTGGCTGGTAAGCCCCATCAGGCAGGTTGCCGGCGTTGCCAGATCGACCGTGCTGTTCTGAGATTGCGCCATGCGCGCCTCGCCCTCCAAATAAAACAATCGGACCGCATCCAGTGTACCCACCGGGTGCGGTCCGTTTCAATGGCTCAAAAGCCCTTGCCTAGCAATTCTCGGTCTTAAGCCGAAGCGTGCTTACATGAAGCCGCAGAAGCGACCGATGATGCCGACGGCGAAGAGAGCCAGGATGATGACGATCGGGCTGACCTTCTTCTTGAGGAGCTTGCAGACCAGCAGGGTCAGGCACACGGCGGCAAGGCCGGGGATGAGCTGATCGAGGTTGGCCTGAAGCGTGGTGACCTTCATCTGATCAAGGGCGGTAGCACCGACGGAGTTGTACATCGTCAGCGCTTCCTTGATACCCTCGGAACCGGAGGGCAGGCTAGCCCAGTCGATAAAGGCGCCAGCAGACTGCTTGACCGTGGAGACGATCGGGGTGAAGGAAATGGACACCCAGCGCTCGACCAGGGCGCCGATGATGAACATACCCAGGATGGAAGCGCCCTCGGTGACCTTGCCCATCAGACCACCGGAGAGGTCCTTGGCGATGGAGGAGCCGACCTTGTAGCCAAACTCCTGCGTGTACCACAGGAAAGCGTAACGGATGATGTTCCACGCGAAGAAGAACAGCAGCGGACCGACGATGCTGCCGGACATGGCCAGGGAAGCGCCCAGAGCGCCCAGAATCGGGCGAAGGGTGAACCAGAAGACGGGGTCGCCGACGCCGGCGAGCGGGCCCATCATACCGACCTTGACGCCCTGAATGGCGACGTCGTCAATCGGGGCACCGTTGGCGCGCTCCTCCTCGAGAGCGAGGGTAACGCCAATGACGGGGGCGGAAACATAGGGGTGGGTGTTATAGAACTCCAGGTGGCGCTTAAGAGCGGCAATCTGGTCATCCTTGCTGGTGTAGAGCTTCTTGATCGCAGGGATCATTGCGAAGCACCAGCCGCCGTTCTGCATACGCTCGTAGTTCCACGAGCCCTGAAGGAACTGATGACGGAAGCAAACCTTCTTGCGGTCAGCCTTGGTGAGCTGAATCTTGTTCTCTGCCATATGTATCACTCCCCTCCTACTCGTAATCGTTCAGAATGTCGCCGAGCGGGTCGCCGGAGCCACCGCCCATGCCGCCACCCTGCTTGGCCAGATCCTTAAGGCCAAGGTAGATGAGGGCAAGGGAGATGCCGATGAGACCAAGGGCGATCAGCGTGAGCTGAGGGATGGCAGCAAGGACAAAGCCGAGGACGAAGAACGGCCAGGTCTCCTTGGTGGCCATCATGTTGATGACCATGGCGTAACCGACGGAAGCGACCATGCCGCCGCCGACAGCCATGCCGCCGGACAGCCAGTCGGGCATAGCGTTAAGCGCGTTGGTAACGGCCTCGGCCGGGATGACGCACAGAAGCACTGCCGGGATGGCGATACGAAGGCCCTGCATGAGGATGGCAGCATACTGCCAGCGCTCGATGCCGGAGAAGTCGCCCTTCTCGGCGCAACCGTCCATGGCGTGAGCGATAGCGGTAGCAATGGTACGGCAGATCATGGTCAGGAACAGACCAGCGACCGACAGCGGGACGGCGACGGCGATAGCGGTGGTAACGGCCTTGGCCGAATCGGTGGCGCCACCGTTGAGGGCGAGCACCATGATGATCGAAGAAGCGACCGAGGCCAGAGCGGCGTCAGGCGCGACAGCGGCGCCGACGTTAGCCCAGCCAAGGGCCATCATCTGGAGCGAACCGCCCAGGAGGATGCCCTCCTGAAGGTGACCGGTTACGAGACCGATAAGCGTGCATGCCACGAGCGGCTGATGGAACTGGAACTCATCCAAAATGCCTTCCATACCGGCAAGCAACGCGACAATCGCAACAAGCAGAATAGTGATTGCAGACATGTATCGGACCCTCCTTTACTATGCTTGAGCGGCCAGTTCGGCCTTAGCTTTCTTCAACATGGCGTCGAGATCCTCGGAGGAATCCGAAGGAACCTTGCGGACCTCGAACTTGACGCCCTTGGCCTTGAGGGCCTCGAGAGTCTTGACGTCGTCATCGCCCATAGCGACGGCGTTGGTGACGACGACCTTGCCCTTGGAGTGAGCCATGGAACCGATGTTGACTTCCTTGATGTCGACGCCGGCCTCGATGGCCTTGAGCAGATCCTGCGGGTTCTCAAAGAGCAGCATGGCCTTGGTGTCACCAAAGCGCGTGTCCTTGACGACCTCGGCCATCTTCTTGATGGGCACGACGTTGGCATGGACTCCCGGAGGGGCAGCCTGCTCGATCATGGTCTTGCGGAGCTCGTCGTGAGCAACGCCGTCGGAAACCACGATGATGCGGTTGGGGTTGATCTGCTTGGTCCACGTGGTGGCCACCTGACCATGAAGCAGACGGGTGTCGATACGGACGTGGGCGATCTTGATGTGCCCATCGCCGATGACCGTTCCCGGAGGGATGGCGCCTGCAGGAGCAGCGGCGGCCGCAGCCGGCTTCTTCTCCTCGGGCTCCAGAGACTCGGGCTTGACACGCACGCCAGCCTTAGCCTCAGTCACGAGATGTTTTGCGATCGCATGTGCAGTGTTCTTTGCGTCAAAGCGCTGCGAATATGCCTCGATGAGCATAGGCAGGTTGACACCGGTGACGATAGCCCAGGAATCGTGGCCCTCGATGAGCCCGCTGATCTGGTTGAACGGCGTGCCGCCCCACAGATCAACGAGGAAGAGCACCTGCTCCTGGTCTTCGAAGGAAGCGATTGCTTCCTCGACCTTGGCACGGAAGTCGTCGGGGCCCATGCTCGGCTCGAGCGAGACCACGGCAACAGACGGCTGATCGCCAAAGACCATCGAGCCCGTCTGCTTGATTCCAGCTGCCAAGTCCCCGTGGCTAGCAAGAACAATACTTACCATCACATAACCTCCTTTTTGTCTACGTATTTCCTACACGACATGAAAGGAGTATAGCTGTTTGGTTTGTGGAATTATAGCTAAATCCGCAAAAGGTTGGATTATTTGTTTAAACGCCTAGGTTTGTTACAAGTTGATTACGTTACTGCTTTTTGACTCATTACACGACAAGGCGTCGCTCATCAAGCCAAGCATTTTACAGATACAAGCAGGCTGTTCATTAATATCGATTTTAGGCAAGCGCGAATGCGCTTGTACTGCCGCTATTTTGTTTAAACAGACATGGCTTGACTATTTTCGTGACTTATGGTCTATGAAACCACTCAAAATAGTTGCGGTGGAATAGTTCTTGTTTAAGAGCCAGAAGGCTGGATTTAGGAACTATTTCACCGCAACTTATAGGGAATCCTAGGCGATGTGGAGGGGGTTGGCGGCGTCGACGGCGTCGGGGACGTCGGAGAGGCCGTCAGGAGCAGCGTCTGCCGGGTCCTCGTCGGGGGTCTCGATCTGTTTGATCATGACCTCTTGGCCCTGCAGCAGGTATGTCTCGCCGCTACCGCAATGGGGACAGGTCTTGCCGTGCTCGACCGTCGCGTAGTCGCGGCCGCACGCCTCGCAATGTGTCACGGCCTCGACGGGCTCCACGATAAGCTCCGCGCCCTGCGCGATAGGCTTTTTATCTGCTGCCCAGCGCCAAGCGTCGAGTAGCAAGTCGGGAACGACGCCCGAGACCTCGCCCAGCAGCAGCGTGACGCTCGAAACGCGACGCACGCCATTGGCGCGCGCCACGTTCTCGACATCGCGAATGATGTGATAGACGATCCCCAATTCATGCACTTTTTCTTCCGCCGTTCCCGTTATGGCTACTTACTTGCGACCGACTTTATCTTGATGGCGCGCTTGAGCGCGTACTTGCCCAGGCTTGGGAGCTTTTGCTCGTATTTGACCATCGTTGAGCACTCGGGGCGGTCGCGATCCAGGTGGATGGCGTCAAACGCGCACTTGGTGGTGCACAGGCCGCAGCCGATGCACTTGTTGGGATCGACGATCGAGGCACCGCAGCCCAGACAGCGGGCGGTCTCGGCGCGTACCTGTTCTTCGGTAAAGGTCTCAACATACTCGCTAAACGGCGCAGCCTTCTCGCGCTCGCGGTCCACGTGGGCAACCTCGCGGCTCGCGTTGTCGTAGCTCTCGATCACGACATCGTCGCGGTCGAGCGCGGTGTAGCGGCGCTGGTTGCGGCCGATCGTGAGCGTGGAGCCCGGCTGCACAAAGCGATGGATGGACACGGCGGCCTCGTGGCCGGCGGCGATGGCATCGATGGCAAAGCTCGGACCGGTATAGACGTCGCCGCCCACAAAGATGTCGGGCTCGGCGGTCTGATAGGTCTGGGGATCGGCAAGGGCGCCCTGGCCGCGGCCGAGCTCTACCTTGGAGCCTGCCAGCAGGTCGCCCCACACAATGGACTGGCCAATCGACATGACCACGCGGTCGGCATCGACGCGGCGCAGGTCGTTCTCGTCGTACTCGGGCGCAAAACGGCCTTCGTCGTCAAAGACACGCGTGCAGCGCTTGAAGGTGATACCGCACACACGACCGGCCTCGTCCAGGTGGACCTCCTTGGGGCCCCAACCGCAGCTGATGTGCGCGCCGTCCTCGATGGCCTCGCGACGCTCTTCCTCGCTGGCGGGCATCTGGGCCTCGCTCTCCAGGCAGAACATCTCAACGTGCTCGGAACCCAGACGGCAGGCGTTGCGCGCGACATCGATAGCAACGTTGCCGCCGCCCACCACGATGGTGCGGCCGGGCAGCGCGTCAATCTTGCCGCTGTTGACCTCGCGCAAAAAGTCGACGGCCACGGTCACACCCTCGGCGTCCTCGCCCGGAATGTCGGCAAGGCGGCCGCCCTGGCAGCCAATAGCCACGTAGAAGGCCTTAAAACCCTGCGTGCGCAGCTCATCGAGCGTCACGTCACGGCCGACTTCCACGCCATAGCGGAACTCGGCACCCATCAGGCGAATGATCTCGACCTCGGCCTCGATAACATCCTTCTGCAGCTTAAAGCTGGGAATGCCGTAGGTAAGCATACCGCCCGGGCGCTCGTTTTTCTCGAACACGACGGGCTTGTAACCCTTCTCGGCCAGGTAGAAAGCGCAAGACAGGCCGGCCGGACCGGCACCGATGATGGCGATCTTCTGGTCGAAGCCGCCGGCACGCGTCGGGGTCACCACAGGTGGGACATAGCGGGTCGCGGCATCCAGATCGCGCTGGGCGATGAACTTCTTGACCTCGTCGATAGCCACGGCGGCGTCCACACGACCGCGGGTGCAGGCATCCTCACAGCGGCGGTTGCACACACGGCCGCAGATAGCGGGCAGCGGGTTCTCGCGCTTGATGAGCGCCAGCGCCTCGTCATAGCGACCCTGAGCCGCGAGCTTCAAATAGCCCTGAACGGCAACGTGCGCGGGGCAGGCCGTCTTGCAGGGAGCGGTGCCGGACTCATGCGTCTCGATGCGGTTGTCGTTGCGGTAGTTGGGCGACCACTTGGTGTGGTCCCACTTGGTGGCATCGGGCAGCTCCTGGCGCGGATACTCGGGCACCTGTCCGCCGGCCTTTTTGCTGCAGAGCTTCTGGCCGAGCTTGGCTGCACCAGCCGGGCACACCTCAACGCAGCGACCGCAGGCCACGCACTTGTCCTTCTCGACCTTGGCGACATAGGCCGAGCGCGACAGGTTGGGCGTGTTGAACAGCTGCGAGGTGCGCAGGGCGTAGCACACGTTGACGTTGCAGTTGCAGATGGCGAAGATCTTGTTCTCGCCGTCGATGTTGGTGATCTGGTGCACAAAGCCGTTGTCCTCGGCCTGGCGCAAGATGTCGTAAACCTCGTCGCGGGTCACGTAATGGCCACGATCGGTCTCAACCACGTAGTCGGCCATATCGCCCACGGCGATGCACCAATCGGCCGGGTCGTCGGCGCAGCCCTCACCCATCACGCGACGGCTCGCGCGGCAGCTGCAGGTGCTAGCGGCATATTTGCCATCGTATTTGTCGAGCCAATGCTCGATATGCTCGATCGGCACCGACGTGCTCGCGGCGTCAATGGCCTTCTCGACCGGAATGACGTGCATGCCGATACCGGCACCCCCGGGCGGCACCATCGGCGTAGCACGGGACAGCGGGCCTTTGGATGCCTGTTCAAAGAACTTGGCGTAGACCGGGTGTTCCTCGAGCTGGCTCACGCGCATGTTGAGGAACTCGGCAGAACCCGGCACCAGCATGGGCAGCACCCACTGCTTGGCGCGCTCGGGGTTTTCCCAGTTGTACTCGAGCAGACCCGTGTAGCTCATATCGTCGAGCATCTTCTCGATATCGGCCTCGGGCATGCCGGTGAGCTTGACCATCTCGGGCAGCGTATAGGGACGGCGCATCTTCATCTTGCAGAGCACTTCGGCCTGTTCGTCGGTCGCAGCCTCGGCAAACGACCAGTACTCGTAGCCCAGCAGCTCGTCGCGATGCAGCAGACGGTTGGTGCAGTGCTCGCACAGCTTGACGATTGCCTCGCGCGGATGCTCCGGTATCGGCGGCACGAACTCCGCGCCGATATCGGGCTCGGTATAGCTAATCCCCGGTCCGTTGAGAATCATGGTTGTCCCTTCTCTTGCCGCAGCCCGGCGTGGCCGCGGCACCCCTCTTTTTTGCAGGCCGGGCATGCCCCCATGCCGTTCACCCGCCATTGTTGACATTGTGTCAAAAATAGTATTGACGAACCGTCAACAATATTCAAGACTGTTAGGCGAACGGTCAAGCAAAAGAGGATGAAAGGCGGCAAAACATGGGCAACAACACAGCAGATACCTCTGTGGTCGATGCCGTCCCCGCATCCGATAGTGCGACAAAGCGCTTGACGGGCGACGAGCGCCGTCGCGAGATCCTCGCCGCCGTGCGCACCGTGAGTTCCGAGCTGGGCGTGTCCCACCTATCGGTATCGGCCGTGACCAAGCGGGCTGGCTGCACGCGCTCGCTGTTCTACCACTACTTTGCCGATATGGACGCCGCCGTCACCGCCGTTATGGACGAGGCGATCGACGGCTTTATCGCCGAGCTCGAGCAGTGGAACGCCAGCCGCACGGTTGGTGACATCGAAGGCGCACTCGACACCGTCGCTCCGCTCTTTAAGCGCCTGGTCGTGAGCGGCCACGAGTTGCCGAGCACGCTTACCTCAAGCAGCGGCGCGCTCTACGGCGGCTTTCTGCACAACGTGGTCCAGCGCGTGGCGCAATACATTTGCGACACCACCGTGGTGGACTTTGTCGCCCATCATGACCTGCGCATCGACCATGTCTACGAAACCTTCTACACCCTCATCATGGGGTTGTTGATGTATATCCGCACGCACCCCGATGTGCCCGACGAGACGGTCAAGGAAATCATCGCCTCGACACTCCACATCGAGGGCTATACCGCCAAGTATCCGGAGCGCAAGCCCCAGAACTAACGACATTTGGCCAAACTGCCCGCGATCGGAAGAGGGGCCGCGGGCGTGTGAAAGGAGAGCAGCATGCTGTTCGATGTTTGGGGTAGCGATACCCTTATCCACTGGGCCGGCTGGGCCATGGTCTTTATTGGCCTCATCGTGCTCAACGAGGTCGGCCGCCGCACCAAGCTGGGCGCGGCAATCATCTTTGGCGTGGCTCCGCTGGCCATGACCATCTATTGTGTCGCCATCGCCGTCGGCGTTTCGCAGGGTGCCGAGTGGGCGCTCACCAACCCCACTCACGTGTACCAGAACAGCTGGTTCCACTACGCCAAGGTGTACGCGGCGCTGGCCGGTTGCTGGGGCTTCATTGCCATTAAGTACCAGTGGGGCAAGATCGGCAAGGCGCATTGGTTCCGTGCATGGCCGTTTGTGATCGTCGCCATCAACATCATGATCGCCGTCGTGTCCGACTTCGAGAGCGCCTATCACTTCTTTGTCCTGGGCCAGTCCACCTGGGTCACCTCCGAGGGTGCCACGCAGCTTGCCGGCTGGAACAACGTGTTCAACGGCATCGCCGGTCTCATCAACATCTTCTGCATGACCGGCTGGTGGAGCGTCTACGCCTCCGAGGATCAGACCGATATGCTGTGGCCCGACATGACCTGGGTCTACATCATCGCCTACGATATCTGGAACTTCTGCTACACCTACAACTGCCTGCCCACCCACTCCTGGTTCTGCGGCTTTGCGCTGCTGCTGGCGCCCACCGTCGCCGCCTTTATCTGGAACAAGGGCGGCTGGATCCAGAACCGCGCCTTTACGTTGGCTATTTGGTGCATGTTTGCCCAGGTGTTCCCGTACTTCCAGGAGGAGTCCATCTTTGTGACCCACTCCACGCTCGACCCCGGCGCCGCTACCGCGGTCTCGATCGCCGCACTGGTCGCCAACGTCGCCGCGATCATCTATATCGCCTACCGTGCCAAGAAGCTCGGCCGCAATCCCTACAAGCAGGATGTCTTTGAGGGCACCAGCGATTGGGAGAAGGCCACCGCCCGCCGTGCCAAGGTTGATTACGCTCACGCCGAGTAACATGTTGGCCGCTGTTGGCACTTGGGCATAGGCCCGCTCACCAGGCCTTTCAATCCAATGTCTCGCAGAGCCCCCGAAAAGCGTTTCGCTCGCTTTCCGGGGGTTTTTGTCGTTGCGCCTCTATTCATCTATTCAAAAACACGCGCATATATAAAATCGGATTTCAAATCATGCGGCGGCTCTATGGAGCCCCGTTTTTGGGTACATTGTTGTCCCGATATTGAGCTTGGGGGATATATGAAAGATGAGACGATGGACCAAGAGGATGCGGTCCAAGATGCAGAAGCGTGTGCCGAGGCCCTGGAGAGTCTAGACCAGATCGCGCTGGCCGAGATTACGTTTGACGATTCGAGCGTTGATGTGCAGGATGAGCCGGAAATCGAGGCGCAGTCCGATGATCAGGATGCAGACGACGTTGAGCCTGCCAAAGATGAGGCAGGTCACGAAGACACCGAAAGCGAGGCCGGCAATCAGCTCGAATCCGACACGGGCGAGGAAACCGTCTTGCTCGACAGCTTGCCGGCCGAGGATTCGCTGACCCGCGAGCTTCCTGGCCTGGGTTCCGCACCAGCCGTGGACGAGACCATCGCCATGGGCGATATTCCCCTTCCGTCCGTCCCCTCGGCACGCGAGGCCGAGGTTCGCCATCGCAAGATGTCGCCCAAGCGCCGCAATCTGATGGTCGCCGGTGTCGTGGCCGTCGCGCTCGTCGCCGGTGGTGCAGGCTATGCTGCCTGGAACGGATATCAGCGAGAGCAGGCTGCCGCTGTCGCCGCCAATGCCCACACGATGATGTCGGTGCAGATCGGCGTACATGCCGCGGGGCTCGACTGTTCCACCGGCTCCAAGATTCCCGTACAGGTGAGTGGCCAGGATTCTGACGGATCCTCCGTAAGCGAAACACTCTATGTTGACGAGCACGGCCGTGGCATCAAACTACTACCCGGTGACTACACGCTCTCCATCGCTGCCTCCCCCATCGCGGCCGACGGCACCGTCTATACCGTGCCGACCACCAAGGCGCAGGTCACGATCAAGAGCGACGGACAGGACCTAGGCAGCCAGGCCGCCTTTAAGCTCAAGGTGCCTTCGGCCGACACGGTAACCGACGACCAGATCGATGCCGCCGCCAAATATGCCGAGGAGGGAGGCGCGAGCTCCTCCGCCACCGCCAAGGTGCTCCAGCAGGCGGCAACCGCGCGGCGCGACGCCGCCGTCAATGCCGTGAGCGCGCAAAAGGCACAGGCGGCCCGTGATGCCGACGCCCGTCACAAGGCAACCGACCTCTACCAGCTCGATATCCCCGTCGAGTGGTACGGCAAGGTCGAGACTTGGCAAAATGGCAGTACGCTATGCATCTATCTTGCCGGCGACAGCGATACGCCGATTGTGACGCTCGTCGCGGTGCGCGAGGGCGAGAGCTTTACGCCCGATGAGGGCGATACGGTTTTGGGTGCGGCCAACCTAGGCAACGGTTATACCGTCTACGCCAGCGGCCCCGTCTATCCGTACGTGGTGCCCCAGACCATCAACGGACGGACGCAGAATCCCGTGTCGACCTACCCCATGGACACGGCCATTGAGCTTGTCGAGCTCACGACCGGCAACCGCTACACCTATAGCCAGATCAAGAACGTACTGGTCGGCAAAGACGGCAAGGCCGACGCTGCGACCAAACTAGAGACCGACTACCTCGCCCAGATTCTCCTGCCGAGCATCAAAGCCCAAGACTAGCGGACCATGACACCTGAGTCCTGGCCTCGCAAATCCATAGACGATTAGGAAAGGAGCCACTTCCATGCGGGCGCAGCATGTACCACGCCGTGTTTGCATGGAATATCGGCCTGCTCATCCATGGTAACGATTGTCGACTCACCAAGATCGAATTGGGCCATCGAGGCATCAAGCGCGGCAATTTCGCGCTCGCGCGTTTTCTCGCTTGCCATATCCGCACTCACCTGAATCAGGCTATAAGCCTGCATGAGAAGTGCATCCCCGGCCACAAAGTCCACCTCATGGCTTTTATTCTTCTCTTTGATCAGCAGGCGGTAGACCGAACCGGACCGCACGGCTGGAGTCCTTCTTCTGAGCGCATTGAACACCGCAGTCTCGAGCCTCTGGCCCTGATCAAATGCCGATGCGGGAGAGAATGCTCCGAACATCGCAGGATCGACAGCGTAGACTTTAGATGCGGACCGCGCATTATTTGCAAGTGAGCGCGTGAACTCCGGCACCAAAAACAACAGGTAGGCGTCCTCGTAATACTCAAGTAAGTCGCCGAGCGAATTACGACTGACGGGTATTTGCCTACTTTTGAACTCGTTGTACACCTTGTTCACTGACAGCTCTCGTGCCGAAGATGCCATACACCGCGTCAGGAACAGTGAAGCCAAACGAGGGTTCTTGATGTCGTAGCGCTCAACGACGTCCATGGCGACCGTTCGCGACGCATATTCCTGTAGCAGCTGAATCGCGTCCGCGGGCGTCTGCTCTAGCGTCGTGATGAATCCCCCTCGCTCAAGATATCCGATCAGATGATGTCGAAGCAGTGCTGCATCGCTCGATGAAAAGGGTGCATCCGGCTCAGGAACGCTCCCCGTCTTATATCGGACGTATTCCGAAAAACTCAACGGAAACAGCTCTCGCACAAGAGAGCGGCCCCTGAACTCGCTCTTAAGTTCCGAGGACAGCATCTTAGAAGAAGATCCCGTCACGTAGACGGTCGCTTTCTCCGTATCGACCACACGCCGCAGAAACGCACCCCATTCGGGAATTTCCTGGATTTCATCGAAGAAAATGTAGGCACCCTCGGTTCGAGCAGCAGGATATAGCGCATAGAATGTATCGAGCACGTCCGCTAGCAGCGACGGCTCATACGGACGCAAGCGCTCATCCTCAAAATTGAAATAAAGCATCCGGTCAAGCTCGATACCTTGACCCTGAAGCCGCTGCATCTCCTGATACAGGCGATACGTCTTTCCACAACGACGGGCTCCCACAATCACATTTACGATGTTGTCGCGCTTGGGTTCCTGTGGGTTTCCCAGATCAAGGTCGCGCTCAAAGACCTGTGGAACTCCTTGTTGCTCAAAGTCCTTTATTTTCTGGGCCACCAAGTCGTTGAATGCCATGATTCTCCAATCTTGCTTATATGCTAATCAAGATTATATCGATTCTTGATTAGCAGGAGAGCAAGATTTATGCGTATCTTGATTAATTGGTGAGCATATTTTTCTGTTACTGGTCTCCCGGAGGATGTCGAACGGCTGAGGGGCCACCAAACTCGAGAGAATGATTTTTCTGGGACGGGGATTTAATAATCATTTTGTACCGAATGATTATTAAATCCCCGTCCCAGAAAAATCATCAGGCAGGCGGGAGGGGGCAAAAGTAGCTAAAAAAGCCCCGTCCCAAATGAGCTACTTAGCGCCAGGGGTCGGCTTCGAAGAGGGGCTCGCGCTCGGGGCGGCGATCGCTGTAGGGATCGTAGCCGTCGTCGTCCTCGTTCTCGGCACGGATATAGGGGTCGCGCGGCTTGGGTGCCGGCTTAGGCGCAGGCTTGGGTGCGGCGGGTGCGGCATCGGTCGCCGGCGTGTTCGTCTTGTTCTTGTCTGTCATCTGCGCATCTCCTTGCATCGCATCCGTTCAACATCATCGATTGTCGCACGAAAAAGGGCGGCGGATCCAATTGGATCCGCCGCCCTTGGCGTTTTGCGATGAGGGGCGGTTTTAGAGCCGGTCCCAAAATCTACTCGGCGTCTGGAACCTCGTAGGTGGCCGTCGGCGTGTTGTCGCACACGACGGTAAAGGCGCCGTCCTTGTCGGCATCGACCGTCACCTGATCGCCCTCGCGCACCGTACCGTCGATAATAGCGGCGGCAATGGCATCCACGACCTCGCGCTGCACGAGACGCTTGAGCGGACGGGCGCCAAAGACCGGGTCCAGGCCGCCCACGGCGAGCATCTGCTTGGCCGCCGGGGTGATGGCAAGCGTCATGCGCTCCTTGGCCAGACGTGCGCGGACGTCGGCGAGCTGAATATCGACGATCTTTTCGATCTGCGCCATGCCGAGCGGATGGAACACCACGATATCGTCGATACGGTTGAGGAACTCGGGGCGGAAGGTTTGAGCCATGGCCGCGTCGACCTGATGGCGCATCTCCTCCTCGTCCTTGCCGGACAGATCGGCGATAGCCTTGGAACCCACGTTGGACGTCATGATGATAATCGTGTTCTTGAAGGACACCTGGCGACCCTGGCCATCGGTCAGACGGCCGTCGTCAAGCACCTGCAATAGCACGTTAAAGACATCCGGATGAGCCTTCTCCATCTCGTCGAGCAAGATCACGGAGTACGGACGACGGCGCACGGCCTCGGTGAGCTGGCCGCCCTCGTCGTAGCCCACGTATCCCGGAGGCGCACCGATCAGACGCTGGACGCTGAACTTCTCCATATACTCGGACATGTCGATACGCACGAGCGCGCGCTCGTCATCGAACAGGCACTCGGCCAGCGCCTTGGCGAGCTCGGTCTTGCCTACGCCGGTGGGGCCCAGGAAGAAGAAGCTGCCGATGGGCTTGTCCGGATCGGAGAGACCCGCACGGCTGCGGCGCACGGCCGCGGCCACGGCGGATACGGCCTCGTCCTGGCCAATGACGCGCTTATGCAGCTCGCCCTCCAGGCCCTTCAACTTGTCGAGCTCGCCCTGCATCATCTTGGACACGGGCACGCCGGTCCAGGCACTCACGACCTCGGCGATCTCATCGGAGGTCACCTGCTCGTTGAGGCCCTCGCCGTCCTGCTGCTTTTGCGCCTCGAGCGCAGCCTCGGAATCCTGAATCTGCTGCTGCAGGCCCGGAATCACGGAGTAGCGCAGCTCGGACGCACGGCCCAGGTCGCCGTTGCGCGTCGCACGCTCCTCTTCGCTCTTGGCCTCGTCAAGCTGTCCCTTGAGCTCCTGCACGTGGTCGATGGCGTTCTTCTGGTTGAGCCAGCCGGCCTTTTGCACGTTGAGCTTTTCTTGGACCTCGGCAATCTCTTGGCGCAGGGCCTCCAGACGCTCCTTGGAGGCGTCGTCGGTCTCCTTCATGAGCGCCTGCTCCTCGATCTGCAGCTGGGTGAGCTGACGCGTGGTGGCATCGATCTCGACCGGCATGCTGTCGAGCTCCATGCGCAGGCGGCTTGCCGCCTCATCGACCAGGTCGATGGCCTTGTCGGGCAGGAAGCGGTCGGCGATGTAGCGATCGGAGAGGTCGGCAGCTGCCACGAGCGCGCTATCGGTGATATGCACGCCGTGGAAGATCTCGTACTTCTCCTTGAGGCCACGCAGGATCGAGATGGTGTCCTCGACGGTAGGCTCGCTCACCATAACGGTCTGGAAACGACGGGCGAGCGCCGCGTCCTTCTCGATGTACTTGCGGTATTCGTCAAGCGTGGTCGCGCCGATCGCGTGCAGGTCGCCACGAGCGAGCGCCGGCTTGAGGATATTGCCGGCGTCCATGGAGCCCTCGGTGGCACCCGCGCCCACGATGGTGTGGAGCTCATCGATGAACAGGATGACCTTGCCCTCGGACTTTTGCACTTCCTTGAGCACAGCCTTCAAGCGGTCCTCGAACTCGCCGCGGTACTTGGCGCCGGCGACCAGCGCGCTCATGTCGAGCTCGATGAGGTCGCGATCGCGCAGGGTGCTCGGCACGTCGCCGGCCACGATACGCTGGGCGATGCCCTCGACGATGGCCGTCTTGCCGACGCCCGGCTCGCCGATGAGCACGGGGTTGTTCTTGGTGCGGCGGGACAGGACCTGAATAGTACGACGGATCTCGTCGGTACGGCCGATGACCGGGTCGAGCTTGCCGGCGCGGGCCAGGTCGCAGATGTTGCGGCCATACTGCTCCAGCGCCTCAAACTGGGTCTTGTCCTCGGCAGACGTCACGCGGTCATCGCCACGCAGCTCCTCATAGACCTGCTCGATGCGCTCCTTGGTAACGCCGACGTCGCGCAGTACACGACCAGCCTCGCCCTTGTCCTCGGCAAGCGCCATCAGCAAATGCTCGGTCACCACAAAGCTGTCGCCCATCTTGGTGGCCTTCTTCTCGGCCTTCTCGATGACGCGGACGAGCTCATTGGACAGGCCCATCTGCTGGCCCTCGCCCGAAACCTTGGGCGCGCGGTCGATGGCATCTTGTGTGGAGCGTGCAAGCTGGGCCGGGTCGGCGCCGATGCGCTCGATGATCACGGAGATATTGCGCTCGCCGGCACCAAGCAGGGCGGACAGCAGGTGAATCGGCTCCACCGCGCCGGCCTGCGCGTCGGCAGCCGTGCTCATGGCGGTCTGCAGCGCCTCGCGCGACGTCATTGCTAGCTTATCGATTCTCATGGAATCACCTCTCTTGGGGCGGCCGCCCTACGGGGCGGCTTCACGTTGTTCGAGAAGTATTGTTGCCAGCTTTGCGCGATCTTATACACAAATCTAAGTCTCTATATATAAGATTTTCTGAGTGATTGAGAGATAGGACTTGAGAGTGTCGGTCCGGCGCGACCGTGGAACCCAACTGTCTCAATCTGTAACATCTGGCAGCCCTTTTCGGTCCCAGGTGTTACAGATTGAGATGGAGCGCGGAGCCCCGCCCAAAAATCTCAATCTGTAACACCAGGCCCGCTTTTAACAGCCCAGCTGTTACAGATCGAGACAAACGGAAGCACCACAAAGGGGACAGGCACCTTTGTGTTGGTCCACATCAACATCGAGCTCGCTCCTAATATCCGTTATTCCTGCTCGTATTGAGGTTAAAATGAACTGTGATTAAAGCATATTCATTTCTCTCGTTCTTGATAGCTCTTCGTCTCAAGGAGCAGATATGAAGTCGTCTTATTCTACTGCTCGCAACGTCATTGCCATTCTCGCCATACCCATCGTGATGCTCTTTCTTATCGTCGTCACACCCTTTTCCCTGGGTATCGCCTCGCCCTTCGATTTGTGCGGGATGGTCGACGCCGGCTCGCGTGCCACCTCGCTCTCCTTTATCTGCCGCGGTGTGCTCTACGAAGATGCAATTCCCACCGGGCTTTGGCGGTCAAAGCTGCCGCTGCTCGGTCAGGTCGACGGACGTTCTCCCTACTTCAACCTTGAACCTCAAGCGATGAACTATCTGATCGATGACCAACCCCTTGCCTCCATCACCCTCGCTTACGACTATGCTCCAAACACCGATGAGCGTCACATGAACCAAGTCCTCGACAAACTGCTTGAACAGTGCGGGCTCACCGATGAGGTCGGCCGAACCGTCGACAGCGACCAGAAATTAAAGCGAACAGAACTCCGCCGCATAGGAAAAATCAGAGAGCGAGGCAGAGCTGCCTACTGGCAGGCCTGGGCGATACGCGACAAAAGCGAATTTGGGCACAGCACCTATACGGTCACCGTCTTCACTAAAGATGGAATCAAGGACAATGTTGACGATTTCGCATCGTCCAAACTCGGCATCCCCAAAACGACCAAATCCGCCAGCCCGGACGAAATCCTGTAGAGGTTTTCATTGAAATGTTGCTCAACCCGAACGGCGACATCGAGCTCGCTCCCCACCACCACAAAGGTGCCCGTCCCCTTTGTGGTGGTTTTCGGCGATCATTTCCGCCCTACGATGCAAGAAGCCGCCGCAGGAACCATCCCTGCGGCGGCTTCTTTGGGTTGGCAGGGACCAATCGCCGGCGTTGAAGGCCGTTTTTAGTCTCTGACGTTGGCTTTTGGCCCCTTCAAGCTATCCGACAAATATCAATATCTTGATAGGATTTCATTCGAGCTCTTAAGCAGATATTCGCGCAGCAATGGAATCGAGAACCTCACCATGCCACGTGAGGGCGCATCGATAACCTGTGCCTTGATAAGTTGCCGTCGTGTCGCTGTCAGGCTCGCAGGGGGCAAGGAGAGCCCCGCTGCGATCTCTTTGGTCGGCACATTCCCCTCATGCTTGGCCATGGCAATGAGGTACTCAATCGCGCGAAGCGGCAAATCGGCAAGGGCAACGTCGAGCACGGAGCCCTCAAACTCCCCATACGCATCTTCAATGCCCTTCTGGGCATCCTCAAGTGAAATCGACGCATCGCGGTCGGCATGCCTGCGCGCATTCGCGAATACGCGATAGCCCACGAGTTGCACGAGATACGCATATCCCCTCGTAGCACAAGCCGTCATTTCAAGCGCCTTGCCATCCAAGTGCAAACCGGCACCTTCCACGGTTGAAGCCATCGAATCCGAAACATCCGACAGCGGAATCGAGGCGAGCTCCTCAGCCTTAGCTCGTTGTAGAAATGTAAGGGCACGGCCGTTGATGAGGTCCATTACGCCCATGGTCAAGCCAGCAAATACAAACGCGATATTCTTGCGTTCGCGGATAAGGTGCTGCACGGCCGCTGCAACGAGCCGCACGTCATCAGCATCCGCATCCTGTATTTCATCGACCGTCACCAGCAGACCGGCACCATGTTGCGTTTCCCGCGACGCCACGCTCGTCAAGACGCCCCGCAACGTCTCAGGCCCGGTCAAGGACTTAGATACGCCCGCTTTCACCACACCAAGACTTGCTTCTAAATGAAGCTCGGTATTGTCCGAGGTGCGTGCGAGCTCATGTTGAATGGCGTCGACGATACTGCCCGCCGCAGTCACGTCAACCACGCGCCAACCATACGACTTCGCAATATCGCCGAGCTCTGTCAACAGCGCCGTCTTGCCCGACCCGCGCGGGCCGGTAATGCGCATGAGCCTTCCGGGGGCGCCCACGCCTTCTTCGATGCCGTCCCTAAAATCATCAATAACCCGCTCGCGTCCGATAAGGACCGGAGGTTCAGCGCCAGCGGTCGGCTTAAACGGGTTGATTATCGTGCGCTTCAATGTCCCCACCTTCCTACTGTCGTCGTTATCGTGATTATAGTATCAATAGTGCAAATAGTGAAAGTAGTGAGAATAGTTCAACTATTTAATCATGCGGCCGTTTCCCGCCGCTAACAACTAAAGGTGCCAACAGTCCGCGTTGGACTCTAACAGGAAAACATTTGGCCCCTCAAAAACCACCGCAAGGGGCCTTTGTGGTGGTTTTCGCTCCAACACACCCCGCTGTCTCAACCTGTAACATCCAGCGGCCCTTTTCGGTCCCAGGTGTTACAGATTTAGATGAAGCGATCGACGGCAACCGTTTGTCTCAATCTGTAACAACTACTCGGCAAATTGGGGTCCAGATGTTACAGATCGAGATTAACCGCGGAGCCCCGTCCGAAAATCTCAACCTGTAACACCAAACCCGCTTTTTGCAGCCCAGCTGTTACAGATTGAGACCAATGAAACCACCACAAAGGCGCCTGCCCCCTTTATGGTGGTCCAGAGAAGAATCAGCCCCAATTACAAGAGGCGGCATCAAGCCCAGCCTACGTTTGGCGACCCCAAATCGAAGTCCAATGGGGCCTTTCAGCCCCCTCATTCCGGGCGGTCGCTTGCTTTTGAATATTGTCTTAAGATGGTATCATTTATCTTAATGATTGCATACTGTTTGCGAGGTGCCCCACCGTGAAACGCTCCACCTATATCGGCCTACTCGTCTTAGCGTTTGCGATTACCGCAGTCGGCGTGGGCATTATCTATCTCGCATTTCTCCCCGCCTCTGCAACGCAGGCGGTGATTGAGACCGTAAGCTATCCCATCGAAATCCTCACCGATATCGTCAAACCCGATTCGATCACCGTCGATTTTGACGGTACGCCCGCAGCGCTTGGGGTCAGCAACTATCCCCGAATCGAACTTGGGGCCACGCGCTATACCCAAGATGAGCAGCTTATCGGCAAGGCAACCAATTTACTCAAAGGCAAAACGTTTACGCGGTGGTACGGCGCCGCAATATATCGAGCCAAGAAAGGCCAAATGAATGGCGGGTATTATTCGACCCTTGAACTCGATGCGGCAAACGGGAGCAGACTGTGCAACGTCTCATACGACCCCGGCTACGTGGACAACGAAGGGCCGGGGGTCTATATCTCGGATGGCGACGTAATCTACGTCATGGAAGGCGACCAGACGGCAGTCGTCGATTTTATGGATCGGTGTACCGAGGATGCCTACGAACAAACCTGCGAGCCCGATCCACAGACAGCGCGCGACAGCGGCTCAGCACGCACTTGGCTATTTGACGATGAGATAACCTGGACCCCATCGAAATAAGAACCCGCCGGACAGGCACCTTTGTGGTGGTCCAAAAAGAAGCCGCCCCAATAAAAAGAGGCGGCATCAAGCAAGTCTATTTATTAGCGTCCCTCAAAACCCAACGAGAACGCGGAAATGTCGCCCGGGGCTTTTCCTTTCCCGAACGCGACCCTCGCGAAGCGCGTGAGCGGGCGGGAAAGGGTAAGCCCCGGGCGGACAATTAAGTGCGTTACTCGGCAGCGGCCTTGAACTTGTTGTAGTTGATCAGGCAGCCGGCCTTGACGATGGCACGTTCTTCGGCTGTCATATCGGCAATGTAGAGCTCAATCTGCTCGACCGCACCATCGGCGCGCACCACGTAGGCGGCGATGTTCTTGAGGTCGCCATCGAGCGCGGCACGGATGCCCGGCACAAAGACGTAGTCGCCCACCTCAAAGTTGGGCTCGGCCTCCATCTGGAAGGGCACCATGCCCCAGTTCATGACGTTGGAGCGATAGCGCTTGGTGGCGTACTCGTGAACGATGTTGGCCAGGCCGCCAATTACGCGCTGGCAGCTCGCGGCCTGCTCGCGGGCGGAACCGTCACCGGGCTTCTTGGCATAGAGCATGGAGCCAAACTCGGTCGCCTTGGCATCGGCCGCGACACCCACGCCGGCCAGTGCCTCGAACACACCGGCAAGCTCGGCATCGAGTGCCGCCAGGTCACCCGCGGCCTCGCCGGCCACGCGACGCTTCTCCACGGCGTCGACCTCCTTGGAGCGGCCCACGTAGGCCGGGTCGCGACGGCTCAGCGTAAACTCGGCCAGGCCCAGCGGGTTGGAGCGGAAGGAGCTCGTCTCGCCCGATGGGATCAGCTCGTCGGTCGTGGTGACCGGGTCCATGATCTTGGAGCACACCTTGAGCAGGATATCGTCGCCGAGGGGCTCCATCGCGGGCCACGGCTTGATGTTGGGGCCTTCGACCAGCTCGTCGGCAGGCTCCGCCTTGCCAAAGCCCCAGTACACGCGCTTTTTGTACGGCACGTCGTCAAAGGTGTACTCGCAGGCCTCGTCCCAGGTGTCCTCGGGCAGGTCGGTCGCCGGCGTCAGGATGCCGCCGTTGGCAGCCGTCGCCGCAATGGAACGGGCGTCCATCAGAGCCACGGCGCTCAGCTGGCCATTGCCCGGCTTGGAGCCCTCGCGGTTGGGGAAGTTGCGCGTAGTGTGGCGGATCGACAGGCCGTTGTTGGCGGGCGTGTCGCCGGCACCAAAGCACGGGCCGCAGAATGCCGTGCGCACGATCGCGCCGGCCTCCATAAGGTCGTAGATATAGCCGCGGCGTGTAAGCTCGAGTGCCACGGGCTGGCTCGTGGGATAGACCGACAGCGAGAACTCGCCGCAGCCGGTGTTGGCGCCCTTGAGCACGCGGGCAGCCTGGACCACGGAGTCGTAGTTGCCGCCCGAGCAGCCGGCGATAACGCCCTGCTGCACGTGCAGCTTGCCGTCGACAATCTTGTCGAGCAGGCTAAAGTGCGTCTTGCCCTCGCCGATCTTGGCGGCCTCGAGCTCCACCTCGTGAAGGATGTCCTCGAGGTTCTCGTTGAGCTCGTCAATCTCAAAGCCGTTGGAAGGATGGAACGGCAGCGCAATCATGGGCTTGATGCTCGACAGATCGACCTCGACGCAGCCGTCGTAGTAGGCAACATCGGCAGGCTTGAGCTCGCGGTAGTCGTCGCCGCGGCCGTGCATGGCCAGGAATGCGTGCGTGTCCTCGTCGGTGGCCCAGATGCTCGACAGACAGGTGGTCTCGGTGGTCATGACGTCGACGCCGTTGCGGTAGTCGGTCGTCATGCTCGCGATGCCGGGGCCCACAAACTCCATGACCTTGTTCTTGACGTAGCCCTTGGCAAAGACAGCGCGGATGATGGCGAGCGCCACATCGTGCGGGCCGACGCCGGGGCGCGGGGCACCCGTGAGGTAGATGGCGACAACGCCGGGATAGGCGACGTCGTAGGTGTCGCGCAGCAGTTGCTTTGCCAGCTCGCCGCCGCCCTCGCCCACGGCCATAGTGCCCAGAGCGCCGTAGCGGGTGTGCGAGTCGGAACCCAAGATCATCTTGCCGCAACCGGCAAAGTTCTCGCGCATAAAGGAGTGGATGACGGCGATGTGCGGCGGGACGAAGATGCCGCCGTACTTCTTGGCCGCAGAGAGGCCAAAGACGTGGTCGTCCTCGTTGATGGTGCCGCCCACGGCGCACAGCGAATTATGGCAGTTGGTGAGCACGTAGGGCAGCGGGAACTGCTCCATGCCCGAGGCGCGCGCCGTCTGGATGATGCCGACAAAGGTGATGTCGTGGCTCGCCATGGCGTCGAAGCGAATCTTGAGCGCCTCGGGGTCGCCGGACGTATTGTGTGCCTGAAGGATCGAATACGCGATGGTGCCGCGCTTGGCATCCTCGGGCGTCTGCGTAATGCCGCGCTCAGCGGCCTCGGCTGCAGGCACAACCTCGCTGCCGCCGCGCAGGTAGATGCCGTCCTCGTACAGCTTAACCATACTGTCTCCCACTCTGCCCGAAAGGCTCGGGCGCATAGCATACATTCGTTCAATATCGTGCCATAGAACGGTTGCGAGCGGGTTACGAATCTGCGCGTTCACTTTATCTCAGTAAAGCAAAGGACGAGCCCGGTGTGGGCCGACAGATTTGGCGCAAGAGTGTCCCTTTCGACTAGTCATTTAAGAACGTCCATTACAGTCGAAATTGTCAGCCCGGGACCGTCTCGGGCTACGATTGAGGCGCGCCCAGAACGGGCCGCCGACCGGGCGCCCGCGCACGGCCGAACGTCCCTGCCCCCGAGAGGGCCCGTTGGGTGCTGCCGGCGCGGGACGCGCCGCCCCCGACGGCTGATAGGAAAGTGCCGGGCAGGTGCCGCGGCTGGTAATGTGAGTGCCGAGGGGGAGGCCATCCGGTCGAACGACTACCGGAAGGATACCACCGTGAAAGCGCCATCCACCAGGCCCGCGGCCGTGCTCGGCCTGGACGTCGGCAAGTCATCGCACTGGGCCTGCCTGGTCGACCGCGACGGGGAGGTGCTGGCCAGCGCCCCCGTCCGCAACAGGGAGGCCGAGCTCGACGCGCTGTTCGCCTCCGCGCCCGCCGGCACGCTCGTCGTCGTCGACCAGTTCCGCAACATAGGGTCCCTCGCCGTGAGGCGGGCCCGCGCCGCGGGGCTCGGGGTCGCCCACCTGCCCGGGCTCGCCGCCAGCCGCGCCGCGGGCCGGTTCGC
>URGF01000002.1 GCA_900547285.1 uncultured Collinsella sp.
AGGCGGTCCCCTCGGGCTCCTCGGGCGCCGGTCTGAGGGCGCGGGGCACGCCGAGCGCGGTGCGCGCGATCACCTCGGCGTCGATGGCGTCGGTCTTCGCGATGCCGGGGAACATCCCGCGGGCCTGCTTCTCGGCATATCCGGGCAGGTAGGCGCAGGGGTTCCCATGCGCATGGGCGCGCGCGAGGACCAGTGCGCCGATGTTTCGCTTCTGGTCGACGACGACCAGCGCGCCGGAGCCGGCCCGCTCGAGCAGCCGGTCGATGTCGTCGGGCCTGTTTGCCAGCTCGGCCCTGAAGGCGACGCCCCCTCCCGCGTCGAGCGCGCACGCGCTGTGCGAGCTCTTCCCGACGTCGATCCCCAGGTAGGCCACGGGCGTCTCTGCTGCTGGCATGGTGTATCCTCTCCCTTGAGCCGGCCGTTAGCCGCGGAAGCGACACCCACATTACCCGGCCGTGGCCCGGTCCGGGCCCGGCACATCTCTATCAGTCGTTCCCCGCGGCCCCTCCCGCCCCGGCGGCAACACGTCCCGGGCCCTCTACGGGGCAGGGGCTGACGGCCGTCCGGGGCGGTCGGCCAGCGACCACCGGTACGGCTCAATCGTATAACCGTGCAACGGAAAAGAGCCGCCCTTTCGGACGACTCAAACTGTAATGGGCTGTTGTAGTAAATGGTTCGGGTTCCGTCGGTGCACTCATCGGTCGCTTCCCATTTGACGACGGGCTGGTCCGAGCTGGCTATCAGCAGTTCTGCTCCAAAAGCTATGGCATGGGTGATGACAACCAGCAATGCCCAGCCGACAAAGAGATAGAGAACCACATATGCAACGGGGTGTTTTGAGCGGATGTTTTGGAGCGCGTCGGGGGCATTCATGGGGCACCTCCAAATTGCTATCTATGACAATCAAATTATACCCCGCCCCCATGCGCGCCGCCTCGAGCAGTAATTCGGCATTTTGCCATGTAGCCGTTTAGACGTGCACAAAAAATGTCTGGTCCCGGCTCTACTAGATTTAGCTTAAGATATTATGCAAATGTGAATTATTCAACATTGCATAATTCGGGAGTGCATAATGTTTGTCGGACGCGAAGCAGAGCTCGCAAAACTCAAATCTCTTTATGAGCAGCGTTCATTTCAGATGGCTGTCGTGTACGGTCGTCGACGCGTGGGAAAGACAACGCTGATTAACGAGTTCTGCCGCGGTAAAAGGACGCTCTCGTTTACCGCTCTCGAGCAAAGCGACGCCGACAACCTTGCGGATTTTAATCGCGCTATCGCCAGCTTTTTCAATCTCCCCACGTCGATTGGCGGGTTCTCATCCTGGACTGACGCGCTGTCCTTCATCGCTGACCGAGCACGCACCGAGCGGTTTGTCTTTGTGTTTGACGAGTTTCCCTATGCGGCGATGCGCAACGAGGCGCTGCCCTCGATTTTTCAGGTCGCTATCGACCGGGCCTTCAGGGAAACGAACGCCTTTCTAATTCTTTGTGGCAGCAATCAGGGTTTTATGGAAAGCAATGTGCTGGGACGCAAAAGCCCCCTGTATGGCCGGCGCACGGCTCAAATCAAGGTGCGCGACCTTGGATTTAGGGATGCAGCCAAGATGCTTCCGGGCCTGAGCGCTCAAGATGCCTTTAAATTCTACGGCTGCTTTGGCGGTGTCCCGTACTATCTGCAACAGCTGGATTCGAGCATGGGGCTCAAAGAAAATCTGGCCCGGCTCTACTTCGATCCCATGGGGTTTCTCTATGGCGAGCCCGAGGGCCTGATTCGTCAGGAGTTTCGGGAGCCGTCAATGTATAACTCGATTTTGCGGGCTGTGGCTGCCGGTGCAAACCGCGCAAAGCAGATTGCAGATCGCGCGGGCGTTGCCCAGACAACGTTGCCCCGCTATCTCAAGGCGCTGGAATCGGTGGGAATTATCGAAAAGGTCGTTCCGTTTGGCGAGAGTATCGAAACCAGCAAGCGCGGAATCTACCGTCTTTCCGAGCCGTGTTATGCGTTTTGGTTTCGGTTTGTCATGCCGTATTCGTCCGATATCGAGGCCGGTTTGGGACGGGCGGTTGTCAACGCGATTCCGGAAGAGCAGCTGAATGAATATCTGGGTCATCGGTTTGAGGCGTTGTGTGCCGAGTGGCTGGTTGAGCAGGCGAAACAGGGCAAGTTGCCAATTCCGGCAACGGCGGTGTCGTCGTGGTGGGGAACGAATCCCGACAAACGGGCTCAGGATGATATCGATGTTTTAGCTGCCGATCGGGTGTCAAAGCGCTTGGTGATCGGGGAGTGCAAATACAGGGAATCGTTTGACGAGTCGGCAGAGATTGACGACCTCGAGAGCAAGCGAGGCTTGGTAAAAGGTTTCACCGCCTCTCATTTCATGCTGTTCTGCAAGCATGATTTGAGCGCCGCGACAAAAAAGAAGCTCGCCGCACGCGAAGATTGGCAAGTCGTCACGCTCAAGGACATGTATATCGACTGAGGTAACACGTCCGCCCCGCTCGCTGGCCTCGCGCCGTGGTACGATTTTTGAGTTTGAAAGTCCCGCCGTGCTCCGGCTGCCCTTGCAGCTCGGCGTGCGGCCGCACGTAAAGGAGCCATCATGGCCGGTATGAACATGCAGCAGATGATGAAGCAGGCTCGCAAGATGCAGGAGCAGCTTGCCGCCGCGCAGGAGAACCTCAAGTCCCAGACCGTCGACGCCTCTGCCGGCGGCGGTATGGTCAAGGTGACCGTTAACGGCGAGATGGAGCTCGTCAACCTTACCATCGACCCCGATGCCCTCGATCCCGAGGACGTCGATATGCTGCAGGACATGATCATGGCTGCCGTCAACGAGGCCGTCCGCGGCGTCAACGAGCTCGCCAACAAGCAGATGGGCGCCATCACCGGCGGCCTCAACATCCCGGGCATGCCGTTCTAAGACACGCATATATATGAGTGCGAATCACAGTCTGCAAAAACTGCTCGATGAGCTGGGCCGCCTGCCGGGCATTGGTCCCAAGTCAGCTCAGCGCATCGCCTATTACCTGTTGGAGGCTGACGCCGAGGAGGCGCGCCGCCTGGCCGAGGCCATCCTGGAGGTTAAGCAGGAGGTTCACTTTTGCAGCCGCTGCTTTAACTACGCCACGGCCGACGAGTGCTCCATCTGCCAGGATTCGATGCGCGACACCACTCGCATTTGCGTGGTGGGCGAGCCGCGCGACGTCCAGGCGATCGAGCGCACGGGCAGCTACCACGGTCTCTACCACGTATTGGGCGGCGTGATCAGCCCCATGGACAAGATTGGCCCCGAGCAGCTGCACATTCGCGAGCTGCTGGCACGCTTGGGTCACGAGGACATCCACGAGGTCATCATCGCCACCAACCCCAATATTGAGGGCGAGACCACGGCGAGCTACCTGGCCCGCACTATCAAGCCTCTGGGCGTCGAGGTATCGCGTCTGGCAAGCGGCCTTCCCGTGGGCGGCGACTTGGAGTATGCCGACGAGCTTACGCTTGGCCGCGCCATCGAGGCCCGTCGCGCGATTTAGGTGGCGAGCCTGCTCCTGCCGTATGTTTTCCTCGCGACGCACGGGGTAGTCATAATTTCCCCGTGCGACTGTAAGTTTGTTGTGCAACAAAGATGCTTTGTATCCGCTTATCGCATGGATGCTTCCACTCGCATCCTTAATTTGCCCATTCGTTGCGCAACCTTTTGGGTTCGCTGATACACTCAAATATGGATTCGAATGAATGCGCCGCTCCCGAGCGGCGTGTTTTTGTTGGAGGAGAACGCATGCGGCCCGGTGGCACTCAGACAAAGCGCGGCGCCGCGGTGCGCATGCGACGCCGACTGGGCTTGGCGCCGCGGGCGTACGCACTGCTGTCTTGCTCGCTGGTGCTGGTCATAGCTGGCGTTTCTGCCTATGGCATGACCGTGCCGTCCATGATGCAGGCACATGCCGCACGCGAACCGCGCGTGGGGCATGAGGTCAAAAGTGATCTGGGCACCACGACTGGATATGCTTGGGCAAGTGTGGTCGCGCATATTGTGTTTGGCACCGACGATGCGGACGGCGCCGAGGCCCCGGACAACGAAGTCACGCTTGCCAATGGCAAAACCATCGTGCTCACCAACACCAAGATCATCGATCGATTGTCCAACAATAGCGTGGCGGCAACGGTGAATAAGGTCGAGCAGCAGAAGGAGCAGGACGCCCAGCAGTCCGGAAAGCCCGGTAGCTCGGATACTTCTGGCTCCGGCTCGGATTCGTCGAGTTCGGGCGGCGGCTCCGGGTCGGGTTCCTCTACCGGAGGGTCTGGAAACGGCGGCTCGACGGGCGGCAACACTGACAACGATACAAACTCCGGCGGCCTTTCCGCTGCTGAGGAAGAGAGCATTCACAGTTGGCTTGTGACCAAGTACAACATGCTCGACGGCTATGTTTCTCGTGCCAATGACGTGGTTTCGACCTATAACTCTACGGGAGATCCCAGGCCGTGCGACAGCCTGGTCGGGGAGATGTTTGTCATCCGAGCCGAGTTCGGTCGTCAGACATTCTCGCCCCGGTCAAAATGGTACCAGCAGTATGCCAATCTGTGGGGCTGTTACACCAACCTATGTCAATGGGTCGGCCATTACGGCGATGATGACGTCGCGCTCGGTAACTTCAACAATAACGTGGCGGCGCTTGCCCTATGATGACCGATCTTGCATCCACCACACCGCAATCGCTCGGTCGCGATCTCATGGTCGGCCTGCGCCTGGCGCGTGTCGACGGGTTTGAGCCGGCCATTGCGCTCGGTCAGGACGAACTGCCTGCCTATCTGCGTCGTTTTACGATGCTGTTTGCCGACGATGCCACCATGCGCCGTGGCGGTATCGGCCGCGTGACGCGTGCCGTCAACGCCCAAGGCGAGGCCGTGGCACTCAAACAGCTCATCTTGCCGACGCGCGATGAGTTTGACGACGATGCCGCCCATGAGGCACTGGTCGCCAAGTTCAAGGCGGCGTTTCGCGAGGAATACGAATGCCATCGCGCCCTTTCGGGCCTTAAGGGCTTTCCCCGCCTCTATGGCTGGGGCGAGGTCGACGGTGTGCCTGCAATTGTCATGGAATGGGTCGAGGGCGAGACGCTTGCCCGCTTGCGTTCGCGACTTGCCGTGGACGATGCCGGACGCCTGTCGCCGCTTGTGGCGGCGCGTCTGGGTCGCGACCTGTTCGATCTGCTCTGCCGCATGAGCCTGGTGGGGGAGGGCTTTGTCCATCGCGATATCTCGTCCGCTAATATTATGGTGCGCACGGCGCGTCTACCGCTTGACCGGCAGCTTGCCGAGGGCACCTTTGACCTGTGCCTGATCGACTTTGGCTCGTCGCTGGCGCTTGAGCCTGCGTCGGCCGTGGCCGGTACCGGCGGCAAGGCGTCGTTTACGGAGCGTTATGCCACGCTGCGTCGTGCGACGGTTGCCTATGCCCCGCCCGAGATGCTCACCGACGATATTCCCGACCTGCGCGCTTTGCGTATGTCGCCGGCGATTGACGTCTATGCCGCGGCAAGCACGGTTTACGAGCTCATTGCCGGCATCGCGCCATACGAAGCCGCGCCGAGCGCTTCGGGCACCTCGGGTTCGCGCAAAAAGACGCGCGACATCGCCAGCCCCTACCGTCTCAAGATGGACACGCGGCCCGACTATCCCATTGGTGCCCATGCGCCCGGTTGCGATTTGACTCAGCTGCTTCGCCGTGAGCCCGATGTGGCGCTCGCCGCGGCCGAGCAGGCCCAGCAGCTGGGGCTTGAGCCGGATTCCGAGGAGCTACGCGATGCGCTGGCGTTTGTCGATGCCCAGCTGTTCGACGTGGTGATGGCCTGTCTGTCCAGCCATCAAAAAGATCGTCCCGAGCCGGCGGCGGTCGAGGCGGCGCTCTCGGCGTTTTGTGACCACTATGCGCAAAATGTCGGTCGTTCGCTCCGCGGCGAGCCGCTCACGCCGTGCCCCATGGATGCGTCCGGCCGCGCGGTTCGTCGCGCGCTGATGGTCGGCGCGACGGTCGTCTGTGGCGTGGTTTGGGCTGTGGTCGTGGTTTCGGCCGCGCTGCTGGCGTCGGGCGCTCGCGTGACGGCGACTTTGGGATCGCTCGTGTGGTCTGGGTCGCTACCGGGTATTATTGCCGCACTGGCGTTGGCGCTGCCAGGCATAGCCGGCGTTGCCGCGGGGGCACTTGCGCGCGATCGGCGCTCGGGCTTCCTGCAGGGTGTGCTTGCGCTTTCTGCCTGCGAGGTTCCGGTGCTGGTTGTGGCTGCATGTAGCGTATTTTCCCAACGCGCCGTGATGGGCGGCCTTGTTGCCGCTCTGGTTGCAACCTATACGCTTACGTGGTTTTTGCTTGCGATGGGCTTTGCCTTTGAACTTCCCGTTTCGGCACCGCGACGCACAAAAGCCCAGATGGCGACTCCGCTTGCCGGCGGAGCCGCAGCTGCCCGTACTTTTGGCGGACCTGTCGAAGTATCGTCCGATTCTATTTCTACGACCAAGGAGGCCTAGGTCATGGCATCTCAAGTTGAGCTCACCCCATGCGGGGCCATGTTTGACATCTTTAAGCGCGCGGCGCATCTGAGCCATATCGAGCTGTGCGGCTTGGTGCTTTCGTCCCGTCCGCTCGCCGACGGCCGCAGCCCGCAGAGCCGAGCCGCCGATCGCTCTTGGGTTTCCCGCTTTATCGTTCGCGCGCCGGTCGGCACGCTTCAGCAGCGCTACTTTGCCGAATACGGTACCTCGGCTGCGCGTATTATGTCGCAACTGGCCCTGCGCCAGCGCAATCCCATGGACTCCACGGCTGTGATCAATATGGTGTGCGGCCCTGCAGGTGAACCGATGGTACGCGCGCTCGAAGAGTGTCACCAGGACACGAATCTCTATCGCAACGCGCTCGATCGCCTGTCCCAGGCGGCGGAACTCATGCCCGCCGAGCGCGCCGAGGCCGTGCTGGTGCTGTTTGTCGCCGTCGGTTGTTCGGCGGATGTGCGGTCCTCGGTGAACTATGCCATCGACTACGCGCACGCGACCTGTGGAGGAGGCACATCCACGCCGCGTTCGCTTGGCATGTCGATGACCGCGGGCGAACGCGAACCCGCCCCGGCGCACCCCTTGGGCTTGCTGCGCGTACAAAACAGTTTTGTCGTGAGCGCCCCGCGCTGGATTCAGCCGAGCGAGCAGGGTGTTGAGATTGGCGCGCTGGCCACTGGTGAGGGCGATATTACCGACGTCGGCGACGATGTCTCGGCCCGCCATGCCCATATCTGGTGCGATGCTCAAAATATCTGGCACGTCGAGGACTTGTCGTCCACCAACGGAACCGTGGTGGTAAACGGGGCCACGCGCGTCTGCATTCAGGTCGAGCCCGGCCGTTCCGCCCAACTCAATCCCGGCGACGAGCTCAAGCTCGGCGAATCCACTACCTACGCCGTCCTCTTCGGTGCCCTCTAGCCAGTCCCGCCAAATGGTCCCTCCGTCCCCAAGGGATCATTTTGCTCCCGGCAGTCACCCGAGGTAAACCTTTACCGCCCGCCTATATTTGCCGAAATTACACTTGACGGCGGGGTACAATAAACCCGCATGCGGATTTCCGTTGCGGGCGCTTCCCATCGCCGGGGCGTGCCCGGGAGCATCCGGCATGCGGCCTTTGCGGCGCTCGGTCATGTGCAAGACGGGTGGCTGGGCCTGTGGAGCGCGTGCAGCCCTCCTCGCCTCGGCACGCCTTCTCTCCACGCCATGTACCTGCTGCTGAGTCCGCCTGCCAGATGATTGGAAGCAACAACGAAAATCCCATCACGCCAACATCCCGGCGATCGCCGGGGCCTGTATACCTATATGAGAGGAGAGGGGTATATGGCGCGTAAGTTTAAGTCTATGGACGGCAACGAGGCGGCCGCATATGTTTCGTATGCGTACACCGAGGTAGCGGGAATTTATCCCATTACGCCGTCCAGCCCGATGGCCGACCATGTCGACCAGTGGGCGGCCCAGGGTCGCAAGAACATCTTCGGCACCCCGGTCAAGGTCGTCGAGATGGAGTCCGAGGCAGGTGCGGCCGGTACCGTTCACGGTTCGCTGGGCGCCGGTGCTCTGACCACCACCTACACGGCTTCTCAGGGCCTGCTCCTGATGATCCCGAACATGTACAAGATCGCGGGCGAGCAGCTCCCGGGCGTCTTCCACGTCTCCGCGCGTTGCGTCGCTTCCCACGCCCTGAACATCTTTGGCGATCACTCCGACGTCATGGCTTGCCGTCAGACCGGCTTTGCCATGCTCGCCGAGGGCAACGTCCAGGAGGTCATGGACCTCTCGCCGGTGGCTCACCTTGCCGCCATCGAGGGTAAGACCCCGTTCCTTAACTTCTTCGACGGCTTCCGCACCAGCCACGAGATCCAGAAGGTCGCCATGTGGGACTACAAGGATCTGGCCGAGATGTGTGACATGGACGCCGTCCAGGCTTTCCGCGATCACGCGCTCAACCCTGAGCACCCGCACACCCGCGGTAGCCACGAGAACGGCGACATCTTCTTCCAGAACCGCGAGGCCTGCAACAAGGTCTACGACGAGCTTCCCGCCGTCGTCGAGGGCTACATGAAGAAGATCAACGAGAAGCTCGGCACCGATTACGGCCTGTTCAACTACTACGGCGCTCCCGATGCTGATCGCGTCGTCGTGTGCATGGGCTCCTTCTGCGACGTGCTCGAGGAAGTCATCGACTACCTCAACGCTCACGGCGAGAAGGTCGGCCTGGTCAAGGTTCGCCTGTTCCGTCCGTTCTCCATCAAGCACTTCGTGGACGTTCTCCCCGAGACCGTCAAAAAGATTGCCGTCATGGACCGCACCAAGGAGCCGGGTTCCATCGGCGAGCCGCTCTACCAGGACGTCGTCTCCGCTCTCTACGAGGCCGGCAAGACGGGTATCAAGGTCGTCGGCGGCCGTTACGGCCTGGGCAGCAAGGACACGCCTCCCGCGTCCGCGTTCGCTGTCTTCGAGGAGCTCAAGAAGGACGAGCCCAAGCGCGAGTTCACCATCGGCATCGTCGATGACGTGACCAACCTGAGCCTGCCCGAGGCCGAGGATGCGCCCAACACTGCAGCCCCCGGCACCATCGAGTGCAAGTTCTGGGGTCTGGGTGGCGACGGTACCGTCGGCGCCAACAAGAACTCGATCAAGATCATCGGCGACCACACCGACAAGTACGTTCAGGCCTACTTCCAGTACGACTCCAAGAAGACCGGCGGCGTCACCGTTTCGCACCTGCGCTTTGGTGATTCTCCGATCCGTTCGCCGTACTACGTGACCAAGGCCGACTTTGTCGCCTGCCACAACCCCAGCTACATCGTCAAGGGCTTCAAGATGGTCCGCGACGTCAAGCCGGGCGGCACCTTCCTGGTCAACTGCCAGTGGAGCGACGAGGAGTTCGCCGAGCACATGCCCGCCGTGGCCAAGCGCTACATCGCGAACAACAACGTCAACGTCTACCTGATCGACGCTATCGACCTGGCCGCCAAGGTCGGCATGGGCAAGCGCACCAACACGGTGCTCCAGTCCGCCTTCTTCGCGCTGGCCAAGGTCCTGCCCGCCGAGGACGCCCTGCAGTACATGAAGGACGCGGCTACCAAGTCCTACATGAAGAAGGGCCAGGCCATCGTCGACGCCAACCATAAGGCCATCGATGCCGGCGCTACCGCCTTCCGTAAGTTCGAGGTTCCGGCCGACTGGGCAACTGCCGAGGATGCCGCTCCCGTCGAGCTCTCCGAGGAGACTAAGTCCGCCATCGCCCAGCAGGTCAAGAACCTGCTCGAGCCCATCGATCGCATGGATGGCGACAGCCTGCCCGTTTCCGCCTTTGTCGATTGCGCCGACGGCCAGTTTGAGCTGGGCGCCTCCGCATACGAGAAGCGCGGCGTCGCCGTGGTCGTTCCTCACTGGGACGAGACCAAGTGCATCCAGTGCAACCAGTGCGCCTATGTGTGCCCGCATGCCACCATCCGTCCGTTCGCGATGACCGAGGACGAGGCTGCCGCCGCGCCCGAGGCTACTCGCACGCTCGACGCCATGGGTCCCAAGGCCAAGGGCATGAAGTTCACCATGGCTGTGTCCCCGCTCGACTGCATGGGCTGCACCAACTGCGTCAAGGTCTGCCCCAAGGGCGCCCTCGAGATGGTTCCCACCGAGCAGGAGATGGACCAGCAGCCCGTTTGGGACTACATGGTCGAGAACGTCTCCGAGAAGAAGGAGCTCATCGCGGCCAACGTCAAGGGCAGCCAGTTTAAGCAGCCCTACCTGGAGTTCTCCGGCTCCTGCGCCGGCTGCGCCGAGACCGCCTATGCACGTCTGGTGACCCAGGTCGCCGGCGACCGCATGTTCATCTCCAACGCCACCGGCTGCTCCTCCATTTGGGGCAACCCCGCTGCCACCGCTCCTTACTGCAAGGATAAGGACGGTCACGGCCCGGCGTGGAACAACTCCCTGTTCGAGGACAATGCCGAGCACGGTCTGGGCATGGCCGTTGGCTACGAGGCCGTCCAGAAGAAGCTGATCGCTGCTACGCAGGAGATCATCGCCGCTGACGGTCCGTCCGACGAGCTCAAGGCCGCCGGTCAGGCTTGGATCGACTCCGTCAACGACGCCGAGGCCTCTAAGACCGCTGCCGCCGCCTACGTTGCCGAGCTCGAGAAGTGCGGCTGCGACGCTTCCAAGGCGATCCTCGCCGACAAGGCTTACCTCACCAAGAAGTCCTTCTGGATCTTCGGTGGCGACGGTTGGGCCTACGACATCGGCTTCGGTGGCCTGGACCACGTCCTGGCTTCCGGCCACAACGTCAACGTCTTCGTCTTCGACACCGAGGTTTACTCCAACACCGGCGGTCAGGCCTCCAAGGCCTCGAACCTGGGCCAGGTCGCTCAGTTCGCCGCTGCCGGTAAGGTGACCAAGAAGAAGTCCCTGGCCGAGATTGCCATGAGCTACGGCTACGTCTATGTGGCGCAGGTCGCCATGGGCGCCAACCCGGCTCAGACCCTCAAGGCCATCCACGAGGCCGAGGCCTACGACGGTCCGTCCCTCATCATCGGCTACAGCCCCTGCGAGATGCACTCCATCAAGAAGGGCGGCATGCAGAACTGCCAGGCCGAGATGAAGAAGGCTGTCGAGTGCGGTTATTGGAACCTCTTCCGCTTCAACCCCGAGGCTGCTGCCGGCAAGAAGTTCTCGCTCGATTCCAAGGAGCCCGCGGGCGGTTATCAGGAGTTCCTGATGAACGAGGCCCGTTACGCTTCGCTGACGCGTTCCTTCCCCGAGCGCGCCGAGGAGCTCTTCAAGGAGAACGAGCAGGCCGCCATGGACCGCTACGCTCACCTGCTGAAGCTCAAGACGGTGTACAACGAGGCCTAGGTCTCCCACCGCAGGATCTGAGGGCTGACCTTCGCGGACGTCCTCGGACATGAAAGAACCCCCGCTGCGCACTACGTGCGGCGGGGGTTCTTTCGTCCTGCGGAGTGTCCGCGAAGGTCAGCCCACAGACCCTGCTACGACTACGTCCTCGGATTGTGTGGCTGAATGAAGGACGTGGCTGTGGGGGCCTTTTGTCCCCTTCGCTGTTTCGCGGCTTTGCCGCGAAACCTCGCGCCACTTTGGGGATGGATGGAGGCTTTGGCTGTTGCTGCCTTTTGGAGCTCATCTATATTCCTTATGCTGAATGAAAGGCCCCATGTTTTTGTAAGGGTGCATACTCGTCTTATTAATGCATAGAATCTCGTATAGTGCGAGTAAGATATAACGCTGCCCGTTTTGTGTTTAGCAAAGATATAGTTTGCATAATCTGGTCTAATCCCTGCTCTATTAAAATAAAGTTGCATGTAAACGACGTAGATATGCCTAAGCTGGGCTTCTTTACGCTGAGCGGGTAAAAATGACCGTTCACCGTTCAACTGTTTTCAAAATGAATAAAATAAGCGATAAAGAGAATATAAACCTTAATAAACTCGCGTATCGCACGGACGCGGGTTATTAATGGGTTGTAGGCCTTTTACAGAAAGGATTCCAGCAATGTCTAAGCCTCTTGGCAAGCCCGATCGTATTGTCGTCGCCCTCGGCGGCAACGCCCTCGGCAACAACCCCGTCGAGCAGATCGAGGCCGTGAGCAACACCGCCCACGCTCTCCTCGGCCTCATCGAGCAGGGCAACGAGATCATCATCACCCACGGCAACGGCCCGCAGGTCGGCATGATCCAGAACGCCTTCGCCGCCGCCCACGACGCCATCGGCACCCCCGAGATGCCGCTGCCCGAGTGCGGCGCCATGTCCCAGGGCTACATCGGCTACCACCTGCAGCAGGGCATCGGCCGCGAGATGCACAAGCGCTACAAGCGCTGGCACGCCGCCACCGTCGTCACCCAGATCGAGTGCGATCCCGACGATCCCGCGTTCAAGAACCCGACCAAGCCGATCGGCCCCTTCTACACCGAGGAGCAGGCCAAGGAGTTCATGGCCGAGGATCCCTCCAAGGTCTTCGTCGAGGATTCCGGCCGCGGCTGGCGTCGCGTCGTCGCCTCCCCCGATCCCAAGAAGATCGTCGAGGCCGACTCCATCCTCAACCTGCTCGACAACGAGTTCATCGTCATCGCCTGCGGCGGCGGCGGCATCCCCGTCGTCCGCGACTACGAGAACAAGGGCTGCTACAAGGGCGTTCCCGCCGTCATCGACAAGGACCTGGGCGGCGAGCTGCTGGCCGAGGACTGCGACGCCGACGTCCTGTTCCTGCTGACCGCCGTCGAGCATGTCGCCATCAACTTCGGCAAGCCCAACCAGGAGGAGCTCGAGGACATCACCGCCGACGAGGCCGAGCGCCTGGCCGACGAGGGCCAGTTCGGCAAGGGCTCCATGGAGCCCAAGGTCCGCGCCGCCATCAAGTTCGCCCGTTCCCGCAAGGGCCGCACCTGCATCATCGGCGCCCTGGACAAGGCCGCCGAGACCATGGCCGGCCTCTCCGGTACCCGCATCCACGAGTAGTCCCTACTCCGTTGCCTCTCCCGTGGGCGCCAGGCAAAGCGCCCGCAAACTAGCCTCTCTTCACGAGCCCCGCAGTCCGCTCCGACTGCGGGGCTTTTGCTGTTTGAGATGTGTGCAGGGGGTAAACAAGAGCAAATTTGGTTAGATGCTCAGGTCATGGGATGCCTGAAACCAGACGATGACTCCGAGAATCCTGATTCGGCGTTTGTCCAGCACAATATCCGGTTCCGACGTGCGATATGAGTAAGATGACAGCATCACGGTGTTCGTGCCGGTGCTATATCGCCGTATGACCATTCTGGAATTATCGGCCAAGGCGAGGACGGAGCATCCGTTCCAGGGTTTCAGGTTGGGGTCCACTAGGAGAAGGGATCCTATCGGATAGCATTTGGACATGGCAGATGTGTCCATTTGAACAAAGAAGCACCCGCGATGGTTTTTGAATACGGATGAGGGGAGCGCCGTTGTTCCGGTCTGCTTGAGTCCCGTTCTGCCTCCATTCATCTGAATTTTAAATACATCACAAAGGGAGTCAGTAGTAGTTTCCTTGGATTCCCCCTTCCGCCCCTCGTGGTCGAGCTTTGCGGCAAGCCCTGCGGTTTCCGATGCGAGGTCGTCAAACTTCAGATTGAATTTCGAAACGATCTTGAGCAGTGTCGACCGGCGGATGGCATAGCGGTCCTTTTCCCAACGGCATACCGTTTCTTTGGAGACGCCGACAAGTGCCGCGAACTCCTCCTGCGTGAGCTGGTCGCGCTTGCGAAGCGCCTTTATGTTTTGACCCGTTCCCATGTTATGAAGCGCGGACGAGGGGAAGGCAGAGGCAGTTGGGGCCGCCAAAGCCGTTTGTCAGCTCAAAGATAGAGATGGGAACAAGTTCAATACCGGCCTGCTCCAGTGCCTTGTTAGTCTCGGTGTTCTCTTCGTATACGCAGACCTTGCCGGGCTCCAGGCAAAGGGTGCTTATGGCATTGTTGGTTCTTTCGACCTCTGCCGCTCCGGGATTTGAGCCGCCGCAAGGGATAAATTGCGGTGAACTTAAACCCAGGGCTAATCCCAGCGCTTCTTTTAGTCCGCCTTCGACATGACGCGCCCGGGTTGTCCTTTCCGATCTGCCTCGTGTAATGCAGTAGACTCGCGCTTGGTCCAGGAGCTCCCGGTCAATGAGGAATGTCTCATGGTTAACACGAGCAAAGTATGTGTCGAGATGAATGCAGAGATCATCGTAGGGAACCTCAATGGCCCATACGGACTCAATAGTCGAGTTCTCGTCCCAGAGCAAGTTATTCGCTAGGGTGTCTATAGCTGCTGGCTCGGTTCGTTGAGAGATGCCAACGGCTACATTTTCGCTGTTGAGGTTGTGAAGGTCGCCGCCTTCAATGTGGTAAGTCGATTCATGCTTGAAGAACTGAGGAGTCTCGCGGAAATCCGGATGATAGTTAAAAATCGTTTTATAGGCGATAACCTCACGGTTGCGCTCTGGCCAGTACATATGGTTGAGCGTGACACCTTCGCCGATGACGCTTGCTGGATCGCGCGTGAACCACATGGTGTTAAGGGGGGCTATGAGAAGGTCGTCGGGTGAGTATGCGTCTCCCGTCAGCTTTGAGAGGCTGAACACCTCCTTGTTCGTGTCGAAGACCTGGGAGTAGCGTACGCCGTTGACGGCTGCCTGGACCAGGTCGCGGGAACCTTCGATATGCTCAAGATACTCGCGAATGGCAGACTCGAGCTCAATGCCCCGCGCGCCGCATTCTGAAATGTAGCTATCGATAAAAGAGCGACGCGCTTGCTCTGTCGCATCAAGGGCTTCGGTAAGAAGGTTCTCGAGATAGAGAATCTCTACCCCTTCGTGCTCGAGCATCGCCGAGTAAGCATGATGCTCCCTAAGGGCTTTATCAAGATCGAATGAGCTGCTAGACGGACGCAACGTAAAGACCCGATTGAACTGCCCGTCGGGGTAGTTGCGCGTTTCGGGGCCGGGGCAGTGCAGGAGGGCCTTTTTTAGCTTTCCTATTTCGTTTTGAACATGTAGTGCGGACATAAGACCTCGCTTTGGCGATGAGTATTGATTGCTTCCATAGTGGCACATTACGAGTTCGATTCAATTTACATCATATCTGTCACAGGTGAATGGCACGAACCGGCTTAGTAATTGATGTTAAACATCAATCTAGAAAGCAAATTGACAAATTACGTCAATCTAAAGTCCGTTTACGGGTCGATGCGCTTCGTTGGCGGGCGAAGAGACGGAAGGGTGTTTTGCGCGATGACACAATGGCTTTGCCGGCAACGAAAAACCCCTGAATTAAGGAGGAGAGATGGCAGAGACAGAAAAGAAGCGCACTCTTCGAGTCCCGCACGTGTACACCATCATTCTCGTCTTGATGGCCGTATTTGCCGTTCTGACCTGGGTCGTGCCTTCGGGTTCGTTTGAGCGCCAGGAGGTTAACGGTCGCGAGGTAACGGTCTCGGGCACCTATGAGCCTGTCGATAAGGTCTATACGGACGAGGACGGCAACGAGGTCGATCTTCGCCAAGGCATCTTCGAAGTACTTGAGGCCCCTGCGATCGGCATCCAGCAAGCGGTCGAGGTCGTTGCATTCATTATGATCGTGGGAGGTTCCTTCCAGGTCATCACGGCGACCGGAGCCATCACGAGCGGCGTCGCCCGAGTGGTGAAGAAGTTCAAGAGCAAGGACGTCCTCATCATTCCGATCCTAATGGTGCTTTTTGCCTTGGGCGGCAGCACCTTTGGTATGGCAGAGGAGACGCTTCCGTTCTTTGCGATTCTTATGCCGATCATGATGGCCATGGGCTTCGACTCAATTACAGCGTTCATGACGGTGTTTGTGGGTGCCCGTATCGGATACATCGCATCTACCGTAAACCCGTTCAACGTCCTGATTTCCCAGGGCATCCTCGGCATCCAGGGCAACCCTCAGCTTTGGTTGCGTACTATCGCCCTTGTCGTGCTCACGGCAGTTGCCATCGCATGGGTTGTGATGTATGCCCTCAAGGTTAAGAAGAATCCCGAGGCATCCCCAGCTTTCCACGATGATATCGAGAAGCGCAAAGAGTTTGGTGCGGACGAGAATCTCCTCGATAGCGAGTTCACCGGTAGGCAGAAAGCCGTTATGGTTATTTTCGTGCTTGGACTTGCCGCCATCATTTGGGGTCTGGTGGCCCAGGGCTGGTACATGAACGAAATCTCTGCGATTTTCTTGGCCATGGCCCTTCTTTCGGGTGTTGTTTCCGGGATGAATGAGAAGGAGATCGCTGGCGAGTTCGTTAAGGGGATTGCAGACTTCGCGTTCTCTGCCATCGTTGTTGGCCTCGCCCGCGGAATCCTCGTAATCGCCAATGACGGCCTCATCATCGATACGATTCTCAACACGCTCGCCACGGCTCTCTCTGGAGTTCCGGCAGTTATCTTTACGAGCATTCTCTACGTCGTGGATAACCTTCTGTCGATCCTCGTTCCGAGCTCCTCGGGCATCGCTGCTCTTACGATTCCCATTTTCGGCCCGCTTGTTGAGCTGATGGGCTTAAACCCCGAGGCTGCAGTTACCGGCCTTTCCATGGGCAGTGCTGCCATGTCTCTCATTTCGCCGACAAGCGCGATGCTCGTTGCCGGTCTTGGCGTCTGTAAGATTCCGCTTGGCCAGTGGTGGAAGGTCGCTTGGAAATTCTTCCTGGTCGTAAGCGTTATCTGCATGGCATTCACTGCGGTTTCGGGTCTTATCCCCCTGCCGTAAATGCAAAACCCCACATACAAGTTGTGAGAAAGAAGGATAGAGATGAACAAAGGACTGAACGTTCATAGCGAGATTGGCGCCCTCAAGAAGGTGTGCGTCCATCGCCCCGGTATGGATCTTGTAAACATGAAGGCGGAGGATTTCGACCGCGTTTGGATTCACGACGCGTTCTATCTGGACTATGCCCAGAAAGAGCACGATCAGTTTACCGACCTTCTTCGCGGCGCTGGCGCCGAGGTCGTCTATATGGAAGAGCTGCTCGCTGAGACGTTTGACAAAGTCGAGGGCACTCGCGCAGAGTTCATGACGAAGTTCATGGGTGAGTCCGGCATCTCCAACGCGGCCCTTCGCCAGGCCGTTGTCGAGAAGCTTGATTCGATTAAGGACAACAAGGAGTTTGTCCTTGCTGCCATGGGCGGCCTCTACGTTCGCGACCTCGAGATCCCCAAGGTCGGCGGTTCTCTTGCCAGTATGGACGGCGAGGAGTTGAAGGCTGACGATATGGTGCTGTTCCCCATGCCGGCCTCGTATTTCTCCCGTGACCCTCTGGCTGTCGTGGGCAAGGGCGCTACCATGAACCGCATGTACTGGAATCAGCGCAATCGCGAAGTAATCTTCTACGAAACGGTGCTGCGTAACCATCCTGATTACGCTGGTAGCCCCATTTGGTATGACCACAACAGCGAGTGGCATATCGAGGGCGGCGATATCCTCAACATCAACGCCAAGACGCTCGCCATCGGTATTTCCGAGCGCACCCAGACTGCAGCCATCGATGAGCTCGCCAAGAATATGTTCTGGGGTTCCGATGAGGCTGAGATCGAGAACATCTATGCCATCAAGATTCCGCACGGCTATGCCTACATGCACCTCGACACCGTCTGCACGCAGGTCGATCGCGATAAGTTCACGGTCTATCCCGGCATCTACCAGACGCTTCGTGCCTACCGCCTGACCAAGGGCGATTCGGAGGGGGAGGTGCATATCGAGGAACTCGAGGGCACCCTGCAGCATATCCTCGAGCTTGCGACGGGTATGGACCATATCACCATGATTGAGTGCGGTGGCGGCGATCCGATCGAGGCTTCCCGTGAGCAGTGGAACGATGGTTCCAACACTCTTGCGGTCGCACCGGGCAAGGTCTGCGTGTATGAGCGCAACGTTGTAACCAACGATGCTCTTTACAAGGCTGGCGTCGAGCTGCTCGTCGCTCCCTCCGAGGAGCTTTCTCGCGGTCGCGGCGGCCCGCGTTGCATGACCATGCCGTTCTGGCGTGAGGAAATCTAGTCAGCGTTAGCGTATCTGGGCGGCGCGTGTGGTCTGCGCCGCCCATCCCTCCTTGTGTGTTCCAACAACCGAAAGGACTCAAATCATGGCTCTTAATCTTTCTGGTCGAAGCGTTCTTACCCTGCTTGACTTTACGTCTGAGGAAATCGAGTACATGCTCGACCTCTCAAAGAACTTCAAGGATATGAAGCGCGCCGGTTATCCGCACCGCTTTCTCGAGGGCAAGAACATTGTCCTGCTGTTTGAGAAGACCTCAACGCGCACGCGCTGTGCCTTCGAGGTCGGCGGTATGGACCTGGGTATGGGTGTGACCTACCTCGACCCCGGCTCGTCGCAGATGGGCAAGAAAGAGTCCATCGAGGATACCGCCCGCGTGCTCGGTCGCATGTATGACGGTATTGAGTATCGCGGCTCCGACCAGTCGATCGTCGAGGAGCTTGCCGCCAAGGCTGGCGTTCCCGTCTGGAACGGTCTGACCAACGAGTACCATCCCACCCAGGCCCTTGCCGACATTCTTACCATGCGTGAGGAGTTTGGCGACACGCGCGGCATGAAGCTCACCTATATGGGCAAGGAGCAGGGCAACGTCAGCGACTCCCTGATGGTTATCTGCGCCAAGCTCGGCATTAACTTCTGCTCCTGCGGACCCAAGGGCGATGTCGAGGGCGCCACGCACTTCGATCCCGAGCTTCTTGAGCGCTGCCAGGAGATCGCCGCTCAGAATGGCTGCACGATCCAGCTCACTGAGGATATCGACGAGGGCGTCAAGGATGCAGACGTGATCTATACGGACGTTTGGGTCGGTATGGGCCAGGCTGAGGAGCTGTGGAAGAGCCGAATCGATCTTCTCTCTCCCTATCGAGTAACGCCCGAGGTCATGGCCAAGGCAAACCCCGGCGCCATCTTTATGCACTGCCTGCCGAGCTTCCACGATACGCAGACCACCATCGGCGCCGAGATTGCCGAGAAGTTCGGCGTGACCGAGATGGAGGTTTCCGACGAGGTCTTTGAGAGCGCGCAGTCTCGCGTGTTCCAGGAGGCCGAGAACCGCATGCATACCATTAAGGCCATGATGTACGCGACGCTTCGCTAGTAGCTGGGAAGTGAACGAACACTATGAGCAAACCGTACGGAAAGCCCGATCGTATTGTCGTCGCCCTCGGCGGCAACGCCCTCGGCAACAACCCCGTCGAGCAGATCGAGGCCGTGAGCAACACCGCCCACGCTCTCCTCGGCCTCATCGAGCAGGGCAACGAGATCATCATCACCCACGGCAACGGCCCGCAGGTCGGCATGATCCAGAACGCCTTCGCCGCCGCCCACGACGCCATCGGCACCCCCGAGATGCCGCTGCCCGAGTGCGGCGCCATGTCCCAGGGCTACATCGGCTACCACCTGCAGCAGGGCATCGGCCGCGAGATGCACAAGCGCTACAAGCGCTGGCACGCCGCCACCGTCGTCACCCAGATCGAGTGCGATCCCGACGATCCCGCGTTCAAGAACCCGACCAAGCCGATCGGCCCCTTCTACACCGAGGAGCAGGCCAAGGAGTTCATGGCCGAGGATCCCTCCAAGGTCTTCGTCGAGGATTCCGGCCGCGGCTGGCGTCGCGTCGTCGCCTCCCCCGATCCCAAGAAGATCGTCGAGGCCGACTCCATCCTCAACCTGCTCGACAACGAGTTCATCGTCATCGCCTGCGGCGGCGGCGGCATCCCCGTCGTCCGCGACTACGAGAACAAGGGCTGCTACAAGGGCGTTCCCGCCGTCATCGACAAGGACCTGGGCGGCGAGCTGCTGGCCGAGGACTGCGACGCCGACGTCCTGTTCCTGCTGACCGCCGTCGAGCATGTCGCCATCAACTTCGGCAAGCCCAACCAGGAGGAGCTCGAGGACATCACCGCCGACGAGGCCGAGCGCCTGGCCGACGAGGGCCAGTTCGGCAAGGGCTCCATGGAGCCCAAGGTCCGCGCCGCCATCAAGTTCGCCCGTTCCCGCAAGGGCCGCACCTGCATCATCGGCGCCCTGGACAAGGCCGCCGAGACCATGGCCGGCCTCTCCGGTACCCGCATCCACGAGTAGTCCCTACTCCGTTGCCTCTCCCGTGGGCGCCAGGCAAAGCGCCCACAAACTAGCCTCTCTTCATGAGCCCTGCAGTCCGCTCCGACTGCGGGGCTTTTGCTATTCACCTAGTCATTGGGGACAAACCCGGCACTTGGGGACGGTCCTTTCCTGCCGGCAGCTTGGGACAGTCCTTAATAGTCATTGGGGACGTTCTTAAACGACTAGTCAAACAAGAACGTCCCCAATGACTACACAATGGCTGGGAAGGCGCATCCCACACCGACGCATTGCCTTCGGGCCCTTTCCCCAGGCTCTCCATAGCTCAGCTGGACTCCCCGCAACCTGTTCCGAGTTGGCGGAACGAGCGCGACGTGGAGTGTCATTCTTTACCGCGTTAGACTAGACGCAGGGAAAGGAGGAGGACATGGATGCTCGCGTCAAGCAGCTTGTAAATATGATCGAGGACGCTCAGCCTGTCGCTGTCGCGGTACTTGCCAAGCGTCTCGAGGTAAGCGAGCGCGCCGTGAGAAACTATATCCATCGCGCAAACGACAACCTTGCAGGGGTTGCACGCATCGTTGGCAGCAAGGGGCAGTATCGTATCGATGTTGCACGTGCAGATGAGCTTGCTCGCTTGCTAGACGGTGCGGCTCTGGCCCATCCGGGCATTCCTGATACGCGCGACGGCCGTGTGTCCTTCCTTCTTAACGACCTCCTAATGCGGTCCCAGTGGGTGACGATTGAGGAGTATGCGGATTTACTCTACGTTTCGGCGCGGACTCTGTCCAATGACATGCGTCTGGTAGAGCAGAAACTCGCCCAATTTGACTTAACGCTTGAAAAGCGCCCACGCTACGGAATCCGCGTTGCGGGCGGGGAGTCGCAACGGCGCCTGTGCCTGGCCTCGCTGGTGAGGCCCGTGTTGCCCGACACCGACGATGCAAAGCTCGCCGAGCACCTGCGGTCCATCGCCGCATGTGTGGACGATGCTCTGACGGCCTCGCCCGTCACGGTGAGCTCGCTGGCATCCCGCAATCTCATCATGCATCTTTACATCGCTCTTGGCCGCATCGAGCAGGGCTGCTATGTCCCAGCTGCAGAATCGGACGTTCAAAAACTGGAGGGAACGCGCGAATACGCCGCGGCTTTCCAGATTGCCGCAAACATCAAGGATGCCCTGGGCGTGAGCATGCCCCGAGAAGAGGTTGCCTTTATCGCAATCCATTTGCTCGGCAGGGGCACGGGCGTGCCCGAGAAGGGCTCTGCCGTTATCTCGGACGAGATGTGGGAGATTGCTTCCGAGATGGTACGTACGGTCAACGATGAGTTTAGGTTTGACTTTAGCAGCGATCTTGAACTTCGCATGAACCTTGCTCGGCATATTGGCCCTCTGGGTTATCGCCTTGAATATCACATGCATATGGATAACCCCATGCTGCCCGATATCAAGACGAGGTTTCCGTTGGCCTATTCGATGGCGGCCGGCACCTCGCAGGTACTCGAGCGTCATTTTGGCAGCCAGCCCTCTGATGAGGAGCTCGGCTACATCGCCATGGCATTTGCCCTGGCCCTCGAGCAGCAAGCCGACCAGCCGCGTCGCAAACGCATCCTGATCGTGTGCGCCTCGGGAGCGGGAAGCGCCCGTATGCTCGAGCACCAGTACCGCAAGCAGTTTGGTATGTATATCGAGTCGATTGAGACATGCGACGTCGCCCGCGTGGGAACGCTCGACTTTTCGCACATCGACTACGTGTTCACAACGGTGCCGCTCAACGTCAAGTTGCCTGTGCCCGTCCGCGAGGTCGATTTCTTCTTGGAGACGAGCGATGTCAACGCTATCCGCAAGGTGCTGAGTGATGACGCTGCGCAATCGGACTCCCTGAGCGCTTTCTTTAGCCGTGCCCTGTTCTTCAACCGCGTTGAGGCGTCGTCGAAGCAGGCCGTTCTCCGATATCTCTCCGAGCGCGCCGTCGAGAGCGGCCGTGTCGATGCCCAGTTTGCCCAAGAGGTTGCCGAGCGCGAGAGCGCGAGTGCCACCTCGTTTGGCAATGGGGTGGCCATGCCCCATGGGATGCATCCTTTGAGCGCCGAGGCCTTTGTTACCGTGGGCCTGCTCGAACATCCCATTCTTTGGGACGAATACGGCCATGAGGTCGATATCGTCTTTATGGTGTCGTTTGCCCGGTCGGGCGGCGATGAGGCGCGGATCTTGAGCTCGCTGCTCGCTGAGATCTTTATGGACCGCCAGGGGGTCGAGCGCTTACGCGAGCGCCGGTCCTGGCATGAGCTGATGGCGCTTGTGCAAGCGCATACGGCTTAAGACTTCTTTTGTCGATGACCCTGTCAATCTACCTGCAATAAACCTCGAGGATTGCGGGCGGGAGATAGGTGTTTCGAATATTCAAGTACAAACCAAACATCACGGGAGAGGAGATCGTTATGGACGATCAGGGAACCGAGATGGTTTCGTTTCAGCTGGTCGCTGCAGCGGGAGAGGCACGCAGCCTTGCCTTCGAAGCCCTTGAAAAGGCAAAGGCGGGGGATTTTGACGCTGCCGCCAAACTCATGAAGCAGTCAAAGGATGCGGGAATCAAGGCTCACCACATCCAAACGCAGCTGCTTTCGACCGAGGCGGCGGGCGAGCATCTGTCGGTGGATGTGTTGCTGGTCCATGCTCAGGACCACCTCATGTGCTCCATGCTTGCTCAGGAGCTCGTGCAGGAGCTGATCTGCCTGTATGAGCGCACTGCAGCCAAGAACGCCTAACGGCGTGCGGCGACTATCCAACCAATCAATGCGAAGGGAATCCCTTATGAAGATCCTTCTTGTTTGCGCAGCTGGCCTGTCTACAAGCATTCTGATGAAGAAACTTGAGAAATACGCGGAGCAAAACGGCATCGAGCTCGATATCGATGCGGTGGGTATCGGCGAGTATCAGGAGACCTGCGCCGATTATGACGTGCTGCTCTTGGGGCCGCAGGTGTCCTACCAGCTCAACACCGTCAAGCAGGGGAGCGGTAAGCCGACCGCGGTCATCCCCGCACAGGACTACGGCATGGGCAACGCCGCCAACGTGCTGGCACTCGCCCAGTCGCTGTTGGGCTAGGAGGCGACCATGGAAAAGTTCATGACCCTGCTTCAGGAAAAACTGACCCCTATTGCCAATTTCTGCGGCACCGAGCGCCACTTTGCCTCCATGCAAAAGGGCTTTATGAGCGCGATCAGCTTCATCTTGGTCTCTGCCGTCTTTATGATCATCGCCAACCCGCCGGTCACGGCCGACCTGGTGGCGCAGGGCGGGTTCTGGTCCGTCTTTGGCCCTTGGCTCGATTTTGCCACGGCCAATAAGCTCACGCTGCTCATCCCGTTCAACATGACGATGGGCATACTGTCGGTGATCGTGACGTTCGCAATCGCCTATAACCTGGCGGGCACCTACAAGATGCCCAAGCTTAACGCCGGTATGACCTCGCTGGTGATGTTCCTGATCGCCGCGGCGCCGTCGTCCTACTACCAGCTTGCCGACGAGTCCGTGCTCCAGGCGGTCCCCTGCACCTATCTGGGTGCGCAGGGCCTGTTTACCGCCATCATCGTTGCCCTGGTCTCCGTCGAGGTCACGCGCTTCTGCCAGACCAAGGGCATCACCATCAAGATGCCCGATGGCGTGCCGCCGTTTTTGTCCGAAACCTTTGGCGCCATCGTGCCTATGCTCGCCAACATCCTCATCTTCTTTGGTGGCAACCTGCTGATCCAGATGATCGATCCCACGCTGTCCATCCCCTCGGTTATCGAGAAGCTGCTCGCTGCCCCGCTTTCCGTCGCAGTTGACTCTGTGCCCGGCGCACTGCTTATCTGCTTCATGACGCTGCTGTTTTGGTGCTTTGGCGTCCACGGCAACATGATCGTGATGCCCATCACCGCCCCGGTCACGCTTGCCGCCTTTGCTGCCAACGCCTCGCTCTACGCTGCTGGGCAGCCGCTTGAGTTCCACCCGGTACTCATGTCGATGGTCATCAACCTCATCGGCGGCACGGGCAATACGTTCTCTTTTGTGGCGCTCTGCGCGTTTAAGGCAAAGTCGCAGCAGCTCAAGGCATTTGGCAAGGCATCGATCGTGCCGAGCTTCTTCCGTATCTCCGAGCCCGCGATCTTTGGCGCACCCATCATCTTCAACCCGATCCTCATGATTCCGTTTGTGCTGGGCGGTATGATTTCGGCCCTGCTGTATTGGGGTGCAATCTCACTGGGTCTTGTCTCTAACTTCTACATCTTGGTGAGCGGCACGTTCCCCATCTTCGTTCAGGGCTTTATCCAGTGCCTCGACCCGCGTATCTGGGTATTTACGATCGTTTTGATCGTGGTCATGGCTGTGGTCTGGTACCCGTTCTTTAAGGTGTACGACAACCAGCTCCTGGCACAGGAGCAGGAGAACGCCGCGGCAGCTTCTGCCAAGGATACTGAGTAGCATGGGTTACTTTGACAGAACGTCTGCTGCCGGTATGCCCGAGGGCTTTTTGTGGGGCGGCGCGCTCGCTGCCAACCAGGCCGAAGGGGGCTGGAACGAGGGCGGCCGCGGTATGTCGCACTCCGACCTGATTCCACAGGGTCCCGACCGCTGGGATGTGATGTTTGGCAGGCAAAAGCCCGTGGATGATCCGGACAGGCTGTATCCATGCCGTTGGGGCAACGACTTCTTCCATCATTGGCGCGAGGACGTCGAGTTCTTTGCCGAGATGGGCTTTAAGTGCCTGCGTCTTTCAATTTGTTGGAGCCGTATTTTTCCCACAGGGATGGAGGCCGAGCCCAACGGTGAGGGCTTGGAGTTTTACCGTCAGGTATTCGAGGCGCTGCGCGAGCACGGAATCGAGCCGCTCGTGATGCTGTCGCACTACGACTATCCGTTGGCTCTGGTCGAGCGTTATGGTGGATGGCAAAGCCGAGAGATGATCGAGCGGTATGCGCACTACGTCGAGACCGTCGGACGTGCGTACCAGGGCCTCGTGCGTTATTGGCTCACCTTCAACGAGATCAACAGCGTGGCGCTGTCCTATCTCAACGCGGGCGTCACGCTCGAGGATGAGCGTGACCGTGCAGCCGTGACCGCGGCGTTCTCGCACCATATGTTTATGGCGAGCGCTCGCGCTGTCGAGATCCTGCACAAGATCGATCCCGCAAACAAGGTGGGTTGCATGATCGCTGCCGGTGCGACCTATCCGTACCGTTGTGCGCCCGAGGACGTATGGCTTGCGTATGAGGAGGACCGCGGCCGCTACTTCTACACTGACGTGATGGCTGCGGGCGCCTATCCTACTTGGAAGCTGCGTGCGCTCGAGAAAGAGGGTGTTCACGTGCCCTTTGAGCCGGGCGATACGGAGTATCTGGCCGAGCATACCGTCGACTTCATTTCGTTCTCGTACTATTGCTCGCGCTTGGTGTGCGCCGATGACCAGGTGATCGCTGAGAAGGCGGAGGGCAACGTGTTCCCGACGCTGCGCAATCCGTACCTCAAGGATAAAGAGACTGCCTGGAAATGGCAGATCGATGCGCTGGGTTTGCGCGTGACGCTTGCCGGCTACCACGATCGTTACCATCTTCCGCTCTTTATCGCCGAGAACGGTGTGGGCGGACTCGATGCGCTGGAAGACGGCAAAGTCCACGATGCGTATCATATTGATTACCTGCGCAGGCATATTCTTGCGCTGCGCGATGCAATTGTCGAGGACGGTGTTGACCTGATGGGATACACGCCGTGGGGCTGTATCGATTTGGTGTCGGCCTCGACGGGGCAGATGAAGAAGCGCTATGGCTTTGTTTATGTCGATGCCGATGATACGGGCAAAGGCACGTTCGATCGCTACCGAAAGGACAGCTTCTGCTGGTATCAAAAGGTCATTGCATCAAATGGCGAGGACTTGAGTTAACCCTTGCAAGCCTGCTGCCCCCGTGGCCCGTTTCGGCCGCGGGGGCTTTTGTTATTGAGGCGGCTGTTCATGAGGAGCATTGCAGGCTGCGGAAACCCGGCACTTGGGGACGTTCCTTTCCTGCCGGCAGTTTGGGACAGTCCTTAAAGGCCGCATCGATCAACTGCGGAAAGCACATCCCAGAATGAGCGTCCAACATGGGGTGCGGTTTCCCTTGAGGCCCTCAATCGGAAAATGCATCCCGGATTTTTGTCGAAAAGCGGTCCCTAGTTTCCCAAACGGGCCGCTAACGGAAAGCGCATCCCGCTATTGGGCCCCAAAGCAGGATGCGCTTTCCGTGCTGGCAGTTCCAAGCAGTTCGGGATGGCCCTTTTCGTCTGCTCTCGGCCGGCGTCCGTAAGACTGTCCTCGACGACCACTCATTTAAGTCTGTCCCCAATGAGTGCCCAATGACTAGTAGTAGGCCCACATGGCTTCGACTTCGTTGAGGACCTCTACGACGCCCCAGCGGCGGGCGCTGCGGCTGGCCGAGTTGGGATCGAAGACTTCAATCTGGTCGGCGTCGTCAATACCGTAAAGTACAATGTAGTGGCCCACGTTGGTAAAGGTGCCCGGCCGAACGGCGGCGATGACGGGCGCTCCCGAACGCAGCACCTGAGTCATCGAGTCGCGATCGTTATGAAGCTCCGTTCCGTTAAGTCCCAACTGCCACGCACCGCTCGTCATAAACGACCATTCGGTTGCACCGGTGGGGGCGTAATTGCCTGCCTCGGAAAGCGCGCACATATCGACGGGAGTCATATCGGTGCGTCCCGTCTTAAAGATATAGACCATGGTGAGGCACGTAGGCCCGCAAGCATTTTGGCGGATGGTACCGCCGGCGTAAGGCAGCTCCGACCATGCAGGGTCGATCTGATAGATATGGGGCATCGTGCCGGCTTGCCATTGCGAGCGCGGGGTCGAAAAGGCGAAAGAATAACCGGGCGCGACGGGGGCCTTGAGCAGCTTGTCCTCGGCGGTGGGCTCGAGACCGGCCGAGCCGTGGGACATACAGGAGCTCATAAGCACAAAGACCAGACAGATGAGGATAGAGCACAGTGCGAGGCAAAGCCGACGAGCCGGCAGGGCGGGGGCATTTACGAACGATGTCGAGCGGTAGGGCTTGCCGTCGCGTCCGCCTTGGGGATGCGAAAAGAAGCGGTTGATATGGCTTCCGGGCTGACGTGCGCCGTTGCGGCGCAGTTGCGGAACCTCGGCTTGGCGCTGTCGAGTGCGCGCGCCCAAGCGGCTATCTTGCTGTGCGCTTGTGCCCGTGCTCGGACGGCCACTCTGCCGTGTTCTGTTTGTCTGCTGCCGAGACGAAGGCTTGGGTTGCTCTTGAGGGCGTTGCGGATTGCTGCTCGTGGCACTTCTGGGCGTCGGCGTGGTGCGGCCAGCAAGGCGAACGCTTTGTCGCCGTTGATCACCGTCGTTGTATCCGTATGCCATTCGTACCGCCTTGTCTCATGTATAACCTGTCTATCCTACAAAAAAGATGTGCAACAAATGGGTCCGCGCGTCAAAAGCTCGGTAAACGGTACGAAAGGCGCAAAACACACGGCCTCAAAAACATCTCTATATGCGTCCGATGAGCGTACGCCCGTCGGACGGGCGACAACAATGAGCGGCAAACCGTGCCGTTCGTCCCAAAAACGGCGCCACTCATATGCGAGTTCTGCCTTCGGTCGAGCCACAAGCGGCGCTGCTGTGCCAAGGCCGTATCTTAAAGCCACGAAATAAAAGCGCGCGGCAAAACAGACCGCGCAAGGGGTGACGCCAAAGAGGCGTCAATAAGGAAAGGAGGGGAACAATGGCGGACAAGAACGCAGAAGTTGCAGTCGAAGGTAACGGTGGCATGAAGAAAACGCTTTCGCTCTGGAACTTCTTCACCATCGGTTTCGGTGCCATCATCGGTACAGGTTGGGTTCTGCAGGTCGGCGACTGGATGGTCGTGGGCGGCGGTCCCGTTCCCGCTATGATCGCATTCCTCTTGGGTGCAATCTTCCTCGTGCCCGTCGGAGCTGTTTTCGGTGAGCTCACGGCTGCTATCCCCATCTCGGGCGGCATCGTCGAGTATGTCGATCGTAGCTTTGGCCGTACGCTGAGCTATATCACCGGATGGCTTTTGGCCCTGGGCAACGGCATCCTGTGCCCGTGGGAGGCAATCGCCATCTCGACCCTCGTGTCCGAGATGTTCGGCAGCCTGCCCGGTCTTGAGTGGCTGCGCGCCGTCAAGCTCTACACCATCCTGGGTGCCGACGTGTACCTGTTCCCGACGCTGATCGCGCTCGGCTTTGCAGTCTACGTCATCTTCCTCAACTTCCGCGGTGCCAGCTCGGCCGCCAAGCTCCAGGCCTTCCTGACCAAGGCCCTGCTCTGCGGCATGCTGCTCGCCATGGGCGTCTCGCTGTTCACCGGTTCGCCGGAACACGCCATGCCCGTGTTCTCCCAGGTCACCGGCGCTGGCGGCGGCAAGCCCGCTACCGAGGGCACCAGCCTGTTCGCCGGCATCGTGTCGGTCCTGGTTCTGACCCCGTTCTTCTACGCCGGCTTCGACACCATTCCTCAGCAGGCTGAGGAAGCGGCCGAGGGCCTCAACTGGAACAAGTTCGGCAAGATCATCTCCCTAGCCCTGCTGGCTGCAGGCGGCTTCTACATGGTCTGCATCTACTCGTTCGGCACCATCCTCGACTGGCATGAGTTTGTTAAGAGCCCGGTTCCCGCGCTTGCCTGCCTCAAGGGCATCAACATGCTTCTGTACCTGGCCATGCTCGTCATCGCTACGCTTGGACCCATGGGCCCGATGAACTCCTTCTACGGCGCCACGAGCCGCATCATGCTTGCCATGGGCCGCAAGGGCCAGCTGCCCGAGAAATTCGCCGAGGTCGACCCCAAGTCCGGCGCTCCCAAGCTCGCCTGCGTCGTCCTGGGCGTCATCACCGTCATCGGTCCGTTCCTGGGCAAGAACATGCTCATTCCTCTGACCAACGTGTCGGCCCTCGCCTTCATCTTCTCCTGCGGCATGGTCGCCCTCGCTTGCCTGCGCATGCGCTTCACCGAGCCCGACCTGCCTCGTCCCTACGAGGTGCCCGGCGGCAAGTTTGGCATCTGCCTCGCTGTCGCTGCCTGCGCCGTCATCATCGGCCTGCTCGTAATCCCGTTCTCTCCCGCCTCCCTCAACATGGTGGAGTGGAGCATCGTGATCGGCTGGCTGGCCATTGGCCTGGCTCTTATGGCCTTTACCAATTCCCGCAAAAAGTAGCGCCTAGCCGGGGCGGATCGGGTGCGCGGGATCCTCTCTTTCGCGCACCGAACCCGGCACCACTTGGGTAGTTTTGTGAGGCCTTAACCCAACACGGCCTCGCCCACTATATGGATCCATAAGGAGGAACCATGTCCACTAAGTATGCAATCGTTGGCGGCAAGCTCATCGACGGTACCGGTGCCGAGCCGGTCGAGAACTCCCTCGTTCTCGTCGACGACAACGGCAAGATCGAGTACGCCGGCACTATGCAGGACCTTCCCGAGGGCGTTGAGGTTATCGACGCCGCCGGCAAGACCGTCCTTCCCGGCCTGATCGACACCCACCTGCACTTCTCGGGCAACCTGACCGACGATGACACCGACTGGGTCATGCAGCCGCTCCTCGAGAAGCAGGCCGTCGCCGTCAAGCAGGCCTACGACTGCCTCACCCACGGCCTCACCACCGTCTGCGAGATCGGCCGCTTTGGTATCCAGATTCGCGACTGCATCGACAAGGGCGTCTTCAAGGGCCCGCGCGTTCTGGCCACTGGTCTTGGCTTCTGCCGCGTTGCCGGCCACGGTGACTCCCACCACTGCAGCCAGGAGCTCAACAAGGAATCGCACCCCTGGGGCGATCAGGTCGACGGTCCTTGGGATCTGCGCAAGGCCGTCCGTCGTCGCCTGCGCGAGAACCCCGATGCCATCAAGATCTGGGCTACCGGTGGCGGCATCTGGCGCTGGGACTCCGGTCGCGACCAGCACTACTGCTCCGAGGAGATCCAGGCCGTGGTCGAAGAGGCAAAGATGGTCGGCATCCCCGTGTGGAGCCACTGCTACAACAACCACGCCGCTGCCTACGATTCCGTTCGCTTTGGCTGCGAGCAGCTGATTCACGGCTTCGATATCGATGAGCGCACCATGGACCTCATGGCCGAGCAGGGCACCTTCTTCACTCCGACGATCGCCTTCCTGCCCACCTGGTACGCCACCTATCCGCCCGTCTACGTCCCCGAGCTGCACGACAAGTACGAGGGCACCCTGGTCGAGAAGGAGCTGCAGCGCAACTACGACTGCCTGCGCGAGGCCAAGAAGCGCGGCGTCGTCATGACGATCGGCTCCGACTCCTTCTCCTTCGTCACCCCGTACGGCACCTGCTCCATCGAGGAGATGTACGAGTTCGTCGACAAGATCGGCTTCACCCCGGTCGAGACCATCACCTGTGCCACCCTCAACGGTGCCAAGATGTGCCACATCGAGGACGAGACCGGTTCCATCGAGGCCGGCAAGTGCGCCGACCTGCTGGTCGTCAACGGTGACGTCGCCGCCGACATCCACGTGCTCAACACCGACAACATGGACGTCATCATGAAGGACGGCTGGATCGTCGAGGCTGGCACCTTTGGCGAGGCCAACAAATACAGCGCCTAAGATACCGTTTGTCGATGGCTGGATGTAAAACACAGTTTTTGATTGCATAATGCAATGGAGAGGGTCGCTTGCGGCCCTCTTTATTGCTATGGGTGCGGTAGATAAAAGGGGATGACGGTGGATTTAAACAGGCTGATTCTGGGCAAGAGCTACAACTCTACCAAGGTCTTTCGTACGGCCCAGCATGTGGTCCAGGCCATCTTGCTCGGTATTGTCGTTCCGCTGCTTATCCTGCTGCTCATCTGGGATCTAACCGATAATCCCAATCCCGTTCCGGCCGTTGTCGTCATTGCCGGCTTGGTCATGCTGTGCTTCTTCTTCTCGTACGTCTTTGTCGTTCCCGACGACCTCACGTCGAGCGCTACCGACCGCACGCTCGCCATCGCATCGAAAATATTCGCCTATACGTCGCGAGGCCTTACGCCCGAAGCGGCCCTGGGCGCTTCCAAAATCATCCTTTCCGAGACCATTGCCTCGGCCATCTGCTTTACCGACGGCAAGCAGGTGCTGGCGAGCTGGGGCGAGGACTCGGCAAAATGCCCTGCGGGCACTCCGGTTGTGCTGCGGACTACGCTCAACGTGATCAACAGCGGTGAGCAAAGCGTGTTCTCGCGCGACGCCTCGACCGAGACGGGTGGCTACTTTCCGCGCCTGCGCGCCGGTATTGTCGCACCGCTTACCGTGCGCGGGCATTGCGTGGGCACGCTCGAGCTGTATTATCCCCGTCTGAGCAGCATCGATATGCGCCAGACGGCGCTTGCCTCGGGCTTTGCCGACCTCATTTCCACGCAGCTTGCAAGCTTTGAGCTCGAGCGCCAGGACGAGCTTACGGCCCGCGTGGAGCTGCGCGCCTTGCAATCGCAGGTCGATCCTCATTTTCTATTCAATACCATCAGCACCATCGTGTCGCTCGTACGTACCGAGCCGGACAAGGCCAGGTCGCTGCTGATCGACTTTTCCAATTACTACCGTCAGACGCTTTCTGATTCCGATACCCTCACAACGCTCGAGCACGAGGTGGAACAGGGCACTCGCTATATCAATCTTATGCAGGCTCGTTATGGCGACGGCCGTCTGCGCGTCTCGGTCGATATCGACTTTGAGGTGCGCGATTGCATGGTGCCGCCGTTTATCTTGCAGCCGTTGCTCGAAAACTGCATCAAGCACGCGCAGCGCGAGACCGAGCCGCTTTCTATTCGTGTTAGGGCTTTTGAGACCGATGACGGTTTGGAGATCATCGTCGAGGACGACGGCATCGGTATGAGCGAAGAGGTCTGCGCACATCTGTTTGAGCAGCATCGCCTGGAGGAGCCCGAGAGCATTACCGCCGGCGGCTCCGTCAAGCGAGGTTGCGGCCTGGCGCTCTTCAACGTGCTTCAGCGCATCCATTTCTTTTACGGAGAAGATTCCGGCATGCGCGTGAAGTCCCAGGAGGGCGTGGGAACGCAGGTCATCGTCGAGCTGAACGGCGAGCCGCATGAGCCCGCGCCGTTGACGGCGTAGCACGCGGTTGGATTGAGAGAAAAAGAGGGGAAGCACATATGTCCGAAGGCTGGAACATCTTGGTGGTTGATGACGAGCCCCCAATTAGGGCTGAGCTACGCTATCTATTGGAAAAGGATACGCGTGTGGGTCATATTGCCGAGGCGGGCAATGTCACCGAGGCCGTGGAGTCGATTCTGTCGAACAAGCCCGACGTGTTGTTTTTAGACATTACCATGCCCGGTCGCTCGGGAATTGAGCTTGCCGAGACGCTGCAGAACCTAAAGACGCCGCCGGTCGTGGTGTTTGTGACGGCATTTGCCGAGTATGCGGCTGATGCCTATAACCTCGATGCCGTCGATTATGTCGTCAAGCCGGTTGAGGACGCACGCCTGTCAAAGGCACTCGACAAGATCGAGGCGGCCTTGGGCGTCCGTCGTGTTATCCACGCTCCGCGCCAGCCTTTGCGTCTGACGGTGGACCGCGGGGGCAAAAAGGTGTTCATTCCCGCCGCAGACGTTTGCTACTTTGAGGCGCGCGCCGATTTTTGCAACGCCATCTGCGCCGAGGGAACGTACCTGATCAATGAGTCGATCTCTTCGCTCGAACGTCGCTTGGGCTCCGAGGGCTTTATTCGCGTTCATCGCAGCTATCTGGTCAATTTGGAAGACGTGCACAATGTTGAGATTGGCTCCACGGGGTTGATGGAGCTCAGGCTCGACCGCGTGAGCTCGACGGTGCCGGTGTCCCGTCGTCGTGCCGCCGAGGTCAAGTCGCACCTGGGGCTTGCGTAAGAGGCTTGCGTGCCGTCGTTTACCATCGCAGGTTTGGCATGGGCGCGCGGTGGGCATAATGGGTGGCATCGAATGAAATCGAAAGGATCATTATGCCCGCGCTTATCACCCATCATCTGTTTGGCGAGGAAAGCATCGACCGTCTTCCGCAGGGCGTCATCACGTCCGATGAAGAGCGCATTGCCTTTATCTTGGGCAACCAAGGCCCCGACCCGTTTTTCTTTCACATTCTGACACCGCGTGTTTCCGACTGCACGCTGCTGGCGCAGGTCATGCATCGGTCGCGCATGTCTCGCCAGTTCGCGTGCCTGCGCGATGGCGTGTCGCATCTGCTGCCGCGCGACGCCAGCTTGGGTCGTGCCTTTGCGCTGGGCCTGCTGTCTCATTACGTGCTCGACCGCAACGCTCACCCCTTTGTCTATGAGCAACAGTTTGGCATCGTGGAGTCCGATTCAGAGCTTGAGGATTCGAGCAGTCAGGTCCATGCCGTGATCGAGAGCGACCTGGATGTACTGATGCTGCAGCTTAAACGCGATGGCGCTACGGTTGACGATTACCCGCCGGCGGGCGAGATCGTCACCACCGATCGCATCAATCGCGTGGCCGGCGTGCTGATGAGCTATGTTGCCGGACGCGTGTACGGCATTGACATTCCGGCGGGGGAGTACGGTGCTGCCGTTGCCAATATGCAGCGACTTTACCGCGCGATTGAGCCGGCCGGCTCCGTAAAGACGCGCGCGATCTCGCTGGTTGAGGGCTTGGTGCACGATTATTCGCTGCTCGACGGCCTTGCGCACCGCGTGACGACCGAGCTGCCCGAGCGTACCGGCAACCTGGGCCACTTGACATGGAAGAACCCCTTTACCGATGAAGTCTCGACCGAGAGCTTCCCCGAGGTCTTTGACCGCGCGCTGCTCGATTACGAGTGCACGGTTGCCCGCTTTATCGAGACCGGTGACATGGATGCCGTGACCAACCATGTCAATTACAGCGGTCGCGTGCTCGGCGCCGACGAGGAGTTCGACCGCGAGGAGTAGGGTCCGCTCCTGTCTCTTTGCCGAATCCTTACCGGCGCCTCCGTGCAATTGGGGTACGATGAACTAGCTGCATATCGGGCGAATACGAAGGGTCCCTGTCCATGAAATACACCAAGCTCGAGCGTAACTGGGTCATGTACGATGTGGGAAACTCGGCCCTCGTGCTGCTCAATACCTCGGTGGTGCCCATCTACTTTAACGCCATCAATACCGGCGCTTCCTCGGCAGACCTGGTGGTCGCTTGGGGCAACGCGCAGACGATTGCCTCGCTGGTCATTGCCATGCTCATGCCCATTCTGGGCGCGCTTGCCGATTACGCCGGCAACAAGATCAAGTTCTTCTTGGGCTTCTTCCTCACGGGCCTGGTTCTTTGCCTGGCGCAGGCTATCCCAATGTCCGCCATGGCATTTTTGACTGTGTACGTGCTGTGCACCATCGGCCTCAACTCTTCTATGACGTTCTACGATGCCATGCTGCCCGACATTACCACCGACGAGCGCATGGACGCCGTGTCCAGCTCGGGCTATGCCTGGGGCTACATCGGTTCCACCGTGCCGTTCATCATCTGCCTGGCGCTTATCATGGGTGGTCCCGCTCTTGGTGTCCCCACCATGCTGGCAACGCGTCTGTCGTTTGTCATCACTGGTGCCTGGTGGCTCATCTTTACCCTGCCGCTCATTCGCACCTATAAGCAGAAGTACGGTCGCGAGCGTGGTCCCGAGGACACCATCGGCCACATCGTGGGCGGCGTGTTCTCCGAGGTCGGACACACCATGCGCGAGATTGCCCACAACAAGACCGTGCTGGTCTACATGATCGCGTTCTTCTTCTACATCGACGGTGTGCACACGGTCATTTCCATGGCAACCAGCTATGGATCGGCTTTGGGCATCGACTCGACCCAACTGGTGCTGGCTCTGCTCGTTACGCAGTTTGTGGCCTTTCCGTCCGCCATCATCTACGGCAAGCTTGCCGGTCGCGTGGGCACACTCAATATGATCTTGGTGGCCGTCGCCGCCTATATGGGCATCGTGCTCTTTGCCGCGTTCTTCCTCAAGACCGCCTTTGAATTCTGGGTGCTTGCCATTATGGTCGGCCTGTTCCAGGGCGGTGTGCAGGCGCTCAGCCGCAGCTACTTTGGCCGCATTATTCCCAAGGAAAAGTCCAACGAGTACTACGGCTTCTTTGATATCTTTGGCCGCTATGCAAGTGTCATGGGCACCTTCTTGGTGTCGGTCGTCACCTCGCTGACCGGCAACCCCTCGCTGGGCGTCCTGTCTATCGGCGTGCTGCTGGTGGTGGGCTTTGTGCTGCTGGTCCGTCTGTCCCGCATGTCTCAGACGGCAGAGCAGGCCGCATAGGAACTTGCCGGTAATTGCGTCCGCCGCGATACTCTTTTGGGGTTATCCGCAATAAACATTCTGACTTTCGAACAATGATTAGCCCAAGTGGGTATGATGGAGTCAGCTAGGTCGCGGGGCGTCGCCTGTGTTTGGCGGCGTCCCGTTTTTGTGTTGCAGGGAGGGTAAGGCATGAACGCCACGGTCGTGATTCCAACGTATTGGGCGGGCGATGACGCTCGCGCAAACGCCCCTGGCACCTATGACCATTCGACACGACTCAACGCCGACAATCCCGAACTCGACCGCTGCCTGGCCTCGCTTGAGCAGGTGCGCGACATCCCGCGCATCATCCTTTTGGTGGTCTGTCCTGTTTCTGCCACAGCCGATGTGTCGCTGCGCGTGCACGAGATTGTCGACGCGCATCCCACGCTCAAGGTCACCGTTGTCACCAACACCCAGGCCTCGCGCATCGCAGACCGGGTTGCTCAGATCGCGCCCAAGGGTTCGGGCGAGTGCGTGAGCCTGCGAGGCTACGGTGCCATCCGCAACATGGGGCTAGCCTGTGCCGCTGTGCTGGGGCATGACGCGGTTATCTTTTTGGATGACGATGAGACTGTCATCGACGCCGACTTTATGAAGCGCGCGACCTATGCGTTGGGGCAGCAGACGCGTCAGGGCTTGCCGATCTTGGTCAAGAGCGGCTATTTCTACGATCGCGACGGCTCGCCGCTGGCTCCCACGGACAAGGCGGGCATCTGCCATCGTTGGTGGACCAAGCGCATCGAGTTCAACCGTTGGATGAAAAAGGCGCTCTCGGGCACCCGCATCTCGCGCTCCAACTACGTGTGCGGCGGCCTGATGGCCCTGCACGCCCGCGCCTTTACGCGTGTGGCCTTTGACCCGTTTATCACCCGCGGCGAGGACTTGGATTACCTCTTTAACATGCGTATGTTTGGCTACGACGTGTGGTTTGATAACGAGTGGACCGTGCGCCATCTGCCTCCGGAGTCCGAAAAGCGCTCACCGCGCTTTATGCAGGATGTATACCGTTGGTACTACGAACGGGCCAAGTTGACGTTCGCCGCGCATCAAAAGGAGCTCATCCCCGTTACGGCGGCATCGCTCATGCCCTACCCGGGCCCGTGGATTTCGCGCGAGCTCGACGACCGCGTGCGCAAGACCGCTATGGTCCGCAGCGTGTTTACCCGCGAGCATGAGGGCTACCTGCGCATTTGGCGCCATGGTATCGGCGAGGCAAAGGCCTATGCGCGCCAAAACGCTGCAAGCTACCTGCGTTTCCAGAGCTTTTGGCCCAAGATCATGGACGGGCTTTGGCGTGACGCACAACTGATCAGTATCCTGGAGGGGGCCGAATGATCGACCGCCGCGCCCAGCGCGATAGTTCAATATCAATCTTTCGCATCATTGCCGTTGCATGCGCCATTTGCGTGCTGGTGTACTTTATTTTTGCCTTGGTGACCGGTATCGAGCCGATCGCCACGGTGATTGCCTGCGCGCTGCTGTGCATCTTTCTGTGCATCTTTATCTTTTTGACGCTCAATCCCGATTCGGTGCGCTCCCAGTACACCGAGGAGACGCTCTCGGTGGCCTCGGCCATGCTCGAGGACATTAAGGGCGGTCTGACGCAGGAGTCGGCGCGTTTGGTGTGCCGGCGCATTTTGCCCGAGACGCGCGCCATGACGGTGGCCATCACCGACGAGGACAACGTGCTTGCCTGCGCGGGCGAGTTTGAGGAAAAACTGCTGCCCGATACTCCCATCCACACGCTTGCCACACGCTACGTTATCGAACATGGCATCGTGCAGTCGTTCAACCGTATGGTGGATGTCGTGGGCTCGGACGGCTCGCACAACCAAGTTCCCGCCGGCATTATCGCCCCCATCAAGGTGGGCGATCGTACCGTCGGCACGCTCAAGTTCTACTACAAGACCCCGCGCGCCGTCGACCGTACCCAGTATGCGCTTGCCTCGGGCTTTGCCGAGATCTTGTCCACGCAGCTCGCCATCCACGAGCTCGAGGTGCAAAAGGAACTCACGGCGCGCGCCGAGGTGCGTGCGCTGCAGGCGCAGATTAACCCGCACTTCCTGTTCAACACGCTGAACACCATTGCATCGTTTACGCGCACCGACCCGCTGCGGGCCCGCGAACTGCTTCGTGAGTTCTCATCGTTCTATCGTGCTACACTCGACAACTCGGGATCGCTTATTCCGGTCTCGCGCGAGGTCGCACAGACCAAGCGCTACCTTACCTTTGAGAAGGCCCGCTTTGGCGAGGACCGCGTGCTTGCGACGTTCGATGTGTCCGAGGACGTGGAAGATACGCTGGTGCCGGCGTTCGTGATCCAGCCGATTGTCGAGAACGCCGTACGTCATGGTATGGGCGATGACGACGCCCTGAGGATCGACGTGACCGTTCACCAAGACGGCGAGGATGCAATCTTGATTGCCGTGGCCGATAATGGCGTGGGCATGGATGAGGGTACCGCCGCCAGACTGTTTGACGAGCGCTCTGCCCGTCCCGACGCCAGCTCTCCCCAGGGTGGCGGCGCCGGTGTGGCCATGCACAATATTTCGGAGCGCATCCATCGCTTTTATGGGCCGCACTCCTATACGCGTGTCGAATCGGCGCCGGGCAAGGGCACCAAAGTGCTCCTTCATCTTGATTTGTCAGAGAGCATCTTTGACATTCAAGAGTAAAATAAAAGGCTACGGGCTCAACGTCATGCGACGGATGCCCGGCGTAGTTAGTTGACGAAAGGTTTTATCCCTATGCTGCGTGCGATGATTGTGGATGATGAGGCGCCGGCTCGCTCGGAGCTTCGCTTCCTGCTCGAGCAAACGGGCAAGATCGGCACGATCACGGAGGCGTCGAGCGTCCGCTCCGCCATCGAGATGCTTATGGAAAGTCGCGTGGATGTCGTGTTTCTCGATATCTCGATGCCCGGTGCCTCGGGCCTGCAACTTGCCGAGGCGCTGCATAAGCTCAAAAATCCGCCGGCGATCGTGTTTGTGACTGCGTATAGCGACCATGCGGTCGAGGCATTCGATGTGGATGCCGTCGATTATCTGATGAAGCCGGTCGAGGAAGCTCGCTTGGATCGCGCGATCGAGAAGGTCATGCAACGCGCCAAGCCGGTTACGGACAGCAAGGTGACCATCGAGCGTATCCCGGTGGAAAAGGGCGGCCGCAAGGTGCTCATTCCCGTGGACGACATTCGCTTTATCATGGCCAAGGACGATTACTCCTGCATCTATACCGTCGATGATCGCTTTTTGTCGACGACCTCGCTGGCGCAGTTTGAGGCCAAGCTCTGCGATTTTGGCTTCTTCCGTGTTCACCGCCGCTATATCGTCAACTTGGCGTGCGTCACGGACGTTGAGACGGTGCCCTCGGGCGCCATCCAGCTGGGCATTACGGGCGTCGACGAACGCGTGCCGGTTTCGCGCCGCCGCGTCGTGCCGCTCAAGAAGGCCCTGAGCCTCTAGCACACTGGCCCCGCAGCCCTGTAGACCCATCGTCTGCGGAGCCGTGGGGCCTTTTTTGTATGTATCTGCCGAATCGTTTTTTTGCGGAAGGGATCCCATGAACAGTGCAAGCGCCAAGCGTATCGACATCATCTCGGACACCCACGGCTATTTATCGCCTGCGCTCCTGGACGAGCTTGAGGGCGCAGACCTGATTATCCACGCCGGCGACCTTACGTCAGAGATGGACTACGAGCACCTATGCACCATCGCCCCCGTGCGGGCCGTACTGGGCAACAACGATTACTACCGCGACTACGGCCCCGATGTAGACCGTCTTGCGCTCTTTACTTACGAAGGCCTCAAATTCGCCGTAGCCCACTACCGCGAAGACCTTCCGGTGGGATCCGTGGACGTAGCCATCAACGGCCACACCCACGTAACCAAAGAAGCCCAAGTGGGCCGTTGCTTAGTCCTCAACCCGGGCAGCGCCAGCTACCCCCGAGGCACCCGAGGCCCCACCATGGCCAGAATGCTAGTAAAAGACGGCAAGATTATAAGCACCAAGTTTATTGACCTAGACTAACCGCAACAAAAACGGGGGATGCAGATGCGTTCCCCGTTTCCATTTGAGCCAATGGCCGAGCTTCAACAAAAACCTTAGACAACCCCGCCGCGGAGAACGGGGCCGCCGAGCCGCGAAGCGGCGAGCAACAACAACGG
>URGF01000003.1 GCA_900547285.1 uncultured Collinsella sp.
AATAGGGACTGTTGGTCGGTGTCAGAGCTTCGATCAGTCCCTATTTCACCGCAACTTTGGAAAGGCACCTTTAGCCATTGGGGACGCGCCGAGCACTGGGGTATCATGGCTTGGTTGCTATAACTCGCATTTACGCGCCTTGTAGGAAGGGGCTGCGCCCATGGCTTTTGAGCCCGCTCAACATAGCTTTATCACGCTCGAGGGCGTCGACGGCGCCGGCAAGTCCACGCAAGCGCGCCTGCTTGCCCGCGCGCTCGAACTCGCTGGCTACCAGGTTGTGAGCCTGCGCGAGCCGGGCGGTACCGCCATCAGCGAAAAGATCCGTGCTCTGCTGCTCGACCCCGCCAATACAGCGATGGGCGACACTTGCGAGTTGTTGCTCTACGAGGCGGCACGCGCTCAGTTGGTGCACGAGGTCATCGCGCCCGCCCTTGCTGTCGGCAAGGTGGTCCTGTGCGACCGCTTCTACGATTCCACAACCTGCTATCAGGCATTTGCCGACGGCCTTGATCGCCAGATGGTGCGAGATGCCAACAACCTGGCCGTCGCGGGTACGCACCCGGCGCTCACACTCGTCTACCACATCACGCCCGAGCAGGCGGCGCTGCGCATGGCAGCCCGTGGTGCGGCAGATCGCATGGAGGCAAAGGGCATGGCATTCCAAGAGCGTGTCTACCAGGGCTTTTGCGCAATTGCCGCCGAGGAGCCAAACCGCGTAAAGCTCATCGACGCCACCGCGACCATCGAGGAAGTCTTCGAGAAGACGGTCGAGCAGGTTCGTGCCTACGGCCTCGATATTTCCCAGGACGCCGTCGCCGCCGCGCTTGCCCAGGAGGCCGAGTAGCATGGCCCCCGCGCAGACAAGCTTGCTCGCCAAGCTCGATACCCAAGAGCGCGTGCGCGACTTTTTGACCAACGCCGTCGCCAGCGGTCGCGCATCGCACGCCTATCTGTTCTTGGGAGCGCCCGGCGCGGGCAAGCTCGACGCCGCGTGGGCGCTCGCCCAAGCCTTCCTGTGCGAGCAGGATGGCTGCGGCGCATGCGACAGCTGCGTGCGCGTTGCTCGCCATACGCATCCCGACGTTCACTATTACACGCCCGAGAGCGCCACGGGCTACCTCATTGCCCAGACCCGCGAGCTGCTCGACGACGTGCCGCTGGCGCCCATCCGCGCCAAGGCCAAGGTCTACATCATCGACCGTGCCGAGCAACTGCGTGCCAACACCGCCAACGCACTGCTCAAAACGCTCGAGGAGCCGCCCGAGGGCGTTATGTTTATCTTGCTGGCCACCTCGGCAGACGTGATGTTGCCCACCATCGTGAGCCGCTGCCAGTGCGTGCCGTTTCGGCTGGTGTCGCCCGCCGTGGCCGCGCGTGCCGTGAGTCGCGCCACCGGTCAGGACCCTGCGCGTTGTCGCATGGCCGTTGCCGTAGCGGGAAGCCCCACGCGCGGCATCGAGTTCCTTAAGAGCGCCGAGCGCCAGGACGCTCGCCGCCAGATGGTCCGCGCCATCGATTCGCTCATCGCCGCCGACGAGGCCGATGTGCTCAGCCTCGCCAAGTCACTCATCGTCGCCGTTAAGGCGCCGCTGGCCGAGGTCAAGTCCACGCAGGAAAAGGTACTCGAGCAAAACGCCGACTACCTGTCGCGTGGAGCATTGAAGCAGCTTGAGGACCGCAACAAGCGCGAACTCAACGCGCGCGAGCGTTCGGGTATCATGGAAGCGCTGGCGAGCGCGCGGACGCTCATGCGCGACGTGCTGCTGACACTTCAGGACGAGGCAGCCGACGTGGTGAACGAGGACGTGCGCGACACGATCGGTCGGCTTGCCGCCGCGACCAATGTTGCGGGTGCCACCCAGGCGCTCGAGGCGGTCGCGACCGCCGAGCGCAACATCGCCAGAAACGTTACTCCCCAGCTGGCCATCGAGGTCATGCTGTTCGATATCAGGAAGGCACTGAAATGCCGTTAGTCGTACCCGTTAAGTTTACCTACGCCTCGCGCGACCTGTGGTTTGACCCGCAGGACCTGGATATCCTCGAGGCCGATTATGCCATTTGCTCCACCGAGCGCGGAACCGAGATCGGCTTGGTTACGGCCGATCCCTTCGAGGTGCCGCAAGACGAGATCGGTCAGCCGCTCAAGCCCGTGCTGCGCGTGGCGAGCGACATTGACCTGCAGCTTGCCGACGATCTTGCCATCCAGGGCGACGAGGCCATGGTCGATTTCCGCCGTCTGGTCAAAGAACTCGACCTCGAGATGAAGCCGGTCGGCGTCGAGTACCTGTTTGGCGGCGAGAAGGCCGTGTTCTACTTTGCGGCCGAGGAGCGCGTCGATTTTCGCCAGCTCGTCAAGGATCTGTCCTCGACGCTGCACATTCGCGTCGACATGCGCCAGATCGGCGTGCGCGACGAGACTCGCCTGGTGGGCGGCTATGCCCAGTGCGGCCAGGAGCTCTGTTGCACGCGCTTTGGCGGACAGTTTGAGCCCGTCTCGATCCGCATGGCAAAAGAGCAGGACCTGCCGCTCAATTCCTCCAAGATCAGCGGCGTTTGCGGCCGCCTGATGTGCTGCCTGCGCTATGAGTTCGAAGCGTACAAGGACTTTAAGAGCCGCGCGCCCAAAAAGAAGACGCTCATCGATACGCCGCTCGGCAAGGCGCGTATTCAGGAATATGACACGCCGCGCGAGCAGCTGGTGCTGCGTCTGGAGAACGGCAAGGTCTTTAAGGTCAACCTGGCCGATATGACCTGCTCGGAGGGCTGCAAGAAGAAGGCCGCCGAGCAGGGCTGCAACTGCCGCCCCGACTGCGTGACGCGTGACGTGCTCGAGCGCATCGAGTCGCCCGAGATGCGCCTGGCGCTCATGGAGCTCGATCGCGAGAACGGCGTCGACGTGGGCGATGGCCTGTCGAGCGCCGACCGTCTGGCCGGCACTTCGATGCCCAAGCGCCGTCGTCGCGATGCCGATTCCGATGCTCGCGCCGGTCAGGGGCAGGGCGAGGGTCGTGGCCGCGGAAAGGGCCGTGGCAATGCCGCAACGCCTGAGGCCGAGGAGGCCGCCGGTGGCCGTCGTCGTCGCAAGCGCGCAGGCTCGGGCGATGCTGCCGAGGCTGCAGCCGCGGGCAAGAGCGCCTCTCGCGAGCGCGAGGTTCAGCAACCCCAGCAGCAGAATCGCGGCGGTGGCATGAACCCCACACGTCGCCGCCGCCGTCATCTGTCGAGCGAGGAGCGCGAGGACGCCTTCCGCGCCGCAGCTGCTCGCGAGGCTGGTGCCGCTTCCAAGGGCGCCTCGGCCTCCGATGCGTCTGCCGACAAGGGCGGCAAGTCACGTGGCGAGGATGAGCGCGCGCCGCGTCCGCGCCGTCGCCATTCCTCGGGCGCGCAGCAGAAGCCTTCAGTGCCCTCCGTGGCCGATCAGGTCTCGGATGGCGAGGTCAAGGTCACGCGCCGTCGTCCCGGAGATGGCGGGGGAGCGGCTGCTAAGGCTTCGCGTGGCGCCGCTCGCGACGAGCGCGAGCCGCGCGAGGATCGCGGTGGCGAGGGCTCGGCCGACCAGGGCCAAAAGCGCCGTCGCCGTCGCCGTTCCCGCAAGCCGCGCCAGGATGGTGGCGAGGGCTCGACCCCGTCTTCGTCTGCACCACAACCGCCCGCCGGCGAATAACGCCCGCGAGCGGATTTAACCCGCCTTACCCCAATCGCGTCGGGGTACCATAGCGCTGAATCAACAACCCTCCCTGCGACCGAACGTAGGGAGGGTTGTGTCTTGAAGAGCCATCTGAACAAATTGAGCCGTCTGCAGGGTGCCGGCGCCCTACCGTTTGCGGACGAATTGCTGCCGTTTGCCGAGCGGGCGGCACGCGAGGCACTCGAGGCATTGTCGCCAACACGATGTGCCGGCTGCGAGCGCGCCGGTGCGCTTATTTGCCAAGACTGCCTGGCCGCGCTCACGCTCATCGACCCACGTCATAGCTGTACCCGATGCGGCGCCCCGTTTGGGGATTTGCTGTGCACTGAGTGTTCGGTCGAGGGCACGTCCTCGGCAATGGCGGAGGCGCTCGACCGCTGCCTGGCGTGCTCCGTCTATGCGCATCCGCTGCCGCGCATCATTAAAGCGTACAAGGACGCGGGCGAGCGACGCCTGGCTCCGTATCTGGCGGAGCTGCTCTACGACACCGCCCTGCATGCCCAGGTCGTAGCGCCCGAACGCTTGGGAGGTGTGCTGTCCGGTGCGGATGCGGTGGTGTTTGTGCCTGCGACGGCGGCGGCGTTTCGGCGGCGTGGTTTTGATCATATGGAGGCTATTGCGCGCCCATTTTGCGAGCTGTCGGGTGTTCCCCTGCTCGATGCTCTCGTCAAGTACGGGCATGGTGACCAGCGCGAACTCGGTCGTGAGGAGCGTCGCGAGCGTGCCCAAGGCATGTACGAGACGGTTGAGGACGTGCACGGCCGCCGCCTACTGCTTATCGATGACGTTATCACCACGGGCGCGACCATGGCAGCAGCCTCGGCGGAGCTCAAGCGCGCCGGCGCTGCGGCAGTCGATGGCATTGCTATCGCACGTGTTTGGTAGGGGTGGTTTTGTGGCAGTGAAGATTGAGCGGTGTGACGAACCGACAAGCGAGCAACTGGCGGCCTCCATAATTCTGACCGGCGCCTCGGCGCTACGCACGATGCGCGCCGAGCGCCGACAAATGGGTTACATCAGCTGGAAGGACCTTAATCCCGATGAAGAGCGCCGTGTGCTGCGCACGTCGTCGCCCTCGACCGAGGACATTTATCTTCCCGACTTGGTGCGGATTGGGGCCGCAAGCGGCGAGGTACAAGAGGATTTGTGCTTGCTGGTAGGGTCTGCAGCACAGCGCCGCCGCATGCCTGGCGTAGGCTGGTCCGTGTGTTCCGGGTTGCCCGCCGGCTCGATTCTAGAGGTGGAACCGGGGGCGTACAGCCTATCTCCCGAGGCTCTTTGTGTTGCCGTTGCGCGCGAGGTCGGCTGCATCCAGGCGTTTGCCCTGGCCCAGGAGCTGTGCTCTAAGATTTCACTGAGCGACCGCGGGAAGTATCTGCCTCCCTACACCTCGCCTGTTACGAATAAACTTGCAAAGGACAAGGACCAGCCAGCAGACGTGGGCTACTTTGAAGTCGAGCCGGTGCTGATGCCCGATCGTCTGGCAGATTACCTTGCGGCATGCAAGGGGAATGTGGCCAAACAGCTGCTGCGTCTGTGTCCCTATCTTTCGGAAAACCTGCTCTCGCCCATGGAGTGCATCATGCTCGCCCTGTTTTCGCTTCCGTTTTCCTATGGCGGGTTTGCCTGCGGACCTTTTAAGACCGACTACAAGATCGAGTTCGATGACCGTGCGCAGGCAATCTCGGGGATGCCCCATGCAGTTTGCGATGCATATCAGGAGGCAGCCCGGTTTGACCTGGAATACAACGGTGAGCTGGGCCATTCCTCTCGGAGGGGACGTATCCATGATGAAAAGCGCAACACGGGCTTGATTACTATGGGAATCGAGGTCGCGACGGTCAACAACGAAATGCTCTGTGACATGGAAGCGATGGAAGCGCTCGCATGGCGCATGCACCAGCGTATGCGAAAGCGGTACCGGAATCGTGTCGATGCCCGCAGGAAGAAGCAAGAGGCGTTGCTTAACACGCTGCGGGCGTGTTTTGGGCTTAAGCCGGTCTAATTCACGTCGAAAATAGGGGGTTAATCATATGCCCTGGCCAAAATATGGCAAATATGAGTACTGTCACTAAATCAGTAACAGCAAAATCAAGGAATTTAGGACTCGGAGGCGGCGTAAAGTAAGAAGATAATAAACAAATGTAGAATAACTAAGCATCAGGTTGGCGACACTGAGCGCAAAATCTGTCCGAGATGCCAAAATTGCCTGTTACTAAATTGGTGACAGTACTCATATTTGCCATTTTTTGGCCACGGCACCCTAGGAAGGGTGCCCCGGATGCCCCCATAGGGGAGCTCCGGGCTTCACAGAGGCACGAATAGCCCACTCCGACCTGCGAAATCTGTACTCGCGATGCGAATGACGCCCCTAACCTTAAACTTTAGCTTGAACTTAGCTATAATGCGCTACGTTCCTACCAGGCTGTGGTTGCGGACGGACGAAATGCCCGTCCTAGTCCAAGACAGACGCGGTCAAAGGGATCCACGTAAGCGACCGCGTGCGCGCGGCGCAATCATGGCGCGTCCTAGATGTAAGCCGCACCGTCCGTTCTACTTTCTTTGGGGCTATACCGCCTCGCGGGCGAGCGGGCCAGTCGTGAAGGTGGCTGCGGCCTCCCGAGCAAACGCCCCGGTGCGCAAGTGTGGGGTCAAATACCAGGTCAGCTGGTGGGAACAACCTGATATTCCGCGCAACGCACGGATCGTATACGACACAGAAGGCAGGGTAGTGGACATGGTGAGGGGCAGCTTGATGCACGCGGCTCGGTTAGGTGCTGGGACCGCAGCGGTCATCGCCGTTTTGGGCCTGAGCGGATGCGCGTTCAACCCGCTGTCTACGTTCACGACTCCCACGATCGACCAGATCGAGTACGAGACCGTCACGCCGGCGGTGTCGGACGATGCTCTGGTCACTCCCGGAACCCTGACGGTTGCCCTCGATACCTCCGATGCGCCGCAGGCCATGCAGGACGCCGACGGCGAGCTCACGGGGTATGCGGTTGACGCCGCCCGCGCCCTTGCAAGCCGCATGGGCCTTAAGGTCGCCTTTGTCGATGCGTCCTCGGCAGGTTCCGCGCTCGGCGACAAAAAGGCTGATATCTTTATCGGCGAGATCAACTCCACGGACGGGGACGTTAGCTCGCTCGGCACCTGCCTGTACGATGCCGCTTCCGTGTTCGGTAAAACCAGCGATGGTGGGTCGCTAAGCGTTTCCACCGATACCCTTAACACGTCTACTCTGGGTGTCCAGATGTCCTCGGCCTCGCAGGAGGCGCTTGCTAAGCAGAGCATCGCCGCCAACCAAAAGACTTACTCCAACATCAACGAGTGCTTTGAGGCACTCGAGTCCGGCGAGGTCGACTATGTAATCTGCGACTCCACGGCCGGCGGCTACCTTGCACGCCTGATGAGCGAGGTCTCCTATGCCGGTTCGCTCGAGGCGCCCTCGACGCTTGGTGTTGCGGGCCTCTCGTCCAATGACGAACTGTGCCGTGCCGTGAGCGATGCCCTCGACGGTATTACGGCCGACGGCACGCTCGAGGCGGTCCACTCTGTCTGGTATGGCAGGATGCCCTACGACCTCACCACTAAGACGGTTTCGGGCGCTAACGTGCAGCCGGGTGACTCTGAGTCCAGTGAGACCACGTCTTCCGGCAGCGAGTCCTCCGATTCCAACAATGAGACCGCATCCTCCGAGGACAAATCGTCCAGCCAGGAAGGCACCATCACCGACGACGACATTAACAAACTTAATAGCTAGTTATTGCTAGGGGTGGTGTCTCCTATACGTTGGAAAGGACGCCTCTTCACGGTTTCAACACGCACTGCCGGGCTTCCCCAATAGGGGAGCCCGGCTTTTTCATCCCTATAAAACCAGCAGGTCAAAGCCAATTTTCGGGACCAAATACAAAGCCGTCGGCTCCCTTCTATAGCGCACTTTGCCACGGAAAAGTGCGAGACTTCGGTATGCGGTATCAAGCAATCGTTATTCGGGTCTTTAGGAATCCGCGTGATTAAATGCACGGCAATGGGTACATAGCCAGTACAGTAAGTCCCCGAGGCAGATTGGAGCCACGTATGGATATCAAGGTTTCTGGACGCAAGACGACGGTAACCGATGCTCTGCGTGCGCATGTGGACGAGAAGATCGGCGAGGCGCTCAAGGTTTTCGATATCGAGCCCATGACAGTCGACGTCGTGCTTCGCTATGAGAAGAACCCCTCGAACCCCAACCCGGCAATCGTCGAGGTTACGGTTCGTGCCCGCGGTTCGGTGATTCGCGTTGCCGAGCACGGTGCAGATATGTACGCTGCCATCGACCTCTCCGCCGATAAGGTCACCCGCCAGCTGCGCAAGTTCAAGACCAAGGTCGTGGACAACCGCCAGGGCGGTGCCAGCGCAGCGGATGTCGCACCGGTCGAGCGCGTCGAGGATCTTGCCGATCTGCTGCTGCCCGAGGAGGAGGACGACCTGCTCGTCCGCGAGAAGGTCATCGATGTCACCCCGATGACTGAGGAGCAGGCGCTGGTGCAGACCGATCTGCTCGGCCACGACTTCTACGTGTTCGAGAACGCGACGACTGGCCTCATCAATGTGGTGTATCACCGTAAGAATGGTGGATATGGCATCATCAAGCCCCGCATCGAAACACTTGACGAGTAAAATACGTTAACTTGCATGAGTTAACGGCCGGCGGTCATCCCATGCGGATGGCCGCCTTTTTTACGTAAGGAGTCGCTTTGATGGACAAGGCTGCATCTACCGGCCATTCTGACCGCTGCCGCATCGTCGTCGATACCTGCTGCGACTTTAGCCCCGAGGTTGCCGCGAACCTCGATGTCGATATCTTGGGCTTCCCCTTTATCATCGATGGCGAGGAGCGCACGGACGATATCTGGTCGAGCATCAGCCCTAAGGAGTTCTACGACCGCATGCGCGCCGGCGCTCGCGTGTCTACCTCTGCCGTGTCGCTCGGTCGCTATATCGAGTTCTTTACCGAGTGCGCCAAAGAGGGCACGCCTACGGTCTACCTGTGCTTTACCTCGGCGCTGTCGTCGAGCTACAACTCCGCGTGCCAGGCGGCGGACGCCGTGCGCGCCGAGTATCCCGATTTTGAGCTGTACGTGGTCGACAACGCCCTGCCCTGCGCGACCGGCGAGCTCTTGGCGCTCGAGGCCGTCCGTCAACGCTCGGCGGGACTTACCGCCAAGCAGCTGGTCGACTGGGCAAACGAGGCCAAGACCTATGTCCACGGCTACTTTACGCTCGAGAGCTTTGACGTGCTGGCTGCCGGCGGTCGCATTCCGCCCGCGGCGGCGCAGCTCACGGCAAAGCTCGACGTCAAGCCCGAGCTCTCCTACGACCTTGCCGGCTCGCTGTCGCTGATCGGCGTCAACCGCGGCCGCAAGAAGGCGCTCAAGTCCATCCTCAAGTCGTTCCGTGAGAACTACGTGCCCGATCGCACTATGCCCATCGCCATTATGACTGCCGATGCCGAGAAGGACGGTGACTGGCTCGAGGCCGCCGTTCGCAAGGAGGAGGGCTGCGCAGACGTCACGATCATCCGCAGCTCCGTGGGCCCCACCATTGGCTCGCACGTGGGCCCCGGCATGGTGGCACTTGCGTTTTGGGGCAAGAACCGCGCCGAGAAAGCCTCGCTTTCCGACCGTATCGCGCGCCGTGTGCGCGGCGAGTAGACAGGCGCTACGACCACGGGCGCCTCGCAGCTCAAGCGCTGGCGCTGAGTATTCAACCTGGTAATAACACCCAACCCAAAAGGAAAGGTTTCATGGCAAACAAGCTCTCTGTCGCATTTATCGGCACCGGAATTATGGGTGCCCCCATCGCCGGCCACATCCTGGACGCCGGCTATCCCGTCACGGTCAACAACCGCACCAAGTCCAAGGCCGCGGCGCTTGTCGAGCGCGGCGCCGTCTGGGCCGATACGCCGGCCGATGCCGTGGCGAACGCCGATGTCGTCTTTACCATGGTGGGCTATCCCTCCGAGGTCGAGGAGCTCTATCTGGCGGGCGACGGCCTGCTCGCGTGCACAAAGCCCGGCGCTGTGCTGATTGACCTCACCACGAGCTCGCCCGAGCTGGCGCGCGACATTGCCGAGGCCGCTCAGGTTTCCGGCCGCATGGCGTTTGACTGCCCCGTCACCGGCGGCGAGTCGGGTGCTATCGCCGGCACGCTTACGGCTATCGTGGGCGCCACCGAGAACGACATCGCCCCGGTCCGCGACATCCTTTCCACCTTTGCGGCAACCATCTGCTGCTTCGATGGCGCCGGCAAGGGTCAGGCTGCCAAGCTCGCCAACCAGGTGTCGCTGGGCGCCTGCATGGTCGGTATGGCCGATGCGCTGGCGTTTGCCGAGCTGAGCGGCCTTGATCTGGAGAAGACCCGTCAGATGATCCTGGGCGGCACCGGCAAGTCCGGCGCTATGGAGAGCTTAGCCCCCAAGGCGCTCGACGGCGACTACAAGCCCGGCTTTATGGTCGAGCACTTCATTAAGGATCTGCGTCTGGCGCTCGCCTACGCCGATGACCGCGAGCTCGCGCTGCCCGGCGCCGACGTGGCCTTTACGCTCTACGACATGCTCGACGCCATCGGTGGCGCCAAGCTGGGCACCCAGGCCATCACGGTCCTCTACAAGGAGGAGGCCGATGCCATCGCCGCCGGTCTGGACTGGTCGCAGTATCGTCCCGAGGAGCACGGTGCCCACGAGGACGGCTGCGGTTGCGGCGAGCATGGCGACGACCACGAGTGCGGTTGCGGTCACCATCACGGCGAGGACCACGAGTGCTGCGGTGGCCACGGCCATGACGACGGCCACGAGTGCTGCTGCGGCCGCCATCACGGGGAGTAGCGCCTATGAGCTGGACGTTCGTGGTGCTTGCGCTGGTGCTCTTTCTCTTTGCGATCTACATCGGCTTTTTGTGCGGCCAGTGGGCCTGCGAAAAGCGCGTGATCACCAAGCGCGACTACTGGATTGCCAACTTTGCGGGTGCGGCGGCAGTCGTCCTGCTGACCTGGGTGTTCTCGCTGTTCCCGCTGGTGCAGTTTGCGCCGATCGGCTGGCTCGGCGGCTTTATCGCAGGCCTTAAGATGAGCTTTGGCGAGTCCGTCGGTCCGTGGCGCAAGCACGACGAGGTCTTTAACGTCAACAAGGCTCATCGCGCCGCCGCCGACGCGGGCGACGCCGAGGAGCGCCGCCGCGCACGTCGCAATGGCGCGGCCGACCGACAGCTCATCTCGGTCGCCGATGACAGCAAGGGTGCTGGCAAGCACGCTAAGAAATAGTAAGAAGAGGTAACTATGGCAGAAAACAAAGACGAACAGCTCACCGACGAGGAGCTGGCACAGCTCCAGCTGGCAGAGGAGAACGAGAACGCCGTCGACCGTCTGGTCAAGGAGCTCGGCTGCCCCACGCGCCGCATCCGCCAGTTTGCCGCCCGCGTGCTGCATCTGCTGGCCGAGCGTGACCCGCAGCGCGTCGTGCCCTGCGTGCCTGCGCTGATCGAGGCGCTCGACCGCCCCGAGGCGCAGACCCGCTGGGAGGCCCTCGATGCCCTGACGGCGCTCGCTACCACCTGCCCCGAGCAGCTGGGCGATGCCTTTGAGGGCGCCGAGACTGCACTGTTCGACGAGATCTCCTCCACGCTGCGCTATGCCGCCTTCCGCCTGCTGTGCGTGTGGGGTGCCACGAGCGTCGAGCGTTCGCGCGAGGCTTGGCCCATCCTGGACGAGGCCATCCAGTGCTACCACGGCGACCTCGAGTATCGCGACATGCTCGGTTGCCTGTACGAGTTTTGCCAGGGCGAGATCGACGCCGAGGTTGCCGAGAAGCTCGCGCTGCGCCTTAAGTTCGATGCCGAGAACGGTAAGGGCAGCTATCTCAAGGCCCGTTCGAGCGAGATTTGCGAAATGCTTGTTAAACGTTTTGGCCTGGATCTCTCCAAAAAGAAGAAGCGTGCTAGCGTTAAAAAATCTGACGACGCCGAAGACGAGGAGTAACAGATTATGGCGCACGATGTAGTCCTGATTCCCGGTGACGGCATCGGTCCCGAGATTACGCAGGCCATGCGCCGCGTGGTCGAGGCCACCGGTGTCCAGATCAATTGGAACGTCCAGGAGGCCGGCGCCGGCGTCATGGACGAGTTTGGCACGCCGCTGCCCCAACATGTGCTCGATGCGGTTGCCGAGACTAAGGTCGCCATCAAGGGGCCCATCACCACGCCGGTCGGCACGGGTTTCCGCAGCGTCAATGTTGCTCTGCGTAAGCACTTCGATCTGTACGCCTGCGTGCGCCCCTGCCTGTCGCAGCCGGGCGACGGCTCGCGCTTCCGTGACGTCGACCTGGTCATCGTGCGCGAGAACACCGAGGACCTCTACGCCGGTATCGAGTTCGATGAGGGCGCTGCCGAGGTCGAGGAGCTTTCGCAGCTCGTCGAGCGCTCGGGCCAGAAGACCTTCGCCGCGGATTCCGCCATCTCGATCAAACCCATCTCCATCGCCAAGAGCCGCCGCATTGTGGAGTACGCCTTTGAGTACGCCCGCCGTTGCGGTCGCAAAAAGGTGACGGCCGTGCACAAGGCCAACATCATGAAGGCAACCGACGGCCTGTTCCTGCGCGTTGCGCGCGAGGTGGCCGCCAACTATCCCGACATTGAGTTCAACGACAAGATCGTCGACGCCACCTGCATGGGCCTGGTCCAGAACCCCAACGACTTCGATGTCCTGGTGCTGCCCAACCTGTACGGCGACATCGTGAGCGACCTGTGCGCCGGCCTGGTGGGCGGCTTAGGGATGGCCCCCGGCTCCAACATCGGCGCCGACTGCGCCATTTTCGAGGCGACGCACGGCTCCGCGCCCGATATCGCTGGCAAGGATATCGCCAACCCCACGGCCGAGATCCTGTCTGCCGCGATGATGCTCGATCACCTGGGCGAGAACGACGCCGCCAATCGTATTCGCGCCGCCGTCTCCGCCACGCTCGACGAGGGCGAGCAGGTTACCGGCGACGTGCGTCGTGCCCAGACCGGCTCCGTTGAGGGTGCCGTGGGCACGCAGGCCTTTGCCGATGCCGTTATCGCGCACCTGGTCTAAGGCATGCAGGCTGCAAACGCCTAAATAGTACTTAAGTGTTTGCGTATAACCTAAGAATCAATACGCCCGGCGCTCCGTCGGGCGTATTCTATTGAGGACTATGTTTCCTAACAAGGAGTAACTGATATGGGTCTGATTCAAAAGAAGGACGAGAAGGACGAGATCGACGGTATCCAGATCATCGAGCGCGGCGAAGGCCCCGACGGTGATGAGGACGAGAAGATCGACCTGGTCGCCGGTACGTCTGCCGAGCACATTGCTGCTGGCACGACGGCCGAGGAAGAGGACGCCCGTCTGGAGGCTCAGATCGCCGCAGATGCCGCTGACGAGAATCTGATGCCCGAGGCCCAGGATGAGGATGATGACGCCCTAGGTTCCGATGGGGACGATCACGTATCCAAGCACAAGAAGACGATGATTGCCGCCTTTGTGGTTGCAGTCGTGATCGCTGCGGTGGTCGGCTTCTTTATTGGCAATGGCGGCTTTGGCGGCAAGGGTGTCGGCTCGGCTACCCTCACCGAGGACCAGCTCGATTCGAACGTGGCAAGCTATAGCTACAACGGCAAGAAGAGCGATATCACCGCGCGCGAGGCCATCGAGAGCCAGTACAGCCTCGATACCGTTAAGGATAGCAACGGCAACTACACCGCCCCCTCTGCCGACGTCATCCTGTCTTACGTGCGCAACAAGATTCTGCTCGATGCTGCTGAGGACGAGGGCATTACCGTCTCCTCTAAGGAGATGAAGAAGTACGCCGAGGATTCTATCGGCACCTCGGACTACGACACCATGGCCAAGCAGTATGGCGTGTCCAAGGACCAGGCCAAGCAGATCGTCCGTCAGTCCGCGACGCTGCAGAAGCTCTACAAGAAGAAGGTGGGCGATGCTTCCGCGAGCATGCCGACCGCTCCGACCGAGCCTTCTGACGGCAACGAGGACACCGCGAGCAAGGATTACGCCGATTACATCATCAACCTTGCCGGTGACGAGTGGGATAGCTCGAAGGGCACCTGGAAGGACGAGAACAGCACCTACGCTAAGGCCTTCGCTAACGATGCCTTTGCCGCCGATAGTGCCACCTATAAGCAGGCCATGACCGCCTATTACACCGCCTATCAGCAGTACTCCTCGCAGGCCTCGAGCGCCAGCTCCAAGTGGACCGAGTATGCCAACGGCCTGTACGCCAAGGCCAACATCAGCATCTACGGTCTGTTTGCGTAAAGAGTTGCACGGCTCATCGAGCATCTAGCTGATAGAAAACAAATTGCCCGCCAGTACGGAAGTCGTTCTGGCGGGCAATTTGCGTTGAGGGCGTGATTGGCGGCTTAATTATGGCTATTCATCTTTAAGTCCAAAAAGGCTATCGGCTTCATCGTCGGATATATATTCCAGTACATCGCCCGGTTGGCAGTCGAGTGCCCGGCATATCGCGTCAAGAGTTGAAAAGCGCACGGCAGAAACCTTGCCCGTCTTGATGCGCGACATATTGACCTGGGAGATGCCCACGCGTTCCGCAAGCTCTTTGGATGAGATCTTGCGTTCGGCAAGCATGCGGTCGAGCCGCAGAATAATCATGGATTCCCCCTAGAGCAACTCGTCATCTTGTTTTTGCAGGATATACCCGTAGCGAAAGATGCTGGCAATCAGGCTAAAAATCAGGCCTGTAAAGAGCATGGAGAGGTCGAGATGCTGGCCGCCAAGCGCATCCGTAAAGCTACCGCCAAATCCTGAGAGTATCAGCCCTGTGACTATGGCACCAAAAAGTTTCACGGCGGCGCCGCCGATAAGGAACAAATGTCCTATTTGACGTAGTATGCGGATGCATTCGAGGTCAAAGGGCCTGCCCGCCTTTTCAATGGCGGAGAAAAACCTGTATGCGCTTAGCGCGATGGCAAGCGCGAGGCATGCCATCATGCCGCTCCCTATGGCAGTATGACCGTCGTGCGCGACAAGCATAAGAGGAGTCTGTTCATTGGTGCCGACGAGAGCGAGAATTGGCCCTTCGCTAGCCTCAAGCTCTACGGATTGGAGACAGAACCCTTGGGAGAGGCTAGGCAATATGACTAGATCTTCGATTGCAATGACTGCGAGGAGTGCCAGAGCGAGCGCCACGATGGTTCAGATTGTGCCCCATTTGCAGTAGCGAGTGAGCTTCCTCAGTTTGGCTATTGCCTGTTCACGGTCGATGGCTTCATTCGATTTGGATACGTTCCAGCGGATCATAGCTCCTCCAACCAATGTCTTGGATGATACTTGTATCTTATATCATACTTATTGACAAACGATAAACAATTACAGATTAGAGTAAGTAATGTTTGTGAGACGAATAGCGAGAGCTATGGCATATTCAGGGAGTGGGAGTTTGGCGCGCGGGGGATGGACGAGTATTGAAATATCCTGCAACCGTGCAAGTGCTTCATCGAGTCTCCCCAATTCATCTAGGAAAACGGCTGCAAACGATTGCGAGTAACCGGTGAACGGTCGAAAACTACCGTTCACCGATAATTTCTAAACTGGTTCTAACTGGTATTAAGTCAAAAAGACCAATTCACAAATCTTCACAATGACCTGCATTTTTTCTACACGCTATATTTAGCCGCCCTACGTTGTTTAGACACAGGAAAAGATCCGATCTTTTGCCAAAGCATTTCGAAACGGTTTCAAAACTGCAGGTAGAAGTGTTAACGAGCGGTGAACGGTCGATTTATCACCGTGAGCGGTGCAAAAACGTTTTACTGTATGAATCAACGAAAGCGTCCTCTTCTGGGGTGATATAGTGACAACAACACGTCACGTGGTTACTACCAGTTTAGAAACCACTGGTCTTCAACGAACGCTTTCCAAGAAGCTTTAAGGGCGAGCGCCCGCTGGCTTCCGAAAATCATCGGACTCGTATTGCACATACCTTCGGAAGGGAAATTTGAATGGTTGGCTTTATTCTTACCGGTCATGGACAGTTCGCACCCGGCCTCGCAAGCGCTATCGCTATGGTCGCTGGTGACCAGCCCGCTTTTACCGTCGTTCCTTTTGAGGGCGACCAGGCTGCTTCCTACGGTGAGGATCTCCGCGCCGCTATCACCGCCATGCGCGAGGAGTGCGATGGCGTGCTCGTCTTTACCGACCTGCTCGGTGGTACCCCGTTTAACCAGTCGATGATGATTGCCCAGGATGTCGACAATGTCGAGGTTCTGACCGGCACTAACCTCCCCATGGTTATTGAGCTCCTGTTCCTCCGCGGCAATGCCACGCTCGCCGAGCTGGGCGAGCAGGCCGTGACCGTTGGCCAGACGGGCATCACCGCCCAGACGGTCGCGTCCGTTGCCGGCTCCGACGAAGAGGATATCTTCGGCGACGAGGATGGCATCTAATGGCCGATTTCGGAGCCAGCGTCCTGAGCTCCTCGGTTGCCCTTTTAGGCCTGCTTGTCATCATGGGCTTGATTTACACCATCTGGTCGCAAATCAACATGAAGAAAAAGCAGAAGTACTTTAAGGAGCTGCACACGGAGCTCAAGCCGGGTCAGGAGGTCCTTTTCGCCGGCGGTATCTACGGAACCGTCAAGGGCATCGAAGGCGAAAAGGTCCAGATCAAAGTCCGATCCGGAGCCGTCGTAGATGTTTCGCGTTACGCGATTCAGGAGATCAAGTAACTGTCGTCAGCAAATAACGAAAGGAAGCTGATCAACATGGCAGAACCCAACATTCTTCTTACCCGCATCGATAACCGACTGGTCCATGGTCAGGTTGCCACCCAGTGGAACTCCACTTTGGGCTCCAACCTCATCCTCGTCGCTAACGACGACGTGTCGACCAACACCATGCGCCAGAACCTCATGAAGATGGCCGCTCCCACCGGCGTCGCTACGCGTTTCTTCTCCCTGCAGAAGACCATCGACGTCATCGGCAAGGCGAGCCCGCGCCAGAAGATCTTCATCGTGGCCGAAACACCGGAAGACGTGCTTACGCTCGTCAAGGGCGGTGTGCCTATAAAGAAGGTAAACATCGGCAACATGCACATGTCGGAAGGAAAGCGCCAAGTCGCCACCTCCGTCGCAGTTAACGACGAGGATGTCGCTGCGTTTAAAGAGCTGCAGGAATTGGGGGTGGAGTTGGAGATCAGGCGCGTTCCGAGCACGCCTGTTGAGGACACGAGCAAGCTCTTCTCGTAATCCTCGTGATCTACGTTGTCAGGAGTGAAACCCTGACATTCTGTACGTGAAATCCAAAGTGCGTACATACATTTTGAAAGGAGGAGCAAGATGGAATACACGATCTTCCAGGTCGCTCTGGTCTTCATCGTCACGTTTGTCGCGGCAATCGACCAGTTTAACTTCCTCGAGTCTCTCTATCAGCCCATCGTCACCGGCGCCGTCATCGGTCTTATCCTTGGCGACCTCAACACCGGTCTTCTCGTGGGTGGTACTTATCAGCTCATGACGATCGGCAACATGCCGATCGGAGGTGCTCAGCCGCCTAACGCTGTTATCGGCGGCATCATGGCAGCCATTCTCGCTATCGCTACGGGCCTCGAGCCCAACGCGGCAGTCGGCCTTGCCATTCCGTTCGCTCTGCTTGGTCAGCTCGGCGTTACCCTGGTCTTCACGCTTATGTCGCCGCTCATGTCCTCTGCGGACAACATGGCTCACAACGCTGACACCAAGGGTATCGAGCGTCTGAACTACTTCGCCATGGCTCTGCTCGGCCTGATCTTCGCCGTCGTCGTCACCCTGTTCTTCATCGCTGGCGCCACCATCGGTCAGACCATCGCTTCCGCCATCCCGACTTGGCTGCAGACCGGTCTCTCCGCTGCAGGCGGCATGATGCGCTTCGTCGGCTTCGCCGTCCTGCTCAAGGTTATGATGAACCGCGATATGTGGGGCTTCTTCCTCATGGGCTTTGGCCTCGCGCTCATCACCGTTGCCAACGATTCTCTGGCAACCCCTGCTCTGCTCATCCTCGCTCTCATCGGCTTCGGCATCGCTTTCTGGGACTTCCAGCAGCAGACCGAGCTGAAGGGTGCAGCTGTTTCTGACGGAGGTGACTTCGAAGATGGCATCTAATGAGTATGTGATCCCGGAGCACTACGAGGATCTCACTCCTGCTCCGCAGCTCGACCAGAAGACCCTCAACAAGATGGCTTGGCGCTCCTGCTTCCTGCAGGCATCGTTCAACTACGAGCGCATGCAGGCCGCTGGCTGGCTCTACTCCATCATCCCCGGTCTGGAGAAGATCCACACCAACAAGAACGACCTCGCGGCTTCCATGAGCCACAACCTGGAGTTCTTCAACACCCACCCGTTCCTCGTCACCTTTGTTATGGGTATCGTGCTTTCGCTCGAGCAGAACAAGGTTGACATCCCCACGATCCGCGCCGTCCGCGTCGCCGCAATGGGCCCGCTCGGTGGTATCGGTGACGCCCTGTTCTGGCTGACGCTCGTGCCTATCACGGCCGGCATCACCTCCAACATGGCCATCAACGGCAACGCCGCTGCGCCGATCATCTTCCTGGTGATCTTCAACGTCGTCCAGTTCGCTCTGCGCTTCTGGCTCATGAACTGGTCCTACAAGCTTGGCACCAGCGCTATTGACGCTCTGACTGCCAACATGCAGGCTTTCACGCGTGCCGCTTCCATCATGGGCGTCTTCGTCGTCGGTTGCCTGGTCGTCACCATGGGTGGCACCCAGATCAACCTCCAGATCCCCAACGGCACCACCCGTGGCCTCTCCGCTACTACCGTGATCGTCTCCGAGAAGGAGGCCGAGAACTTCACCGGTATGGAGGGCATCGATACCGAGACCGCTGAGGCCGGTACCATCGCCATGACCGATGAGGACGGCAACGCCCTCACCGCTTCCGATGCCGACGGCAACGCTGTCGAGTGCGGCGTCACCGATCTGGGCAACGGCATGGAGTCCGTTACCTACGGCACCGTCACCGAGGATCCGGTCAACTTCTCCGTTGCCGACACCCTCAACACCATCGTCCCGAAGCTCGTCCCGCTTATGCTTACGCTGCTGCTTTACTACATGTTCGCTAAGCACAGCTGGACCCCGACCAAGGGCATTCTGCTGCTCTTCGTCCTGGGCATCCTGGGCGCTGGCCCGCTTGGTCTCTGGCCGAGCATCTGGTAAGGCTCTAGCTTGAGGGGTGTGTCCCTACGCGGCTCACACCCCGACCCCTTAAGCCATGTGTATGTTAAAAGCCGCGTGCTCGAAAGAGCGCGCGGCTTTTGTTTTCTTGATGATTCGGGTGTTGCGGACTGATAATGCTTAACACCCTAGGTAGTTAGCCGAATTCGAGCAAAAGGGAGGATAGGATGGCGATCGGAGCGCGTAAGCAACCGCTGTACGATCAGCTGGTCGATATTCTGACCGAAAAGATTGACCATGAATATCGCGCCGGTGACATGATTCCTTCCGAGCGCGAACTTTCGGAGCGCTATGGTCTCTCGCGCACTACGGTACGCCTGGCTCTGCAGGAACTGGAGCGTTTAGGACTGGTGGTTCGGCAGCACGGTCGCGGTACCTTTGTGACCGACCGTTCGGCAAAGGCAACCAATCTTATGCAGTCCTACAGCTTTACCGAGCAGATGCGCGCTATGGGTCGCGACCCTGAGACCACGATTCTCGATTTTTGCGAGATGGAGGCCGATAAGAATCTGGCCGAGCATATGGGATTACGTATCGGTGATCGCATTTTTAAGCTCAAGCGCCTTCGTTCTGCCGACAACATGCCCATGATGGTCGAACGCAGCTATCTACCGGTTCGTCAATTTCTGTCCTTAAAACGACCGCTGCTGGAGCGTAAGCCGCTTTACGATGTGATTGAGCAAGACTTTCAGCAAAAGATACGCGTGGCCGAAGAGGAGTTCTATGCGAGCATAGCCCGTCCCACCGATGCCCACCTTTTGGGAATTGTCGAGGGCTCGCCTGTGCTCGATTTGGTCAGGACTACGTATAACGAGTCAAACGAGGTTGTGGAGTATACACTCTCGGTTGCTCGTGCCGATCAGTTTAAATACAAGGTTTACCACCAGCGTAGCAACTAGTGTCCGCATCGTTTCCATATGGTGATTCTTTGCATTTAACTGGTTACTACCAGATAACCAACCGAAGTGTATAATTGCACGTCAGAGGATTACTTCTAGAGAGAGGTATTAGAAATGTTCGAGAAGAGTGTCGAGGAGCTCACCGAGCTCGGCGCCCAGATCACCACGGCCGAGATTGCTCAGCAGCCCGAGCTTTGGCGTGATACGCTCAACATCTATCGCGAGAACAAGGAGGCCATCGAGGCCTTCCTGGCCGAGGCTCGTGCTATGGGCGAGGGCCGTCTGTCCGTTGTCTTCACCGGTGCCGGTACGTCCGACTACGTTGGCGATACCTGCGCCCCGTACCTGCGTCACGCTGGCAACACTGATCTCTACGACTTTAAGCCCATCGCCACGACCGACATCGTGAGCGCACCGCGCGACTTCCTGCGCGCCGAGGATCCCACGCTCGTGGTTTCCTTTGCCCGCTCCGGCAACAGCCCCGAGAGCCTTGCCGCCGTCGCCGTTGCCAAGGAGCTCGTCCACAACGTCAAGTTCCTCAACATCACCTGCGCTCCCGAGGGCAAGCTCGCCGTCGAGTCCGCTGATGACCCCAATGCGCTGACGCTGCTCATCCCGCGCGCCAACGACAAGGGCTTCGCCATGACCGGTTCTTACACCTGCATGACCCTGCTCTCTACCCTTATCTTTGACGAGGCTTCCGACGAGCAGAAGGCCGAGTGGGTCGAGACCATCGCCAAGATGGGCGAGGAGGTCATCGCTCGTGAGTCCGAGGTCGCCGATTACCTGGCTGGCGACTTCAACCGCGTGACCTACTTGGGTTCCGGCTCCTTCGGTGGCCTTGCCCAGGAGAGCCAGCTCAAGATCCTCGAGCTCGCTCACGGTCTGGTCGCTACTTCCTACGACACCTCTATGGGTTATCGTCACGGACCCAAGTCCTTCGTCGACGACAAGACCCTCGTGTTCGTGTTCGTCAACAACGATGCCTACACCCGTCAGTACGATATCGACATCCTCAACGAGATCGGTGGCGATAAGATCGCTCAGCACACCGTTGCCGTTCAGCAGGATGGCGCTACCGTCTACGAGGGCGAGTCCTTCACCTTTAAGGGCTATGAGGCACTCCCCGAGGGCTATCTTGCCCTGCCGTTCGTGATGTTTGCCCAGGCTATCAGCCTGCTCAACTCCGTGCGCGTGGGCAACACGCCCGACACGCCGAGCCCCACCGGCACGGTCAACCGCGTGGTCAAGGGCGTGACGATTCACCCCTTCACCGCTTAATCGCGTCCCCCTGTAAGGGCGCCCGTCCGCTCATAACGGCGGGCGGGCGCTTTTTGTTTTTATTTAGACCGGGGTATAAGTATCACCACGGTTAACTGCTTCAAGAAGCAAGGAGTGCATATGAGCACGTACGCAATTAAGGCTGACAAGTTCTTCTTGCCGGCAGGCCCGCAGCTGGGCGGCTATCTCATGGTCGAGGATGGCGTCTTTGGCGCCTGGCAGGCCGACGAGCCCTCTTGCGAGATTAAGGACTACACGGGATCGTGGATCGCACCGGGTATGGTCGATACTCACATCCATGGCTTCTATAACCACTCGACTACCGATAACGATCCCGAGGGCATCGATATCAGCTCGACCGAGCTCGCCCGTCGTGGTACCACCAGCTGGCTGCCCACGACGTTCACCGATGGCGTCGAGCAGATCAAGGATGCCTGCGCCGCCATCGCTCAGGCGGACGAGGGTCGCGGCCCCGATTTCTGCGGTGCTCGCATTCAGGGTATCTACCTGGAGGGCCCCTTCTTTACCATGAAGCATGTGGGCGCGCAGAACCCCGCTTACCTGATCGATCCCTCCGAGGAGGTCTTCGACCAGTGGCAGGAGGCTGCTGGCGGACGTATCGTCAAGAGCGCTATGGCCGCTGAGCGCGATGGCGCTGCCACCTATGCTGCCGCCCTCAACGCGAAGGGCGTCGTGACCAGCATCGGTCACTCCGACGCCACCTACGATGAGTGCATCGCCGCTATCAACGCCGGTGCCAGCTGCTTTACGCATACCTATAACGGCCAGCGCGGGCTGCATCACCGTGAGCCCGGTGTCGTGGGTGCTGCCATGTCCACGCCCGAGACCTACGCTGAGATCATCTGTGACGGCAAGCACGTAAACCCTGCCGCCATCAAGGCGCTGCTGCAGGCCAAGGGCTGGCAGCACACGGTCCTCATCACCGACTGCCTGGGTTGCGGCGGCATGCCCGAGGGCAGCTACACCAGTGGTGGCATGGACGTCATCATGAAGGACAACCTGTGCTGGCTCGCCGACGGCAAGAGCATTGCCGGCTCGGTGCTCACGCTTGCCCAGGGCGTCAAGAACATCGTCGACTGGGGCATCGCCAGCGCCGATATCGCCATTCGCATGGCAACCGAGGTGCCGGCACGCTCCGCGCACATCGAGGACAAGTGCGGCAGCATCATGCCGGGTCGCGACGCCGACTTTGTCGTGTTCGACCATGAGCTCACCCTCGTCGAGACGTATGTTGGCGGCCAGAGCGTCGGCAACGCCTTTACCGAGTAACGAAAGAAAAAGACGGCGGGCCCGAATCTGCTCGGACCCGCCGTACGGGTTAAACGCTCAAAAGCACCTTTACAGTTACAGCTTGCTAGCGATTTTCTTTGCCGTACGCTTAACGCCGGCCACCAGGCCTCCTGCAGGATGCTCCTTCTCGTAGGCTAGGCGCTTCTCGCGCTTGGCGTACTCTTCGACGATGATGTCTCCATACTCGTCTTCGATCTTGTCGAAGAAGTCGACGGCACCCTTAATTTCCTCAGCGGTCGGGTGCCCCTTTTGGACACCGCCGGTGAGTTTGAACGGCCCCCACGTATCAAAGCCGGGGCAGCCGTAGACACCCATAAAGATGGCCTGCCTCATGCGGCAGATGCCATCGATATCCTTGCCGTACCACTTGTTTTTGCCACCGTAGGTCATAAGGCCAAACACCTTGTCCTGCGGCTGCAACACGTTAGTGAGCACGCGTGCCATGTCCTTGTCGATCTCGGAGTAATAGATGCCCGTGGCGACACCAATCAGATGGTATTCGTGCAGGTTGGGATACTCGTTTTTGCCGAGCGCCTTGACGTCGAGGGTATCGATCTCGGGGTGCGCCTCGACGATGGCGTCCACGAGCTTTTTCGTATTGCCGTGGTGGCGTGAGGCATAAAGGATGATGGTTCGCATAAGAAGGCCTTTCAGCTGTAATTGCATCAATGTCTGTATGGTACCCCGTTGCATGGCTGGGATACCGGACGCATCGATGAACGTGCGGGTTTGTCCTTTGGTCAGGGCCGAGACGGGTTCTTGCGAGCAAAAAGCAGTTGTTCGAAAGGATGGACAATGGAATACGCTCTCTCCAACGATTCGATTTCTATCAAGGTCTCCACGGCCGGCGGCTCGTTTACCTCGATTGAGGCCGGAGGTCGCGAGTACTTGTGGCAGGGTGATCCCGCCGTGTGGTCCGGCCAGGCACCGATTTGCTTCCCGATTTGCGGAGGCCTGCGTGATGGTAGCGCCATGACGTTTGCCGGGCATCATGTAAAGCTCGCTCGCCACGGCTTTGCGCGCAAGCAGGAGTGGAAGCTGCTGAGCCAAGGCGAGAACGAGTTGGCTATGTGCCTGGCTTCGGAGGATAACGCCGTGCTGCTGAGCGATTATCCGTATCCGTTTAGGCTCGTCGCCCGCTATACGCTCGAGGACGCCGCCGTGCGTGTCTCCTATGAGGTTACCAACGAGGGCACCGAGGACATGCCGTTCTTTATCGGTGGGCATCCCGGCTTTAGGTGCCCGCTCGATGAGGGCGAGGCCTATACGGACTACGAGTTGCGCTTTGAGAAAGAAGAGGCTGCAGAGCTTTGCACCGCTGTCCCTTCGACTGGCTTGATTGACGTGGACAAGCGCTCCAAGAACCCCATGGTGGGAAAGACGCTGCCCCTGTCGCACGAGCTCTTCGATTTTGCGGAGACCATCTTTGACGTGCTCGAGAGCCGCCAGGTCACGCTTTCCAAAAAGGGCGAGGACAAGGGCGTTCGCCTGAGCTTTGAGGGCTTCCCATATCTCATTGTGTGGAGCAAGCCCGAGGGTGATTTTGTGGCAGTTGAGCCTTGGGGCGGCCTTTCGACCTGCTCCGATGAGGACGACGTGCTTGAGCATAAGCGTGGCTGCCTTGTCGCCAAGCCCAAGGAGACCGTCGTTCGCTCGTTCACGATTGAGATTCTGTAATTCCGTTTTGTCGACTCGTATCGCGAGGCACAAGGAGCCTGCGAGATAAGGAGCTAAAAATGATCCTCACCGTTACGATGAACCCGTCCGTCGATACACGCTATCAGCTCGATGAGCTCATTATCGACGACGTTAACCGTGTGACGCCCGAAAAGACCGCCGGCGGCAAGGGTCTCAACGTGGCCCGTGTACTGGGTCAGCTGGGCGACGACGTTGTGGCAACCGGTCTACTCGGCGGCCACATGGGCGCCTACATGGCCGAGCTCATGGATGCCAACGGCATTAAGAATGATTTTGTACCCATCAAGGGCGAGACTCGCATTTGCCTTAACATCCTCCACGCCGGCAACCAGACCGAGCTACTCGAGAGCGGCCCGACGATTGCCCCCGAGGAGCTCGATGCCTTTACCGCCAAGTTCGCCGAGCTTGCGAGCAAGGCCGCTGTCGTTACCATCTCGGGTTCGCTGCCCCGTGGTGTCGAGGCGGGCTACTACGCCAAGATCACGGGTATTGCCGAGAACGCCGGCGCCAAGGTGCTGCTCGATACCTCGGGTGCTTCGCTCGAGGCCGCCCTTAAGTCCGAAATTAAGCCCGAGCTGGTCAAGCCTAACCTGACCGAGATTAACGGCCTTCTGGGCACGAGCTTTACCACCGACGATGTGGACGAGCTCCGCGCCTCGCTCGCCTCTGATGCCCGCTTCTCCGATATTCCCTGGGTCGTCGTGTCCATGGGCGCTGCCGGCTCCGTGGGCTTCCATAATGGCCGTGCATTCCGCGCCAAGACCCCCGATATCCCCGCCGTTAACGCTACGGGCTCTGGCGATTCGACCATTGCCGGCTTCGCGCATGCGATTGCTGCTGGCGCGGATGACGAGACGGTGCTGCGTACCGCCAACACCTGCGGCAAGCTCAATGCCATGGATCCCATGACCGGCCATCTGGTCATGGACCGTTGGGACGAGGTCTACAACGGCGTAGTCGTGACCGAGCTGTAAAAGCCTGGGCGTCGGCCCCGGCATTGCTTGCTAGCTCATGTCGACGACAAGTGCGGTAGCATTATGCTGGGGCGCGACGCCGAGTTTGTCGTGTTCAATCCCGACCTTACCCTGGTCGAGACGTATGTGGGTGGCAACAGCGTCGGTAATGCATTTACCGAGTAGCTGCCAAATAAACGATCCGAGAGGGGATTTAGATGATTTACGGTGCATTGGGCGATATCGAGGAATACCGCGGAATGCTCAAGGGTCTCGATGTGCTGATCGACTGGCTCGAGGAGAACGACCCGGCGGAGCTCGAGGTCGGCAGCCATCCGATTCTGGGCGACAAGGTCTTTGCGAACGTCATGGCTCCCACGACGCGTCCCGAGGCCGAGGCTCACTACGAGACGCATCAGCGCTATCACGACTTGCAGATTGACGTCGAGGGTCGTGAGGCCTTTAAGGTTGCCACGGGCAGCCTGACGCTGGTCCAGGAGTTTGACGAGAAGGACGACTACGACCTGGTCGATTCCGACGCCTCGATCGCCGGCGATCTTGCCGACGACAAATTCGCGCTGTTCGTTGCCGGCGAGCCCCACATGCCCACGCTCGAGTTCCCGGGAGATGGCGCACAGCCGGTCAAGAAGATCTGCTTTAAGTTGCTTGCCGACGCCTACTGGGAGGAGTAGCGAGCTGCTCGGCTGAGCTGTTCGTCTGATGGCGTGATTCCCCTAGGGAAATCACGCTAGGACCCCGCCAAACGGGTTTTCCCTAGGGAAATCACGTTTGGCGGGGTTTTCTGTTTTTGAATAGGGAAGCCTCATTTATTTGCGAAGAACATCGGCTAGCCGCAGGATTGAAATCATCGACCGATAAGTGAGTTCCACTTTTTCGCCCGCAAGCAGTCGTTTCGAGCCAATCTCATCTAGCCCCACAAGCCGAGAAAACAGCGGGCCGCTCATCGTGCCATCGTCAATTGATTCCCTTATGGTCTTCAAAACGTCCGTATCATGAAGCGATGCCGAGCTGTAGGGGGCAACACGAGCGGAACTCTCAATTAACGACGAGACAAAAGGATGGAGATGCTTTGGACATAGTCCATCAAACACCACATCCCCATTGTCATCCGAGCCGACCAGGCGCCAAGTATAATGATCGACCCAGTCATCTCCGTCATATATGGCGTCCATGAGCAACTTCCCGTCTAGAGAGAGAAACCTATTTGGACATCGGGGCGCAAGACCGCAATCCATATCGGACCTGCAGCAGCTCCAACCCAACGCACCACATAGGTTCCCTTTCGTACATGTGTATCAATCTGCCCCGAAATGCCGGTGAATGCAATTCCAGACCCGTTTGTCGGATAGCAATCGACGCATTTTTGTTTTCCGCTCACAACCTTGTATAGATATATCGTTCCAGCAAAAGAGAAGGGGATCGTTCGCAATTTTGTCCGGTGGAACTTGCCACCTCAAAATCCCGCTACCAATATGGTCAAGCTTGACCGTTCCGCCGTCCCCCTCAAAAGCGGCAAGGGGATTTACCCCAGACTGAGAGTCGGCATCGCCCTCCTTAGCAGTTATCAGCAGGCTGCCCGTATAAGACTGCTAAGGCTCACCTTCAGGACAGGCAGCCTTGGCCCAAGAAGGGCCACTCAGGCAGAACAGTCCGAGCAGCATCAATACCAACAAAAGAAAACCCTTAGTTCTTTTCATCTATATCCCCAATGTCTCTGGACATTTGTATATTGTGACTATTTTAGATCTATATGGCCAATTCGAGCCCTCACCATGGCAATTGTTGCAGCTGGGTTTCTTTTCATTAAGATTTCACTTTGGTAAATCCCCGCCCCTAAGCATTAAACCCGAAGTCCACTGAGTGGGCCGCTGTTGACGTGGCGATGTTTGGATTGGCGCGCACGCACTCAAAATCGGCAACAAAAAAGCCGCCCGAAGGCGGCTATCTTGTGTAATGGAGCCAGCGACCGGGCTCGAACCGGTGACCCCCGCTTTACGAGAGCGGTGCTCTACCAACTGAGCTACGCTGGCGGCCATGTGATGACGCAACTGAGGCGTCAACGGCTGTCTATGATACGGGACATCGCACATCCGCGCAAGTGTTCTGACGGCTTTTCTCACTTTAAATGCACTAATATTAGAGGCGTGATGTCTGCAGTGCCCATTTGGTACTTGACCTGCTGTTGAGTTGGTGGCCGACGTCCCGCTCGTATGGGTCTCAAACAGAATGGGGCAGCCATGGCTCAACCCAAGATCCTTCTCACGCGCATCGATGACCGTTTCATTTACGGGCAAGACGTTGAGCTGTGGAACGAAGCCGTGGGTTCCAATCTTGTCTTAATCGTCAACGATGAGATCGCGGCGGATTCGCGCCAATGGGCACCAATGAGGGTGGCGGCGCCAGAAGGCGTTTGGACGCGGTTTTTCTCGGTGCAAAGGACTATCGACATCATTCATACCGCAACGCCGCGTCAATGGATTCTCATCATGGTGGCGTCGCCCACGGATGCACTCGCGCTGGTTGAGGGCGGTGTGCCAATCGCCAAGATCAGCGTCGGTCACATGGGTGCAGGGGAGGGCAAGCGCCCCGTGACGCCCGCAGTCGCCATAGACGATGCAGACACCGCAGCCTTCAAAGAGCTGCAAGCGCTCGGCATAGAGTTGGAAATCCGCTATCTCCCCACCTCCGACCCCGATTCCATCGAGAACCTGCTCGCGTGATTCCCTGGGGACGGAGGAAAACGGATCGTATTTTCCCGTGGAGGAGCGGCGAGATGCCCTCGGCCAGGAATTGGGGCAATCTACTACTTTTGGTCGCTTACCTCGAACCACGATGAAAATCTCACTATTAAAACCGCAGTTCGCGAACGTGCGATTTTTGAAAATAGGGGCGTATGGTCAGGGGTGCGGGAGTAAAAGTAGTAGATGGGCGCAATCTGTAGCGCGCCGATTTCAGGCATGTTGGCACATGTGTCGGAGCTATGAAAAGAGTGTCCCTTTCGACTAGTCTTTTAGAACGTCAATGACTGCACTACAGCTTAAGCCGTTCGCAAAAATGGCTTCTAAATCTGTTTCGTTAATTGAATTGCGTAAATATGGTTAATCAGAGAACCGAAATTTGGTTAAATGGAAACTGTGAATTTGGTTAAACGTGCTGGAAACAATGGTGATAAATATGCCAAAAAAGTACTACACCAGAATTGTCGAAAATGAGCTCGACCAGCTGCTGGGCATATTCGGTGCCGTTCTCATCGAAGGGCCGAAATGGTGTGGAAAGACGACCACGGCCGAGACCCGTGCGGCGTCCAGGCTCCTTCTCATGGACCCGTCCCGCAACTTCGAGAATCGCTTACGCGCCGAGACGGATCCGGCTCTTGCCGTTTCCGGCGAGGTGCCGCGGCTGATTGACGAGTGGCAGGAGGTTCCGAAACTTTGGGACGCGGCACGGTTTGAGTGCGACAACCGCGGCGGCGAGCCTGGTCAGTTCATATTTACGGGATCGGCAACACCGCGAGACGACGAACGTCCGATGCACAGTGGCGCTGGAAGATTCGCCAAACTGCGCATGGACACCATGACGCTTTTCGAACTTGGGAAATCTAGCGGCGCGGTTAAGCTGTCGGGCATTATTTCTGGCGAAAAGTTCAATGGAGCTTTCGGGTCGCTGGATTCTGCCTCGATTGCCGAGTGCGTTGTTCGCGGTGGATGGCCCGCGGCGGTCGGACACGATGCACAGGCTGCGTCCGCGATGGCCAAACGCTACATCGGCATAGTCGCCGAAGAAGATTTATCTCGTGTTGATGGCTCTCGCCGCGACCCTGAGAAGGTCAAAGCCGTCATCGAATCGCTTGCGCGCAATGAATCCACTTTGGCGACACTCAAGACGCTCGTAGCCGATCTTGGCGGAGAGGTGTCGAGACAGACGGCGGCATCATATATATCTCTTCTTGCTCGGGTTAGTTTCGTTCGCGATATTCCCGCGTGGAACCCTGCAATGAGATCTCCGGTGCATTTAAGAGACTCAAAGAAGCATCACCTCGCCGACCCGTCGCTGGCGGCCGCCGCACTCGGGGCGACCCCGGAGACACTGCTGCTAGATTTCAAGACGCTCGGACTGCTTTTTGAATCGCTGGTGCTTCATGATTTGTGGGTTTATGCGCGAGCAAACGGAATGGGCCTCTATCACTATCATGATTCTCGCGATCTAGAAGTCGATGCGGTCATTGCGGCTCCCGGCGGAACGTGGATTCCGGTCGAAGTTAAACTCAGCTCTGCTCAAATCGAAGAGGCGTCTGACAGCCTTGTTGCTGTCGAGAAGCGCATGGTTGCCGCCGGAAACAACCCGCCGGTTTCGAAAGTCGTGATCATCGGGTTTGGTTCGCAAGCCTATGTTACCGAGCGTGGCGTCCAAGTTGTTCCGCTGGATGTTCTCGCGCCGTAACGCGACGGTCGAAGCGGGACGGACGCCACCATTGCGCGCGAGGACACGGCATCATCGATGATGCGGCGGCCACATTCGGCAAAGAGTGTCCCCAACGACTAGTCGTTTAGGAACGTCGCAGGCGACTAGGTAGAAAAGCGCCCGCCGGCGGTGGTGTCGGCGGGCGCTGCTGTACGATATGTTGCGTTATGAGCTTAGTGCCTCATAAAGTGGTACTCGATCACATTGCTGTAGGGGTGACCCGGGCCCACAATGCCCTGCGGGAACAGCGGCTGGTGCGGCGTGTCGGGGTACATCTCTGCCTCGAGGGCAAAGCCGGCGCCCCAGCCATAGTTAGCATCGTCCTTGGCGTGCTCGTCGCCCAGCCAGTTGCCGGTGTAGAGCTGCACGCCCGGGGCGGTGGTGTAGTAGTCCAGCTCACGACCGGTCCACATCTCCTCGACGTGCATCGCGCAGCGCAGATTACGGCTGTACTGATAGCCATCGATACACAGGCAGTGGTCGTAGCCACGGGCTTGCTTAATCTGCGGGTCGTCGGCTTCCATGCCGGGAGCGACGGGGCGCAGCTCACGGAAGTCAAACGGCGTGCCCTCGACCGGAGCGATCTCGCCGGTGGGGATGTTCTGGTCGTTGATGGGTAGGTAGTGGGCAGCGTTGGCAACAAAGAAGTGCTCACAGTCCATGCCGGCGTTATGGCCGGCAAGGTTAAAGTACGTGTGGTTGGTCATGGACACGTACGTGGCGCGGTCGCTCTCGCAGCCATATTCGATGCGGAAGACGCCGGTGCGCGTCACGGTAAACACGGCCGTAAAGGTGCGGTTGCCGGGCAGGCCCAGCTCGCCATCCTCAAGCGAGGCGGTCATGCGAACGGCGTTGCGAGTCTCGTCGAGTTCAACGTCCCACACGCGCTTGTGCAGGCCGTGCTCAAGGTCGCTGTGCAGGTTGTTGGCGCCTTCGTTGGCCGGCATATGCCAGTCCGTGCCGGCGATGGTGATCGTTGCACCCGCAGTGCGGTTGGCCACGGGGCCGATGGTTGCGCCAAAGCAGGCGGGGTTGTCAAAGTAATCCTCGAGCTTATCGAAGCCCAGCACCACATCTCGCACGTTGCCGGGAATGTCGGGCACATCGATGCCCAGCACGGTGGCGCCATAGTCCATAATGCGAACGCAGATCTCGGGCCCGTTGAGGGTGTAGCGATGAACGGGGGTACCGCACGGCGCGGTGCCGAAAAGCTCGGAAGTGATCATTTGGTTCCTAACATCGAGGTATTCCGACAAACTGTAGCGCGAACAGGCGAGATTATCACTACACCCCACTAAAGCTGGGGGTATTTTTCTCAAAAAAGTGATGATTGACTTACTGTGACGAAAAAAAGAAACCCGCCGGGATGCGACGGGTTTCTTCCACAGGGGATATGTGGCAATGAGTTAGGCGTTTGCCTTTGCGGACTCGGCTTCCTTGGCAGCCTTGAGGTCCTCCTCGGTAAACTTGCCGGTGGTGAGCGGCGAGAGGGTGCACTTGTCCTGCTTCGCGTACTCGATGTTACGAGCGATCATCTGCTTGCGATACCAAGCGAAGAGCGCGACGTACACGACGATGGCAACGACAGTGGCGATGATCATGGTCACATCGCCCGTGGTCGCCTTGCCCACGAAGAAGGCCAGGAACTTCTCGACAGGTCCTTCCATGGTGGTCTGAGAAATCAGGCCGGTAACGCCATCGGGGAAAGCGCCGACAGTCTTAGCGGTAAAGGTAACGAAATCGGCGACGAGGGTGCCAGCGCCCAGGAAGACGGGCAGCAGGACAGCGCCAATGACGACCATGCGAATCACGCGGCCGCGGGTGACAACGAGCAGTGCCGGCGTCAGGCCCATGGCGATGATGCCACCGAGCGGCAGCAGGCCGTTCCAAGTGCCAGTCGGGGAGAAGGGGAAGGGAACGTTGGCGAGCAGCAGTGCCTCACCCAGCATGACGGGGGCAAGGATGTTTGCAGCAGCCCAGATCTCGGCGCGGCCGGCGATGAAGGGCCAGTCGAGGCCGACGTTGAGGGTACGGCCCTGGAGCCACTTGCTGTTGTTGGCAAAGTCGGAGATGCCCTGAGACAGCGGCTCGACGGCTGCGATGAACCAAGAACCGATCATGGAGAACAGCTCAAGGCAGGTTGCGGCGGTAAAGGCGAGCGTGCAGATCTGCTGCGGGGTCTGGTGCGAAAGAAGGCCGACGAAGACGCCCAGGTAGATACCAATAGCAAACTTGGAGCCCCAGAAGCCGATCATGTTGTTGAGCTTGGCAGCGTCGAAGTCGTACTTATCGAGGAAGGGGAGCACCTTGTCGATGATCTTGTTGAGCAGCATGGCCAGCGGGTTCATCATGTAGTTCATGTGAGTCGTGGTCATGGGGTTCTCCTCGGGAGCACCCAAAAGATCGTTGAACGTGGGCTTCATAAGGTCGGAGTTCATGATCTTCATAACGCCGATGAAGACGACGAGCAGCGTGGCGACGACGATGTTGGCGCCAAAGTAGATGCAGGCAAGGCCGACAAAGGCGAGGTGCCAAACGTCAAAGATGTCGACGTCGATGGTGTTGGTCTTGGCGAGCACGATCATCACGATGTTGACGATGACGAGGACCATCAAGAAGTACAGCGTGTAGGGAGAACCCCAGGTGATGGTGGCCAGCGGTGCCCAACCCACGTCGGTAACGGTGAGCTGAAGGCCGGTGGACTCAACGAACGTCGTCATGGCGCTCGAGAAAGCCGTCGTCAGAATGTTGATGATGGCGCCGATGCCGGTAATGGCGATGCCGAGCTTAAGACCGCCCTCGAGGGCCTTGGTAAACTTAACTTTGAAGAGAAGGGCAATAACCGTCAAAACGATGGTCATCATAGGGGCTGCGCCAAGGTCGATCAGCGGCTGAAAGACGGCATTAGCAAACCCGATTACTGCGTCCATGTCTCCCTCTTTCCTAAAAGAGTGTTTCCTTTTCCGTATGTTGCCTTAAAAAAGGAAGATGCCGTTCCCGGTCGTCATCTTCCTTAAAGCCAAAGATTGTGCAGAGCGAAGCTGCAAATGATTAGTTGAGACCCTTTTCCTTGATAATGGCCTCAATCTTGTCGTAAACCGGCTTAGCCATAGCAGGCATGCGATAGAGAATCGGGCCGGCGTCGACGATCGGAGTCTTTACCTCAAAGCCAAAATCGGTCTTGGCGATCTGGGCGAAGATGTCGTACTGAGAGAGCATCTCCTCGTTAACGTCCTTGATCATCACGGCGTCGCAGTGCAGGTTGTAGCCGCGATTCTTGAACTCGGACTCGATGGCGTCCTTGATCTGATGGCTGGAGTTAACACCGGCGCCACAAGCTGCGAGAACCTTAATCATGATGAATTCCTTTCTCTATGCGGGTTATTCCGCGGATTCCTAAGGGTGGTTGGCTAGTCGGCAGGAAAGTTGTCGACCAAGAACTGGTAGATGGCCTTGGCGTCGGTCATGGAGAACAGCTCCTTGACGCGATCGGTGCCAAGAGCGTTAACGAAGTCCATGATCTTGGCGAGGATGCCCACCTGGGCCTCCTTGTCGTCGTTGAGAATCATGAACAGGAACGAGACGGGGAAGGTCTGCGAGGGGTCGATCATGGAGTGCCACTCGACGGGGGTCGTCAGCTTGACGGGGACGATGCGGCGGGTGTGAACGAATTCGACCTCGGTGTGGGGAACGGCAAAGCTGGGCAACTCGGGGTCGACGACAGACATATCCATGCCGGTGGGGTAGCCCTTTTCGCGCTCGATGATGTTCTCGAGAAACGCGGGCGCCACATAGTTTTTGAGTGACAGCTTATTGGCGATCTCGGTAAAGACCTCTTCTTGCGTGGTGCGGTCGCAAACAAACACGGTGTCTTCGAAGAACAGATTGCTCTCTGCGGACATGTCTGCAACTTCTTCCGTTCCATGCAGATCGAACATGTTCGAATCTGTTTGTTTAAGTTCTCTGTTATTTAAGTCTAAGAGAATTAGTGTGTCAATCTGTTTTCTATTGTTCGGCAAAGTTCAATTTGCTTTATTGAGGCAACATTGGATTGAAATGATTTTAAAATCGCAGCTTTTTGCCTATGTATAGCTGAAGTTGATGTGTCGGATACATTCGATATTCAACGTTTGGCGTTTACTATCCTACCGTTCACCGGGAAAAACCGACCGTTTAGGGTGAGTGAGCATAAATGTTCGATTACTATAAATGCGAACAAAACCACTCAAAGGAGTAAAAATGATTAAGGCGGAGCGTCAGGATAAGGTTCGTCAGCTGCTCGAGGAACAGGGGACGGTCTCGGTAAAAGAGATTTCTGATGCGTTAGGTGTCTCGGACATGACGATCCGCCGCGACCTTGAGGAACTTGCGAGCCTAGGCGAGATCGAGCGCGTGCACGGCGGAGCCCGCAGTGCACAGGGCCGTCCCCACGCTATGCTGCGCCATGAGTATTCGCACAGCGAAAAGCGCACTAAGCATGCCGAGGAAAAGCTGCAGATCGCGCGCCGCGCTGTGGAGCTTATCGAGGAAGGCTCGACCATCTTCTTGGGTACGGGCACCACGGTTGAGCAGATGGCCTCGATGCTGCCGGCGTTTCGCCTGCGCATTGTGACCAATTCGCTTTCGGTGTTTAACTTGCTCGAGGCGCGCGAAGACTGCGACCTGTGCCTCGTGGGCGGCATGTATCGCCGCCGCACCGCCGCCTTTGTGGGGCCCATGGCCGAGGATACCCTGCGCGCGCTGGGAATCGACGCAGCCTATATCGGCGCCAACGGCATTTTGAACGGCGACGTGTCCACGTCTAACATGGAAGAGGGCCGCATCCAGCAGCTCGCCTTTAGCAAGGCCGACTCGCGCTATCTGATCGCCGACTCCAGCAAGATCGGCAAGCGCGACTTCTACACCTTCTGCCGCCTGGACAATTTGGACGCTGTGGTGTGTGAACCGGGTATTGCTGATGGAGATCGAGCCGCCATCGAGGAGCACACGCAGGTCATCTGCTAGCGAGCGCTGTGGGAGATCGGGTCAAGTATTCAGCTTGCGGGCTAGACCAGGCGGGCGTAGTCATGTGACTGATGAAAGACGTGGTCGATATA
>URGF01000004.1 GCA_900547285.1 uncultured Collinsella sp.
TCTTACCCTTGTAGCGGATCTTCTTATACTTGCCGCAGTGGCACTCCCAGTCCTTGGTAGGCCCGAAGATACGCTCGCAGTACAGGCCGTCCTTTTCGGGCTTCAGAGTGCGGTAGTTGATGGTCTCAGGCTTCTTCACCTCGCCGTAAGACCACTCCCGGATCTGCTCCGGGGAAGCCATGCCGATCTTAATCGCGTCAAAGGCAAACTTGTTGCCGTTATTGGTTTCGATCATGTTGCGTTATCCTCCTTCAATGATTCAAATGATCCAGTTTTGTGGTGACGAATGTGTCTTCTGGATCATTCGTCATCGAAGTCAACATCCACATCGGCGCCGGCATCCTCCGGCGCGTCTTCAAATTCAAAGCCGGACGCTTCAAACTCGGCGTCCTCCGCAACGTTGCGGTGGCGGTCGTCATCCGCGTCCATACGGGAGAGGTTGAAGGTATCGAGCGCGTCCTCGTCCTCCTTGAGATCCACCACGTTGCCGTCCTTATCCAGCACCTGGATGTTCAGGCACAGGGACTGCAGTTCCTTCAACAGCACGCGGAAGGACTCCGGCACGCCGGGGGTAGGAACATTGTGGCCCTTAACGATGGATTCGTAGGTCCGGACACGGCCGGTGACATCGTCGGACTTCACGGTCAGGATCTCCTGCAGGGTATAAGCGGCACCGTAAGCCTCCAGGGCCCAAACTTCCATCTCGCCGAAGCGCTGGCCGCCGAACTGGGCCTTGCCGCCCAGAGGCTGCTGGGTAACCAAGCTGTAAGGGCCGGTCGAACGGGCGTGGATCTTGTCGTCGACCATGTGACCGAGCTTGAGGATGTAGGACGTACCCACGGTAATGGGCTCGCGGAACTCCTCGCCGGTGCGGCCGTCAAACAGACGGGTCTTGCCGCGCTCGTCAAGCTGGGTGACGAACTCGGGACGCATGTGATCGCCAAAGGCAGCGGTGGCCTTGTTGAGCATGTTCTTGTTGGCACGACGAATGACCTCGGCGATCTCGTCCTCCTTGGCGCCGTCGAAGACAGGCGTGGCGGTGAAGAAAGGACCGGGGACGTACTTGTCGGAGTCGGCCTGCTCGGTATCCCAACCGCAGGCAGCAGCCCAGCCAAGGTGGCACTCGAGCAGCTGGCCGACGTTCATACGCGAAGGAACGCCCAGCGGGTTGAGGATAACGTCGATCGGGGTACCGTCAGCCATGTAGGGCATGTCCTCGACCGGCAGAACGTTGCAGATAACACCCTTGTTGCCGTGGCGGCCGGCGATCTTATCGCCCTGCTGGATCTTACGACGCTGGGCGACGTAGACGCGCACCTGCTCGTTGACGCCGGGAGCCAGATCGTCGCCGTTCTCGCGGCTAAAGCGGACGACGTCGATGACGCGGCCGTAAGCGCCGTGAGGCATCTTAAGGGAGGTGTCGCGGACGTCGTGGGCCTTGGCACCGAAGATGGCGCGCAGCAGGCGCTCCTCGGCGGTCAGAGCGCTCTCGCCCTTAGGCGTGACCTTGCCGACCAGGATGTCGCCAGGGCCGACCTCAGCGCCGATGCGGATAATGCCGTCCTCGTCGAGGTTGGCAAGCATATCCTCGGAGAGGTTCGGGATCTCGCGGGTGATCTCCTCGGGGCCGAGCTTGGTGTCGCGGGCATCGATCTCGTGACGGGTGATGTTGATGGTCGTCAGCAGGTCCTCGGCCACCAGGCGCTCGGACACGACGATACCGTCCTCGTAGTTAAAGCCTTCCCACGGCATGTATGCCACGGTGAGGTTCTGGCCCAGCGCGAGCTCGCCATGATCGGTCGAGGGACCGTCGGCCAGGGGCTCGCCCTGCTCAACGGTGTCACCGACGCGCACGAGCGGACGGTGGTTGATGCAGGTGGACTGGTTGGAGCGCTGGTACTTGGCCAAGTGATACTCATCCATGCCGCCGGCATGCTTGACGATGATCTTGGCGGCGTCTGCAAAGATGACCTCGCCGGCGTTCTTGGCCAGGGTGACCTCGCCGGAGTCCAGAGCGGCGCGACGCTCCATGCCAGTACCGACATAGGGAGCGGCGGGGTGAACCAGCGGCACGGCCTGACGCTGCATGTTAGCGCCCATCAGCGTACGCTTGGCGTCATCGTGCTCGAGGAACGGGATCAGCGTGGCTGCGACGGAGAGCATCTGACGCGGCGAGACGTCCATGTAGTCGACGTCCTCGACGGGCACGTCGGCGGGAGCGCCGAAGGAGCCGTCGAAGTCGCGGGTACGGGCGATCACGGTGTGCGGACGGACGATCTTGCCCTCGGCATCGGTCGTGATGAACTCGTTGGTCTTGGGATCGAGCGGCGTGTTGGCCGGCGCGATGACGTGCTTCTCTTCCTCGTCGGCGGTCATCCAGTCGATCTGGTCGGTGGCAACGCCGTTCTCGACGCGACGGAACGGGGCCTCGATGAAGCCGTACTCGTTGACGCGGGCGTAGAGGGCGAGCGAGCCGATCAGGCCGATGTTGGGGCCTTCGGGGGTTTCGATCGGGCACATACGGCTGTAGTGCGAGTTGTGGACGTCGCGGACGGCCGTCGGCACGTTGGTGCGGCGGCTGGAGCCGGACTTGTGGCCGGCAAGACCGCCAGGGCCGAGTGCGGACAGACGGCGCTTGTGGGTCAGACCGGTCAGGGGGTTCGCCTGGTCCATGAACTGCGAGAGCTGCGAGGAACCGAAGAACTCCTTGATGGAGGCCACGATCGGGCGGATGTTGATGAGCGACTGCGGGGTGATCTCGTCGATGTCCTGGGAGCTCATGCGCTCACGGACGACGCGCTCCATACGGCTCATGCCGATACGGAACTGATTGGCGACGAGCTCGCCGACGGTGCGGATACGGCGGTTGCCAAAGTGGTCGATGTCGTCGACCTTGAAGCCCTGCTCGCCGGCAGCGAGGGACAGGAGGTAGCGCAGCGTCGCGACGATATCCTCGTCGGTGAGCACCGTGACCTCTTCCTCGGTGGTGAGGTTAAGCTTCTTGTTGACCTTGTAACGACCGACGCGGGCCAGATCGTAGCGCTGCGGGTTAAAGAGCAGGCCCTCGAGCAGGCTGCGGGAAGCGTCCACGGTGGGAGGCTCACCCGGGCGCAGACGACGGTAGATCTCGATGAGGGCGTCCTCGCGAGTGAGGGCGGTGTCGCGCTCCAGGGTACGCTTGATCACATCGGAGTTGCCGAGCAGCTCGATGATGTCGTCGTTGGTGACGGCGATGCCAAGGGCGCGCAGGAACATCGTGGCGCTCTGCTTGCGCTTACGGTCGATGGAGACCATGAGCTGGTCGCGCTTGTCGACCTCAAACTCAAGCCAGGCACCGCGGGACGGGATGATCTGGGCCTTGTAGATCTGCTTGCCCGAATCCATCTCGGAGCTGTAGTACACGCCCGGGGAGCGGACGAGCTGCGAGACGACGATACGCTCGGTACCGTTGATGATGAAGGTGCCCTGATCGGTCATCATGGGGAAGTCGCCCATGAAGACGAGCTGCTCCTTGATCTCGCCGGTCTCCTTGTTGGTGAGACGAACGTCGGTCAGAAGCGGGGCCTGATAGGTCATGTCCTTCTCGCGGCACTCCTCGACGGTGTGCGCGGGGTCGCCGAACTGATGCTCGCCGAAGGTAACCTCGAGAACATGGTTCTGGCTCTGGATGGGGCTGGATTCCTTGAACGCCTCACGAAGGCCCTCGTCCTTAAAACGCTCAAAGGATTCCCTTTGAACAGAGATAAGGTTGGGGAGCTCCATGGCCTCCGGGATTTTCCCGAAGCTGACGCGCTTGCGCTCAGTGGCAGTGTATGCGTAGGTCACCAGGTTTTTCCTCCTTCACGGAAATGCTCGGTGGGTTGGCGAGGCATAGCTTCGCCAGTTATCGCAACCTAATAGTTTATCAGGTACCGACCGTTGGGCAAGAAAAGCCTTGACGCGATTGAGTTTTTGGAGTAGCAAAATTTTTTGACAGAAAACACGCAGGTAGATAGTGGTATACCGAACATCTGTTCATATCATTTCTGTGAACAGAGAGCCAACAATCGCAGCTCTTATAAAAAACGGGCGCGAACCGAGGTCCGCACCCGTAAATGTCGATGCCCGAAGGCTTACTTGCGCATCAAGCCGCCGCGCTCGTCGATGGCGTCCCAGAAGGCGCCGGCAAAGCGAGGATCGCTTGCGGCCATGAGGGCGTTGGTGGCCATCCAGCCAGACGGGGTGCCGGTGTCGTAGCCCGAAAGCGGGTCGATGACGACAGCGTACATGGCCTCGCGATCGAGCGAGCGGGCCATGGCGTCGGTGAGCTGGATCTCGCCGCCCTTGCCGGCCTGCTGATCGGCGAGCAGGTCCATGACCAGCGGGCTCAGCAGGTAGCGACCGACGATGTACAGGTTGGACGGAGCCGCCTCGGGAGCGGGCTTCTCGACCAGACCGCCGATGCGCCAAACGGCACCGGGCTCGTCGTCGGCAGCATTCTCGAAGCCCTCGAGCGAGCCAACGCGATCGCCGGCGATGACGCCATAGCGGCTGACTTCCTCGGGCGAGCAAGCAGCGACGGCGATAACCGAAGCGCCACCGTGCTCCTTGGAAACGGCGAGCATCTTGTCGCAGATGTCACGGTTGGGCACAACGTAGTCGCCTAGAAGAACCAGGAAGTTCTCCCCTGCCACGGCGTCGGCAGCAGAGCGAATGGCGTGACCGAGGCCCTTGGGCTCGTACTGATAACGGAAGTCGACCGGCATACCGCCCGCATGGGCGACGGCGTCGGCGTAGGCGTCCTTACCGCGCTCGCGCAGCAGGTTCTCGAGCGAACGATCGGGCTGGAAGTAGCTCAGCAGCTCGGGCTTACCGGGAGAGGTAACGATGATGGCGTCGTCGACCTCCTCGGGGTCAAGTGCCTCCTCGACGACATACTGAATGACCGGCTTGTCGAGCACCGGCAGCATCTCTTTGGGTGTGCACTTAGTGCCAGGCAGAAAACGCGTGCCAAGACCGGCGGCGGGGATGATTGCCTTCATGTTATTCAAGGATCCTTTCGCAGGCGCAGAATGCGCCCTATGCGTGCGGCACGGCGGCCGCAGACCAAATTGCGATACCGAAGTATCTTACCGCCGGAGACATACGTCGCCGTAAGGCAAACGCAATTCTTCAGCAGGTCAACGCAAATTATTGCTCGAATGGTGCAATTTTACGCCCCAGCGGTAACGGGATTGGCACGGCGAAGACAACGGTGCTCTGCGTGCCGAGCAATGGGAATGAGGAGCCAAAACAAAAAAGACGGGGCTCGCAATGCGAACCCCGTCTGCAAAGAAATCTGGCGAGAAAGCCTGATTACTTGAGGGTGACAGCAGCGCCAGCAGCCTCGAGCTTCTCCTTGGCAGCCTCGGCGTCCTCCTTCTTGGCACCCTCGAGAACAGCCTTGGGAGCGCCCTCGACGACCTCCTTGGCCTCCTTCAGGCCAAGGTTGGTGAGCTCACGGACGGCCTTGATGACCTGGATCTTGTTGTCGCCGAAGCCCTCGAGCACGACGTCAAACTCGGTCTTCTCCTCGGCCTCAGCAGCGCCAGCAGCGGGAGCGGCGACAACGGCGGCAGGAGCAGCGGCGGAAACGCCAAAGGTGTCCTCGATAGCCTTGACGAGCTCGGAAGCCTCGAGAAGGGTCATTTCCTTAAGAGCATCGATGATCTCATCGGTGGTAAGCTTAGCCATTTCTAAGTCCTTTCGGTTTCCGTGTCTGTGCACGGAGATCAGTTAAAACACGGCGCGAATGCGCCAGGGGTGCGGCGTTGCCGCCGCGGGTGAAAACAGCAACTAGGCTGCCTTCTGCTCGGAGACCTGCTGGATCGAACGAGCGAGACCAGAGGAAACGCCGTTGACGCAGACAGCGATGTCGCGAGCGAAACCGGAGATGAGACCGGCGATCTGGCCGAGAAGCTGATCCTTGGTGGGCAGCTCGGCGATAGCCTTAACATCATCAGCGGAAACGGCCTTGCCGTCGGAGATACCGCCCTTGATCTCAAGGACGCCCTTGGACTTAGCGGAGAAGTCCTTAAGGGCCTTAGCGGCCTCGACCGGCTCGGACTCGTAGAACACATAAGCGACGGGGCCGGCGAGGATCTCGTCGAGCTCGGGCTGCTCCTGGTTCTTGAGGGCGATCTTGACCAGGTTGTTCTTGTAGACCTTCATCTCGGCGCCGCACTCGCGAAGCTGATGACGCAGCTCCTGAGCCTGCTTAACCGTCAGACCGTTGTAGTTGACGACGAACAGACCGGCGTTCTCGGCGATACGGGACTCGATCTCTGCAACCTTGTCGATTTTGTACTGCTGGGGCATGAATTACACCTCCTCGAATTCTTTCCGGGCACGGTCCGCCACAAGGACGTGACGGGGGCATGTCCAAAAAGAAAGCCCCCGCGCTGCATGAGCGACGGGGGCGAGAAGACATATCTACTCGACCACCTCGGCTGGCGGGAAGTCCCATTAAGCTCGCGGGTAAGACCCGTTTGCGCCGGCTGTCTCTGGCAGCGGATTCGTGCGTGAACCGAAAGTATTATGGCAGGGACCCCGGCGTCGGTCAACGGAAAACCGGGCTGCACACAATTCCACCATCCGGCACGCGCCGCCGAAGGCCAGGCGCAAGGTTTTCGCTCGGTCAAGTCCTGGCTCGCACGAAGAGCACATTAAGTGCTCTTCGGCTCGTGCGGAATCTACGAAAACCTTGCGCCTGGCCTTCGGCGGCGCGGCCTGCAGTGACTTTGGGGCAGCCCGGTTTCCCGTTGGCCGGCGCCCCCACTCATAAGCCTTAAGTCGGTGGGCTGATGTGTTGCGTCCCTGATGGCTACAGGGTTGAAACGAAGTTGGACAGGCGGTGGAGGCCTTCGTCTAGGTCTTTGTCGGAGACGCAGTAGCTGAGGCGGATGTGGCCTTCGGTGCCGAAACAGTCGCCCGGGACTAGGGCTACGTTGGCCTCTTTGATGGCTTTGATGCAGAAGCCCTCGCTGGTTAGGCCGAACTTTTTGATGCTCGGGAAAGTGTAGAAGGCTCCTGCGGGCTCTACTACGTCGAGGCCCATGGCGTCTAAAGCTGCGAGCACGCGTTCGCGACGGGCTCGGTAGACTTTGAGCATGGGGGTTGGGTCGACGGTCAGGGCTCGGGCCGCGGCGTCCATCTCGAAGGAGACGGCGCTCGATACTAGGTATTGGTGAGCTTTTGCGATCTCGGCGATGACGGGTGCCGCTGCTGCGAGCCAGCCCAGGCGCCAGCCGGTCATGGCCCAGGGCTTGGAGAAGCTCTCGATGACGACCGTCTGATCGCGAAGCTCCGGGTGATGCTGGGCAAAGCGCTCGTAGCCATCCACATAAACCAGGCGGTTGTATACGTCGTCGCAGACCACGTAGATGCCCGTCTGCTCCGCCACGTGCGCCACGGCGTCAAGCGAAGCCGCGTTGAGGATACAGCCCGTAGGATTGTTGGGCGAGCAGATGACGATGGCCTTGGTCGCCGGCGTCACGCAAGCACGAAGCGCATCCTCGTCAATCTGAAATTGCGCAGGCTCCGTATCCAAAAAGACTGCTTTGGCGTGGTTGGCCACGACGATGCTCTCGTACAGGCCAAAGGCCGGCGTGGGGATAATGACCTCGTCGCCGGGGTTGAGCATAGCCATGAATGTTGCCGACAGTGCCTCGGTCGCACCGTCGGTCAGGATGACCTCATCGGCGGAAAACGCCAGGCCCGCGTCATCCATATATTTGGACAGTGCATCACGCAGGGCGGGGCGACCGTTGTTGGGCGGATAGTGCGTGTCACCGCGGTCCAGTGCGGCGGTCACCTCGGCACTAATCACATCGGGCGTGGGAAAATCGGGCTCGCCAAGCGCAAGCGCGATGCACCCCGGGTGCTGGGCGGCGAGCGCGTTGATCCGGCGGATACCGGAGGGCTTGAGCGTGGCAAGCGAGGTATTCATGGGCAGTCGCATGGCGTTCCTTTCGTAAGGGTTGCACTAGGATAGCGCGGCGGGGCGCCGCCAGACGGTGTAACCTAAACGGAAACGAGCCGGAAAGGAGATGGCATGGAGACAATCACGCGTGGCGACGTACCAAAAACACTGCACACCATTGCGTATATCAGTATTCCCAATAGCGCCGATCTTGATTTTTTGCTCTGGGACCTGCAGGATGCCATCGCCGCCTATGCTCAACTTTCCGGCACCGCACTCCCCCGCCCGGTCGACTTGAAGGCAAATGACGCCGGCAACGTTGCCGATGGCATCGTGCTGGCCATTGAAGATGTGGCTGACGATGAGACGTTGACAGCCATCGAGCAGGCGCTTGAGCGCTTTGGCGGTACGGGAACGCGCGTCTATGCCGCGATTCGAGCCGCACAAGAGGGCACTGAGCAGGCGCGTGGGACCGCTGTTCGCCTGCACAAGGCATGTGAGCGCCATGACCAATTGTGGTGTGGCGGCATTGCCATCTGCGCCGGCAGCGGCATCGCAGCGCTTCGTCGCTCCCCGCGCATGGGACTCTTGCGGCGACCGTTTTCGGAGGCCATGGACAAGCTCGTGGGCGCCGTTCGCATGGGGTGTTCCGTCGAACACGCGCAGAAGCTCGGTGGCGCCGCAACGGGTGGCGTCGACACCGACGGCATGGTGCGCGCCACGTCTGCGCTGCCCACACCGATCTGGCACGCCGTTATGAGGCATCTTGCCGAGCACTCAAACTGCTAAATCGAAAAAGCCTGCCAATCAACGGCTTCACTCCAGCGCTCGACAAGGCGTTCCAGACGCCACGCCGCATTGGCGGGACTTGTCGACGGCAGAACGATGGCCGGCAGCCCGGTGCGCTCTTGTAGATAGCGCTTGTAGAGCCGGCCAGCTGTACCACCGTTGCATATCACCTGCTCAATGGGAGCTGCGCCGGTAATGCGCTCGATATGTGCCGGCACAACGTTACGAATGCTCGCATCGCTCGAGCCCTTAATGTCGCAGCTCTCGATCACGTCCCACAGGGCCACGCCGCCGTTCAGCAGCATAGCCCGCTTGGCGGCAATCGAGGCGTCAAGCGTCACGGGCTCGCCGCTCGCCAAAGAGTCTCCCTCGTTGGGCGGCACGGGCGCACCAAGGCACGCGGCCATCACGCGCCAAAAGCGGTTCTGCGGATTGCCATAGTAGAAGGCATTGGCACGCGAGAGCACCGAGGGAAACGACCCCAGCACCAAAACGCGCGAGCGCTCGTCAAACACGGGCTCAAACCCATGCTCAATATGCTGATAGCCCTCGTCCGGCGCAGTCATGAATTAGGCCCTCAGCAGATAACGCACCTCATAGGGCGCAAGTTCAAGGGAGCCTGTCAGCTCGACCGTGGGCGCATCGTCGGCAAGCAGGTCGACGAAGGAGCCGTTGAGTTCGCCGGCTCCAAAGGTATAGGGCTCGTTCACGGCATTGACCGCTACGAGCACCGTCGCGTCGTCGCAGGCGCGCTCGAACAGCAGCTGCTTGTTCTGGATCACCACGTTGCGATAGGCACCGTAGTTGAGGGCACGGGCTGCCGCGTCGTTTGCCGAGCGCAGGTGCGCGAGCTGCTTGATGAAGGCCGTCAGCTCGTTGGGCGCAGGCTCATCGAGCGCAGGTCGCAGCGCCCAGTCGCCATCGGGGCCGCCCTTTTCGCCGGCAATTCCCCACTCGCTGCCGTAGTAGACGCACGGGATGCCCGGCATGCCAAAGAGCATGCCGTAGGCGGGACGCAGGCAGAACTTGTCGGTAAGGATGCTTGCCAGGCGCGGCACGTCGTGGTTGTCGACAAACGACAGCAGGTGCTTGCCACGGTAGATGCACCAGGGGTCGCCGCCAAACTGACGGTGCAGCGAGTGCGCGATCTCGAACATGTTGACCGAGTTAAAGCTAGAGTACAGGCCCTTGTAGCACTCGTAGTTGGTGCAGGAGTCGAGCATCTCGTCGTTGACGATCTGGTTGTAGTCGCCGTGGAGCGTCTCGCCGATCAGCACGAAGTCGGGCTTGAGCTCACGGGCAAAGGAGTGTAGGCGGCGCATAAAGTCGCGGTCGAGCATATAGGCAACGTCCAGGCGCAGGCCGTCGACACCAAAGACGTCGGCCCAACGGCGCACAGACTCGAGCAGGTAATCGACCACAGCGGGGTTTTGTAGGTTGAGCTTCACGAGCTCAAAATGGCCTTCCCAGCCCTCGTACCAAAAGCCGTCGCCGTAGCACGAGTCGCCGTCAAAGCTAATGTGAAACCAATCCTTGTAGGGCGAGTCCCACTTATGCTCTTGCACATCGCGGAAGGCCCAAAAGCCACGACCGACGTGGTTGAAGACGGCGTCGAGCACCACGCGGATGCCGTGGGCATGCAGCGTGTCGCACACGGCGGCAAAGTCGGTATCCCCACCCAGGCGACGGTCGATATGGCGCAGGCTGCGTGTATCGTAGCCGTGGTTATCGGACTCGAGTGGCGGGTTGATCAGCACAGCGCCAATACCGAGTTTTTGCAGGTAGTCGGCCCATTGGGCAATCTTCATGATGGGCGCATCGGGGTTGGGCGCGGCGTTGGCAGCCTGGGCGAGTTCATCCTCGGCAACGGGCGCGGCGTTTTCGCGCGGAGCTCCACAGAAGCCCAGCGGATAGATCTGATAGAACGTCGTCTCGTATGCCCACATAGCAACCTCCCGGTAAGCTCAACACAACGACATCCATTGTATGCCCGGCTTGTATCCACTCCCCCAAAATAAGTTGCGGTGGAATAGTTCCTGCTTGGGCCTTCAAAGGCCTTAAACAGGAACTATTCCACCGCAACTGATGAGGGGACGTGGCTAGGCGACGGGCTTGGCGCGGCGGATGGCTGGGAACATCACCGTGATGGCGAGGATAACGCCCACGACGGCAATCGCCCCGCCCACAAAGCCGATCCAAGCGATACCGGGACCCGAAACCACGGCGCCGCCGATTGCGGTGCCCGTGCCGATACCGAGGTTAAACAGGCCCGAGAAGATCGACATGGCGACGGCCGACGAATCTGCCGACGTGCACTTGATGAGCTCGGCCTGAAACGCCACGTTAAAGGCCGTGGCGCAGCAACCCCACAGTGCGCAGACGGCAAGCACTGTCACGAGCGAAGATGCGGCCGGCCCCATGAGCAGCAGGGCCACCGGCACGCCGGAGAGCGTGATAGCCAAGAACGGGAAGCGATGCCCATCGAACAGGCGGCCAAACAGCCAGCTTCCGAGCAAACCAGAGCAGCCAAACGCCGTCAGCGTCATGGTAATGGCGCCCGCATCGACGTGCGCGACCTGCGCCAGGAAGGGCTCGATATAGCTGTAGCTTGCGTAATAGCCGGTCGCCATGAAGACCGTGACTGCGTAGAGCGCGATGAGGAGCGGGTTCTTGAGCAGCTCGGGCAGCTGTTTGACGGTAAAGCGCTCACCCGCCGGCATGGCCGGGAACACCGCTGCCTGGTAGACGACCGCGATGGCTGAGAGGCCCCCGACCACGGCAAACGTCATGCGCCAGCCCACGGCCAAGCCAATGGCGCGACCGAGAGGCAGGCCAAAGATCTGCGCGATGGACGAGCCCGTGGCGATCATGCTGATAGCGAGCGCCCCGTGGCGTGTGTCAACCAGGCGCGACGCCATGATCGAGGCGACCGACCAGAACACGGCGTGCGCGCAGGCAACCACCAGGCGCGCGCAGACTAAGATGGGATAGGTCGGCGCCAAGGCGGACAGGAACTGGCCCAGCGAGAACACGGCAAGCACGCCCAGCAGCATCCGCTTGAACTCGAAACGCGAAGCGAACACCATGAGTGGCAACGACAGCAGCATGACGCCCCAGGCATAGACCGAGATCATGATGCCCGCCTGGGCCTCGGTGAGCGAGAACGACGCGGCGATATCAGTCAAAAGGCCGATGGGCATAAACTCCGACGTGTTGAACACGAACGCACAGCAGGTGAGACCGACGAGCGGGAGCCACTGCCTGAGCGTGATGCCGTCTTGCCTTGTCTGAGTCATATATAACGTCTCCAATCGTTTTGAGCGGAGGCGATTATATAGCAACGGCCCCGCATCCGTCAGTACAGAAGCGGGGCCGAAAACAATTCGATACACAGAGGTTGCGCCGTCAATTCATAACTAAGCCAACCCCAGCAATATGCCCGCCGAATGCACGACAAACGCCACGATCCAGGCAACGGCGACCTGAAACGCGAATACGGCCACGGCATAGCGCGCGCCCAACTCGCTCTTGACAGCGCCGATTGCCGCCACACAAGGCGGGTACAGCAACGTAAAGACCAAGAACACGTAGGCGGTAAACGGCGAAAACATGGTCGACAGCGCCGCGGGCGACGTTGCGCCCAAAAGCACCGTGAGCGTCGAGATGACGCTCTCCTTGGCAATGAGCCCCGTGACGAGCGCCGTCGAGGCGCGCCAGTCGCCAAAGCCGAGCGGGGCCAACACCGGCGCGATGATGCTACCCAGACCGGCAAGCAGGCTTTGCGACTGGTCGGCGACCACGTTAAAGCGGATGTCGAACGTCTGAAGGAACCAGATGACCACCGTAGCGGCAAAGATAATGGTAAAGGCCTTGGTGATGAAGTCCTTGGCCTTATCCCATGCCAGCATCACCGTCGTCTTGACGCTCGGCAGGCGGTAATTGGGAAGCTCCATGATAAACGGCACCGGGTCGCCCTTAAATGCCGTGCGGTTGAGCACCAAAGCCGCGATGCAGCCGACCACGATACCGATCAGATAGAGCGAGACCATGGCGGGAACCGTCGCCTGCGGGAAGAATGCTCCGCACAGCAAGCCGTAAACCGGCAACTTGGCTGAACAGCTCATAAACGGTGTGAGCATGACCGTCATCTTGCGGTCGTGCTCGGATGGGAGCGTACGGGTCGACATGATAGCCGGCACGGTACAGCCAAAACCGACGAGCATGGGCACGAAGCTGCGGCCCGACAAGCCAAAGCGACGCAACACCTTATCCATGACAAAGGCCACGCGCGCCATGTATCCGGAGTCTTCCAGAATGGAGAGGAACAAAAAGAGCACGACGATAATCGGCAGGAAGGTCAGCACGCTGCCCACACCCGTAAGCACGCCGTCGACAGCCAGCGAGCGCACCACGTCGTTAGTACCGAACGCCTTGAGGCCCGCATCGGCCGAGGCGATGATGGCAGCGATACCGTCCTCCATGAGTCCCTGCAACGCCGCGCCGATCACGCCAAACGTCAGCCAAAAGACGAGGCCCATGATCACCAGAAACGCCGGAATGGCTGTGTAACGACCTGTCAGGATGCGGTCAATCTTGACGGAGCGCACGTGCTCGCGGCTCTCGTGCGGCTTGACGACGCAGCGCCCGCACACGTCGCCGATAAAGCTAAAACGCATATCGGCCAGCGCAGATAGGCGGTCGGTGCCGGCCTCGCCTTCCATCTGGGTAATGATGTGCTCGATAGCGTCGAGCTCATTGCGATCCAGGTGAAGCGCCTCGGTTACCAGCTCATCGCCCTCGACCAGCTTGGTCGCCGCAAAGCGCACCGGGATGTGCGCCGTCACGGCATGGTCCTCGATCAGGTTAGCAATACCGTGGATGCAGCGATGCAGCGCACCGCCGTCCGGGCCGTCGGGCGCACAAAAGTCCAGGCGACCAGGGCGCTCGCGGAACCGCGCCACGTGCAGGGCGTGGTCCACCAACTCGCCGATACCCTCGTTGCGGGCAGCGCTAATGGGAACAACGGGCACGCCCAACAGGCTCTCGAGCAGGTTGACGTCCACGGCGCCGCCGTTGGCGGTCACCTCGTCCATCATGTTGAGCGCGATGACCATGGGGCGGTCGAGCTCCATAAGCTGTAGCGTCAGGTACAGGTTGCGTTCGATATTGGTGGCGTCGATGATGTCGATGATGGCGTCGGGGTTTTCGTCAAGGATGAATTGACGGCTCACGATCTCTTCGCCCGTGTACGGCGACAGCGAATAGATGCCAGGCAGGTCGGTAACGCTTGCCTCGGGGTGGTTGCGGATGGTGCCATCTTTGCGGTCGACCGTCACGCCGGGAAAGTTACCGACGTGCTGGTTGGAGCCCGTCAGCTGGTTGAATAACGTGGTCTTGCCGCAGTTTTGGTTGCCGGCGAGGGCAAAGTGCAGCGGCGCGCCCTCGGGCACGGCCGTCTTTGCCGCACGGGGCGAATACGTCCCCTCGCCCAGGGCCGGATGCTCCGTCGTGCCGATTGCGGCGTTAGCGCGCGGACCCGTATCGGTGTCGTGAATACCCACGAGCTCGATGCGAGCGGCATCGTCCTTGCGCAGTGTCAACTCGTAGCCACGCAGGCGGATCTCGAGCGGATCGCCCATGGGGGCGTACTTCATCATGGTGACTTCGGTGCCCGGCGTTAGACCCATGTCCAAAATATGCTGTCGGAGTGCCTGATCGTCCGATGCCACCGATGCGACAACGGCGTCCTTTCCAATCTCGAGTGTATCGAGCTTCACGTCCGTGTTCCTCCCCCGGCGCCCACAGGGCGTTGTATTTATGTTCACCATGGCTAACCGTTTGCCATGGCTAACCAAATTTAAGCTTACATGATAGCGTGAACACACAACGACGTTCAATCAGCAGATTGGCGCAATGGGGACAGGCAGGAGAGTTCAGGGCCATAGTTTCCCGATGAGGCCTCTCGGGGAAACTACATCCCAGAATTCTGGCTCGAAACGGGATATGGTTTCCCAAACAGGCCTCTTACGGAAAATGCATCCCGGAATCCCCACTCGAAACGGGACGCACTTTCCCAGTCGAGGCCCTATGGGAAACTGCGTCCCACCTTGAAAGGCAAAACTGGGACGCAGTTTCCGGGCGGGGCATCAAAAACAAAGTTGCGGTGGAATAGTTCCTGGATGGGCTGGTTGATGCCCCAGATCGAAACTATTTCACCGCAAGTTATTGAAGGGTTGGGATGCCCGTCCTCTTACAGATGGCGCTCCAGGAAGCGGAAGGCTAGGCGAATCCAAGGGCGGACCGCCACCTGCTTGTCCTCGTTGTCGACCGCGGTGTTGGCGTTGCCGAGCGAAAGGCCGTGACCACCCTGGTCGAAGACGTGCATCTCGCATGCAACGCCCTCCTCGGCCATGCGCTGCGCAAACGGGTATACCTGCGCGATCGGCGCCGTCTTGTCGTCGGACACGCCCCACACAAAGGTCGGTGGCATCTGACGCGAAACATGCGTGGTGGGGCAGATGTCGGCCAGATGCTCGTCAGTTGCCTCGCCGCCCGTCACCATCGACAGGTAGTCGTTGAGCAAATCGCGTCCCGTCTTGCCGCCCGTCTTGGGCACGCGCAAGTCAATGCGCGGATCGCGCGTCTGCATGTCGCGCACATAGGCAAAGTCGAGCAATGGATAGCCCAGCACCACGGCATCGGGACGAATGTCGTCCGGACGCGCCCCGGCAAGTGCCGCAAAGGGGCCGGTCTTCCACTGTGTTGCCAGCGAGGCGCAAATCATGCCGCCAGCAGAAAAGCCCACGACGCACACGCGCTTAGGATCGACATGCCACTCGTCGGCGTTGGCGCGCACCGTGGCGACCATCTTGGCAAGATCTGCCTGGGGGTGCGGAAAGCTCACGTCACCCGTAGAACTCGTGACATAGTTGAGCACAAAGGCCTGGTAGCCGCGATCCAAAAATGCAAACGCCACCGGGTCCTGCTCGTGCGGAGCGATATGCGTAAACCCGCCTCCGCCGCAGATGATCACCGCGGGGCGGCGGCCATTCGGTTTATCGGGCAGCGGCTCGGCACCCAAATACGTAAACGTCGCCGGATAATCCTCGGTCGGCTCCTCGCCCCACAGCGCATGGTTCTCGACAATCATATGTGCTCCCTTCGCGCAAATTATGCGCCTTTGTTTTTCGCCTTCAAGCGTACCCCACTTGAACCCGTGGCGCAGAAACACACCAGCAATAAGTTTCCCTTTAACTGATATATCACATAATCCCAGCTCAGAGGTATCGCTGAGCAGCGTAGAATAGGGGGCGTTGACCAAGCCGCGAAACACATATGAAACGTTTCCGGCAAACCAAACGCGCGATATGCGCCTATTTAAGTTGGAGGCAACTATGGGTCTGCTCGATTCGCTTAAGTCCACCTTCACCTCGGCCGGCGAGGCGTCCGTTCCGCCCGCAGCAAGCTTCGCCACCCGCGAAGGCGTCATCTATGCCCCCGTTAACGGCGTGCTCGTCAACCTGGACGAGGTTCCCGACGAGACGATCGCCTCGGGCATGCTTGGCCAGGGCTATGGCATCGAGCCCATTACCGGCACCATCTATGCGCCCGCCAACGGCCGCATCGGCGCCACCACTGTCACCAACCACTCCATTGGCATGATCACCGAGGACGGTCTTCGCGTGTTCATCCATGTTGGCCTGGGCACCGTGGAAATGAACGGCAAGGGTTTTGCCCGCTTTGTCGAGATGGGCGATGTGGTCAAGGCAGGCCAGCCGCTCATCAGCTTCGACCGCGAGGCCATTAAGGCCGCTGGTCACGAGGACATCGTAACCGTCATCGTCTCCGAGCTCGATCGTCTTAAGAGCATCGACCATGTCGGCGAGTCTGGAACGCTTATCGGCGGCAACCCGCTCGTCAAGCTTGGCGACCCGCTGCTGGTAGCCAAGACCAAGTAGCCAGGCCCCGCGCCACACAGCCAAAAGGCACCTCGTCAAGTGCCCGCGACCATTTGGCCGCGGGCACTTTTCGTTTGAAAAACCATCCCGCCAATGCCTTATCTGTATAGCTCAAATGAGCCGAGCTGCTAGAATATTGAACTGTATGGATAACTATCATTCAACCGTTATGGGAGGATACGTGAACCGCACCAAAATCGCGCAGCTCTATGCCGATGCCGAGTCGCTCGGCGGCCAGACTGTCACCGTCGCCGGCTGGGTTAAGTCCGTCCGCGACATGAAGAACTTTGGCTTTGTTACGCTCAACGACGGCAGCTGCTTCCGCGACCTGCAGGTCGTCATGAACCGCGAGGCACTCGACAACTACGACGAGATCGCCCATCAAAACGTCTCGGCCGCACTCATTTGCACCGGCACCGTCAAACTGACCCCCGATGCACCCCAGCCTTTCGAGCTTTCTGCCACTTCCATCGAGGTCGAGGGCACGAGCGCCCCGGATTACCCGCTGCAGAAGAAGCGCGCAACCGTCGAGTTCCTGCGCACCCAGCAGCACCTGCGCCCGCGCACCAACCTGTTCCGCGCCGTGTTCCGCATCCGCTCTGTCGCGGCTGCCGCCATCCACCGCTTCTTCCAGGAGCAGGGTTTTGTCTACGTCAACACCCCCATCATCACCACGAGTGACTGCGAGGGCGCCGGCGAGATGTTCCGCGTGACCACACTCGACCCCAAAAATCCGCCCCTCACCGAGTCCGGCGAGGTCGACTGGAGCCAGGACTTCTTTGGCAAGCATGCGAGCCTCACCGTGTCCGGCCAGCTCAATGCCGAGAACTTTGCCATGGCCTTTGGCGACGTGTACACCTTTGGCCCCACTTTCCGTGCCGAGAACTCCAACACCACGCGCCACGCCGCCGAGTTTTGGATGATCGAACCTGAGATGGCCTTTGCCGACCTTAACGACTACATGGACAACGCCGAGGCCATGCTCAAGTACGTCCTTAAGGACGTTATGGCCACCTGCCCCGACGAGCTCAACATGCTCAACAAGTTTGTGGACAAGGGTCTGCTCGAGCGCCTGGACCATGTCGCCAACTCCGACTTCGCCCGCGTCACCTATACCGAGGCCGTCGAAATCCTGGAGCAAGCCGTCGCCGCCGGTCACAAGTTTGACTATCCCGTGAGCTGGGGCATCGACCTGCAAACCGAGCACGAGCGTTTCCTGACCGAGGAACACTTTAAGCGACCGACTTTTGTGACCGACTACCCGGCCGAGATCAAGGCCTTCTACATGCGCATGAACAACGACGGCAAGACCGTCGCCGCCGCCGACTGCCTGGTGCCGGGCATCGGCGAGATCATCGGTGGCTCCCAGCGCGAGGAGCGCCTGGATCTGCTCGAGGCCCGCATCAAGGACCTGGGTATGAATCCCGAGCAGTACAAGTACTACCTTGACCTGCGCCGCTACGGTTCCTGCAAGCACGCCGGCTACGGTCTGGGCTTCGAGCGCTTGGTCATGTATCTGACCGGCGTGGGCAACATCCGCGACGTCCTGCCGCACCCGCGCACCGTGGGCAACGCCGACTTCTAATCGTCGGACGCTAGCTCGCGTCGCCACACGCCAACGCTCATCGCACAAGCGCCTCTCGACATCGGTCGAGAGGCGCTTTTTTCAACAGCATCCGTCAAGCTTTTGGCAAGTTTTTGGTCAGTTGAGCAGGGCTGTTGAAAACTCGACCCGCCGTTTGCCGACGACTACCGACCGCCCAGAGCGCCCTGCGCCCCTGGGAAAGCCCCACGTCCTAGGCTCCATACCGTCGCCACCCAAAACGGAAAGGACGTGGGCACGATGACCGAAGCCGCTGTTGAAACCTACGACACCACGACTAGAGGCGCCGCCTCGATGGCGGCCTATCGCGCCGTTCGCATCCTGCAGCTCTTGAGCGAAAACACCGGCGAGGACAAGGCCATGCTTTCCGATGAGTTGATCCGGCGCCTCGCCCATCCCGACGACCCCGCCCGCATGCCCATCTCGGCGGCGCGGCGCAGCATCTACACCGCCATCTCCGCGCTTCGCCATGCCGGATACGAAATTGAGTACAAACGCGGCGTGGGCTACAAACTTCTTACCCGCCCGCTCACCGATGAAGAGATCATCCGGCTCCACGGTATGGTCATGCGCAACCGCTCCACACCTATCGCTATCCGCAAGAGCATGGCGCAGCACTTAGTTGCCATGGCGAGCGCCGACGTTCGCGGCTACCTCGATACACCCGAACCCGCTCCAAGCGCAGGCAGCAAGGCTACCAAGGCAACACGCACGCCCATCAAGCGCATCGACACGTGCGAGCTCGTCGAGCAGGCCATCGACCACGGAACCACGGTGAGTTTTGATATTTCGAGCGTCACGACACGCGGCGAAACCGAAGCAGCACGGATGACACTCCGTCCCTTTGCCATCAGGCAGCGCGATGGCATCTCGTATCTGCTGGGAACGGTCTACGACGCCCGAGGCACCGACGATACGCTGCGCACCGTCGAGATCGCCCGTATGAGAAACGTCAGCACGCGCCTGCTCGACGGCAAGAAGCTCTTCGCCGCCCTCGACGAGGAGGACGACGCCTCCTCCGCCGCATAAGACCCTCCGCCGCCCATTCGACTACCCGTACCGCCCATCCGATTCTGTATTAAAAAACCCGCCAGGCTGTTGTAAAAATGGACGTCAGCGCTACTATAGTTCCACTTGCACTTTGTTCCAGTGCAGTGTTTCCAGCCATTTTTATACTGGGGGTAATGATATGAAGGATATCACCATCAGTCGCAGGAGCCTTCTGGTCTCCGCCGGCCTGCTCGCGCTCGCCCCGCTCGCCGGGTGCGGCGGCAACTCTGGTTCCGGCTCTGCTGCCGCCGGTTCCGACTACACCATCGGCGTTCTGCAGCTCACCGAGCACTCCGCACTCGATGCCGCCAACGACGGCTTTGTCAAGGCCATCAAGGAGAGCGGCCTTAAGGTCAAGATCGACCAGAAGAACGCCCAGAACGACCAGTCCACGTGTAAGTCCATTGCCGACAAGTTTGTGGGCGACAACGTCAACCTGATTTATGCCATCGCCACGCCCGCCGCGCAGGCTGCCGCCGGCGCCACGGCCGATATCCCCATCGTGGGCTGCGCCATCACCGACTACGCCGCCTCCGGCCTGGTCCAGGACAACGACAAGCCCGGCACCAACGTCACGGGCGCTTCCGACCTCACCCCGGTCGCCGAGCAGCTCGAGATGATGCAGAAGGTCCTGCCCGACGTTAAAAAGGTCGGCCTGCTCTACTGCACCGCCGAGTCCAACTCCGACGTCCAGATCAAGGCCGCCAAGAAGGAGCTCGACAAGCTGGGCCTCGAGTACACTGACTTCACCGTCTCGAGCTCCAACGAGATTCAGTCCGTCGTCGAGTCTGCCGTGGGCAAGGTCGATGCGCTGTACTCCCCCACCGACAACACCATCGCCGCGGGTGCCTCGCAGGTCGGCCAGATTTGCAAGGAGAACAAGCTTCCCTTCGTGACTGGCGAGGAGGGCATGTGTAAGGCCGGCGGCCTGTTCACCCTCTCCATCAACTATGAGGACCTGGGCTACGCCGCGGGCGAGATGGCCGTCAAGATCCTGAAGGGCGAGGCCAAGCCCGAAGACATGCCGATCAAGCACCTCTCGAGCAAAGACCTGGTCGTCGTCAAGAACGACGAAATGGCCGAGGCCCTGGGCATCGACCTTTCCGCCCTGGACGCGTAATGCCATACGCGGCATGCGTCTAGAGCCCGTGCTCGCGCTTTAGCCGCGTTATTCAATATCTGAGCCACAGGGGCGGGCGCTGTAGACCGGCGTCCGCCCTGCTTGTTTCAGGTAAAACAAAACGTCTGTCCGTAACTCTTCTATGCATTGTTACCGCTATTATGGTGAATCACGTGTCCACCCTATCCTAGGAGGTATGAAGCATGCTCATTGCATTGCAGGGCGCCGTTTCGCAGGGCGTCCTCTGGGGCATTATGGTGCTTGGCGTGTTTATCACGTTCCGCCTGCTCGACATTCCCGATATGACCTGCGACGGCAGCTTTGCCCTCGGCGGCTGCGTCTGCGCTGTGCTCATCGTCAATAACAACGTCGACCCGCTGCTCGCCGTGCTGGCCGGTATGTGCGCCGGCGCCATCGCGGGTGCCGTCACGGGCATTTTGACCACCGTCTTTGAGATTCCCGCGATCCTCGCCGGAATCCTCACCCAGATCAGTCTGTGGTCAATCAACCTGCGCATCATGGGCAAGTCCAATACGCCCATTCTTGCCAAGGGCACCGTGTTCTCGGCCGTCAGCAATATGACCGGTCTGCCGCAGTCCACCGTTGCCATCATCTTGGGCATCCTGCTCGCCGTGGCTATCGTTGCCATCCTGTATTGGTTCTTTGGCACCGAAATCGGCTCGGCGCTGCGCGCCACCGGCAACAACGAGTACATGATCCGCGCTCTGGGCGTCAACACCAACTCCACCAAGATGATCGCCCTCGTGCTCTCCAACGCCCTCATCGGCCTTTCGGGCGCGCTTATCTGCCAGAGCCAGAAGTACGCCGACATTGGTATGGGCACCGGTGCCATCGTTATCGGTCTTGCCGCCATTGTTATCGGTGAGGTGCTCGGCCGTCTGCTGCCCGGCGGCCTCACGCAGTTTAGCGTCCGTCTTGCCTCCGCCGTCTTTGGCTCCGTGGTGTACTTCCTTATCCGCGCCATCGTGCTGCAGTTGGGCATGGACGCCAACGACATGAAGCTGCTCTCCGCCGCGATTGTCGCTGTGGCCCTGTGCGTGCCCGTGGTTTGGGAGCGCTATAAGCTCCGCAGCTCCTACACGAAGGGGGATGAGGCAGATGCTTAAGCTCTCGCACGTCAAGAAGACCTTTAACAAGGGCACCGTCACCGAGAAGCGCGCGCTCACCGGCGTCGACCTCACCCTGAATGACGGCGACTTTGTAACCGTGATCGGCGGCAACGGCGCCGGCAAGTCCACGCTGCTCAACATGATCGCCGGCGTGTACCCGCTCGATTCGGGCGTTATTGAGCTCGACGGCACCGACATCTCGCGCCTGAGCGAGTCGCAGCGCGCCAAGTACCTGGGCCGCGTGTTTCAGGACCCCATGCGCGGTACCGCTGCCGACATGCAGATCGCCGAGAACCTGGCCCTCGCCAAGCGTCGCGGCCAGCGTCGCGGCCTTTCGTGGGGCGTCACCAAGGCCGAGAAAGATGAGTACGTCGAGCTGCTCAAGCGCCTGGACCTTGGTCTGGACACGCGTCTCAACGCCAAGGTCGGCCTGCTCTCGGGTGGCCAGCGCCAGGCACTCACCCTGCTGATGGCCACGCTCACCAAGCCGCGCCTGCTGCTGCTCGACGAGCACACGGCGGCCCTCGACCCCAAGACGGCATCAAAGGTGCTCAACCTGACCGAGGAGATCGTCGACGAGAACCACCTGACCACGCTCATGGTCACGCACAACATGAACGACGCCATCCGTCTGGGCAACCGTCTGATCATGATGCACGAAGGCCACGTGATCTACGACGTGGCGGGCGATGAGAAGAAGTCGCTCACCGTAGCCGACCTGCTGCAGAAGTTCGAGGAGGTCTCGGGCGGCGAGCTCGCCAACGACCGCATGCTGCTGAGCTAAAACCTGCCAAAAAGGGACAAGTTTATTTTGGTAGGTTTTATCTGCACAAACGTCAAAACCGCCGCAAAGGGGCAAACGTCCTTGCGGCGGTTTTCGCATATTATGTCGATAATCCGATATTCAACCAGACATTCTGGCTAAGGACTAAGGAAACTGCCATGAAAAGACTCCCCCGCCTTGCGTTAGCCGCCGCGTTGTTTGCCGGCGCGCTCGCAGGCACCCCAAGCCTCGCTTTCGCTGGGAACCTGCCCGCCGCTATTGACGGCTCTGTGACCGTCATGCACACCAACGATATCCACGGCAGCTACAAGTACAGCTACAACGCAAGCAAGGGCACCGGCACCGTCGGCTTCGACGGACTGGCGGTCCTTTATAGCGCCCAGGGCAACGCCCCCGATCTTTTGCTCGATGCGGGCGACACCTTCCACGGGCAGTCCTTCGCCACCATGAGCGAGGGCAAGAGCATCGCCGAGCTCATGGACACCTTCTATGTAGACGGCTACGACGCGACCACGCCGGGCAACCACGACTGGAGCTACGGCGCGGACAAGCTCCGCACCATGACCGGCTACAGCACCACCGGCACGCCCTTCGCCATGCTCTGCGCGAACGCGAAGTCTACGAGCGGCGTATGGAGCTCGAGCATCACGAAGACGCTCGATCGCACCTGGGAGGATAGCGAGGATCACTCCACATTCGACTACAAAATCAAGGTCGGCGTCGTGGGTGCCATGGATGAGTCGCTGGGATCCTCGCTGCGCGCGGACCTGGTCGCGGGTACGTCGTTCTCGAGTGCCGCGAACGCCATCAATGCCGAGGCAGAGCAGCTGCGCAAGGAGGGCTGCGATGTTGTTGTGTGTATCGCGCACACGCTCGACGCCAAGACCTTTGCCACGCGACTCCGTGGCGTCGATGCCCTTATCGCAGGCCACGAGCACATCAACCTTAACGAGAAGGTGACGGGAGCCGACGGCAAGACAATCCACGTTGTCGAGGCGGGCAGTGCCTTTGCCGAGGTGGGACTGCTTTCCATTCCGTACAAATACGACACGAATGGCACCGAGACGACCGACGACGACACGGTCACGGTCCCTGCAGACGACAGCAACGAGAAGCTCTACACCGCCAAGAACGTCAACGACCTTTTGGCAGACCCCGACAAGGGCTCCGACTACCAAAGCCGCCTTGAAGCCGTCCGCAACAAGATCAAGCCGCTCGACGAGGACTTTGAAAACGAATCGAACAAGGTGCTCGGCACATCCACCACCAACTATTTCTACGGCGAGGACGCCGCAGGCACGCATGGTTGGGAAATGGTGCGCACCACCGATTTCCGTCCCAGCAAGGAGGGCGACACCACCAAGGCCCAGACCATCGGCCACGTGATTTGCAGCTCCTATCTTGACCTGACGGGCGCGGACCTCGCTATCGAAAACGCTGGCGGCATCCGCGGCGGGCAACGTGACCGCCGGCAACGTCATCGCCATCTCGCCCTACGGCAACACCGTGGAGACCTGGACCATGACCGGCGCGGACTTCCTCGCAGCGCTCGAGCACTCGCTACAAATCAGCGACGATTGCAACGACAGCTACGAGCTTCAGCAGGCTTATGTGGCGGCCGGTCACACCGAGCAGGAGGCGCAAGACAAGTACAAGTGGCGCGATGACTCTGGCAGCGTTCTCTCCTTTGGCGGCATCAACGTGACGATTGATTGGACGCAGCCCGAAGGCAAGCGCATTGTGAGCGCCACACTCACCAAAGACGGCAGCACGCTCGACCCCGCCAAGACCTATACCGTCGCCACCAACAACTACATCATCACCAACACGACCGACTTCCCCACCTTCGCAAACGCCACCAAGCACACCGAGTGGGGTACCTGCGAGTCAGCGCTAAGGGCGCTGATCGGGCAGGACAGCTGGGAGAGCAAGATGACCTCGCTCGCGGGCACCATCAGCTTTGGCTCCGCTGCCGTGGACCCCACGCCCACACCGGCCCCGACGCCTAAGCCCTCGCCTAAGACGGACACGACGACCACGAAGGTCATCACCAAGAAGACGACCGGTAAGCTCGCCGCAACGGGAGACCGCACGCTGGCAGTAGTTGGCGCGTGCCTTATCGGCGGCATCATCGTCATCATGCTCGGCATTATCTGGAAGCGTCGACGCTAAGCTACACCGCCGGGCCTTACAGCCCCGCCGCGTAAACCTTATATCGAGCACAGAAGCCCGTCCGAATTTGATCGGACGGGCTTCTTGGTGGGTATCATGGTTGAACGATCATTAGGAGGTTTTCCCTACATGGAATTGTTTGAGCCGATTCTTCATTTCTTTGAGCAACGGTGGGTCCACAACATCATCTGGGCCGTCATCTTGGCGATAGGCACCGCCGTCGCCGCCAAGGTCGTATCCAAGACCCTGAACCATCTGCTTAACCGAGACGATAACCCGCTTCCGGCATCGAGTATCTTCATCAACATCGCGCGCGCCGTCATCTGGATGATTGGCGGCAGCTTTATCCTCGATAACTGCTTTGGCATTAACGCAAACGCGCTCGTCGCCGCCCTTGGCGTCGGCGGCATCGCCATCTCGCTCGGCTTTCAGGACACGCTGTCAAACCTTATCGGCGGCATGCAGGTGACCTTTATGGGCATCATCAAGCCCGGCGACAATATCGAGGTCGGCGGCGTATCCGGCGTGGTCCAAGACATCACTTGGCGCCATACAACGATTGAGGATGCCTGTGGGCAGACCATCATCGTCCCCAACTCCAACATCTCCAAGAACACGCTCGTGCACCTCATGCCCTTTGGGCGCGTTGCCGTGCCCGTCGCGGTCAAGGACACGTCCAAGTGGGCTTCACTGGACGCACTGGCAGACGAGCTGACCAGCGCCACCAAAGCCGCCGTGCTTCCCATCTCGGGCTTTGACAAGGAGCCCTACGTACTCTTTAGCGAAATCGGCGACTTTGGCATCAAAGGAAAGATCATCTTTATCGTCAGCGACGACAGCACTACTTTCACGGCAGCCGACGCCTGCATCCGCGCCATCGCCCCCATCATCGCCTAACCCGCCAAAAAGGGACAGGCACCTTTGTGGTGGTTTTCATTCGTGGTACCATGGTTTATGTAGTTGTTTAAACGACTAAGGGAGCAACATCATGGAAGAGGCCTATCGTCAAGCACGCAAGCGCGGCGAGCAAGGACGTCGACGCGCCATTAGCCAAAGCGAGCATCCATACCTTACGGACCTCGACAGTTTGATTGCTCAGCTCCCCTTAGGCCAGCGAGTGAGTGTCGGCCTGCGGGATATTCCGATCGAAATGGTCGTCGGCACTGTCACCAAGGGCCGTCAGTCCGCCTTTTCATGCAACTTTATGCCCCTGCTGCCGTTTAACACCGAGTTCGCCCGCAAGTGGTCCAACCTCTACGACATCCAGGTAACCGAGGGCTATCGCGACCCCATCATCGTCACCGAGTTCATGCATCGGTTCTATGTCCAGGAAGGCAATAAACGCGTCAGTGTCCTCAAATTCTTGGACGCTCCAACGGTTTCGGCCAGGGTCACCCGTCTCTACCCCGGCACATGGGATTCCGTCGAAAGCCGCCTGTACGGTGAATTCTGCGCGTTTTGGCGCGTCTGCCCCCTATACGAGATCGAGTTCTCGCGTGAGGGAAGCTACGAGACGCTCGCCAAGATGCTCGGTCAGAATCTTATCGAAAAATGGCCGCAGAAAAAGGTCGACTACCTGCGCCACACCTTCCTGCTCTTTAAGCGCGCCTACCTTCGCGCAGGCGGCGACCACCTGGACATTACGCCCGCCGACGCCATGCTCGTGTACCTCAATGTGTACAACCAGGACCGCCTGCTGGATACGCCAACGGATATCGTCGTAAACCGCCTGTGCAAGATTTGGCGCGAGCTGGTCATTGCCGGCAAAAATGACGAGGACAAGGTCGATCTTGTTGAAGCGCCGAGCGTCGACGAGGAGGAGTCGCCCGCCAAGTCCACCTCCGGCGTGCTCAACTTCTTTATGGGCAAGACCGTCTATTCGGCGACCAACCCCCTGCGCATCGCCTTTATCCATGAGTTCCCCTGTGCGACGTCGAGCTGGGACAGCCTGCACGACCAAGGGCGTCAGTATCTCGATGAGCACTTTGGCGGTATCGTGCGCACCGAGGCGTTCGAGGACTGTCACGATCCGGATGTGTTCTACGCCGCCGTGGAAACGGCTGTCAAACATGGGGCAAACGTCATCTTCTCGACCTCGCACCGCCTGATGGAATACACGCTCAGGGCTGCCGTTGAGTATCCCCAGGTTCGGTTCCTCAACTGCTCTATCGGCCTTCCCCATCAAAGCGTCCGTTCGTACTTTGGCAAGATGTACGAGGCCAAGTTCCTCCTGGGCGCCCTTGCCGCCAGCATGGCGGACAACCACCGCATCGGCTACCACGCGTCGGTCTTCGCCTCGGGCGCGCTCAGCGAGATCAACGCCTTTGCGATTGGCGCCTCGCTGCTCGACCCCCGTGCGCAAATTATCCTGACTTGGGGCGATGTGCCCGCCGGAGGCCTTGCCGAGGCCATGTGCCGCGAAGGTGTAAGCGTCATGACCGGCGCCGACATGTCAAAGTCGCTCGAAGACCCCACGGCCTACGGACTTCACCGCCTGGTCGATGGCAAGGTTACCGGCATCGCCATGCCGGTATGGAACTGGGGCCGTTACTACGAGCTCATCGTTCGCAGCCTTCTGCACGGCACGTGGGACGAGACCAGCGATGACAACCAAGTGCGCGCCGTCAACTACTGGTACGGCATGAGCTCTGGCGTTATCGACATCCGTTACGCTCCGGGCCTACCCTACCAGACGCGCAAACTCGTGCAGTTGCTCCGTAACGGCATTGTTGAGGGATCCATCAACCCCTTTGGCGGCGAGCTCCACAGCCAGAACGGCGTGGTACAGATCGAAGGCTTCCCTCCGCTGCCGAGCACGCAGATTGTCGAGATGAATTGGCTGGCGGATAACGTGGTAGGCACCATTCCGCAGCTCGACGATGAGCCGAAAGTCCCTGCCCTATGAAAATCCTTGCCATAGCCGATACCGAAGAACGATGCCTTTGGGAGTGCTTTCGCAAGGAACGCTTTGAGGGCGTCGACCTGATTTTGTCCGCCGGCGATCTGGACCCGGACTATCTTGAGTTTTTGGTTACGGTCATCAACAAACCGCTCATCTACGTGCGTGGCAATCACGATGACCGCTACGCACGTCATGCACCGGGCGGATGTATCTGCGTGGAAGACAGCGTGTACACGTACCGAGGGATTCGCATTGCGGGCCTTGGCGGGTCCATGCGTTATCGCGACGGCGCCAACATGTACACCGAACGCGAGATGTCCAAGCGCATGCGTAAGCTGTCGCGTAAGGTTAGGATGGTCGGCGGGTGCGACATTCTGCTTACCCATGCACCCGCCGCCGGTATGGGTGATATGGACGATCTGCCGCATCGAGGATTCGAATGCTTTAACACAGCACTCGAATCCTGGAATCCCGACTACATGGTGCACGGGCATGTGCACCAAAGCTACGGTTGCGATTTTCAGCGCGAGCGTCAGCATGTGTGTGGAACGACGATCATCAACGCCTGCGGCTATACACAGTTTGAGCTCGACCAGACGCGCTACCCCATCCGTGGCTGGCAGGCAGCCTGGCTCAATTCGCAAACCATGCGCCGGGAGCTCAAACGCCACGAGGCAATCGAGTCCTCAACCGCAAGAACACCCTGGTAACCACCTCAAAGGGGACACTGTCCCCTTTGAGGTGGTTTTGACGCGATAGCAAGAAACCCGGTCCTGCGCAAGGCAGAACCGGGTTTCTTTAGCAATGCTTGCTTTGCTCAAGCAGTAACTAGCAGTTACTCAGCCAGGAAGTCACGCTGGACAGCGGGATCGACCTTGACGCCAGGGCCCATGGTGGAAGACACGGAGATGGACTTGACGTACTTGCCCTTAGCAGAAGAGGGCTTGACGCGCAGAATCTCGGTGTACAGGGCAGCGTAGTTCTCGACGAGCTGCTGCTCAGAGAAGGACTTCTTGCCCAGGGGCACGTGGCAGATGCCGTAGCGGTCGGCGCGGTACTCAACGCGGCCAGCCTTGAGCTCGGAGACCATCTTGGCGACGTCCATGGTCACGGTGCCGAGCTTGGGGTTCGGCATGAGGCCACGGGGACCAAGGATCTTACCGATGCGGCCAACCTTGACCATCATGTTCGGCGTAGCGATAGCGGCGTCGAAGTTGATCTCGCCCTTCTGAATCTGGGCGACGAGCTCGTCGGAACCGATGATGTCGGCGCCGGCAGCCTCAGCCTCACGGGCCTTCTCGCCCTCGGCGAAGACGGCAACACGAACGGTCTTGCCGGTGCCGTGGGGCAGGGAGATGGAACCACGGATGTTCTGGTCAGCCTTACGAGTATCGATGCCCAGACGGAAGTGAGCCTCGACGGTCTCGTCGAACTTGGCGGTGTCGAGCTCCTTGATGAGCTTGGCAGCCTGAAGGGGGGTGTAGAGCGTGGCGCGGTCGATCTTCTCGGCAGCGGCATTATAGCTCTTACCATGCTTAGCCATGTGCATTACCTCCTGTGGTTAAACGGGCGTGAGCCCTCCCACATCGTATCGTGTGCCCTATTGCACACATTTAACGGGCGCCCCGGTCGGAGCACCCGCCGTTACCATAAGAAATCGCTACTCAGCGATGGTGACGCCCATGGAACGGGCGGTACCGGCGATGATCTTCTTGGCGGCGTCAATGTCGTTGGCATTGAGGTCCGGCATCTTGATCTCGGCGATCTTGGTGAGCTGCTCCTGGGAGAGCTGACCAACCTTGTCAGCCTGGGGCTTAGCGGAACCAGACTTGAGGTTCAGCTCCTTCTTGATAAGGTGAGCCGCCGGCGGGGTCTTGGTGATGAAGGAGAAGGACTTGTCCTCGTAGACAGAGATCTCAACGGGGATGATGTCACCCTTCTTGTCCTGCGTCTCGGCGTTAAAGGCCTGGCAGAACTGCATGATGTTCACGCCAGCAGCGCCCAGGGCGGGGCCGACGGGAGGAGCGGGGTTTGCTGCACCAGCAGGAATCTGGAGCTTAATGACGTTGGCAACCTTCTTCTCAGCCATGGTCATTCCTTTCGAATCACGAGTGTGAAGTACTTGCTATATCGTAAGCACGCACGTGTTAGAAGCACTCCTGAGATGAGCAGTCACAGAAGAAGCACGCTCGCGCGAACGGACGAAAACTTAAGCGATGACAGCGACCTGGTTAAAGTCGAGCTCGACCGGCGTCTCGCGGCCAAAGATCATCAGCGTGACCTTGAGCTTGCCAGCCTCGGTGTTAACCTCGGAGACCTTGCCATCAAAGTCGGTAAGCGGGCCATCGGTGACGCGGACGGACGTACCGACCTCAATATCAACCGAGGTGCGCTTGGGCGAATCGCCCTTACCGGGACGACGAGTCATCTTGTTGTACTCGTCGCGGGAAAGCGGAGCGGGCTTGCCGTTGCCGCCTAGGAAACCGGTGACGCCAGGCGTGTTACGAACACACGTCCAAGCATCGTCATCCATCTCCATGCGGACCAGGACATAACCCGGGAAGATCTTGGAATCCTTGGTCTCACGCTTGCCACCCTCTTTAATCTCGGTGACGCGCTCCATAGGAATCTCGATATCAAAGATACGGTCCTGCATGCCCATAGTCTCGATGCGATGCTCGAGATCGGACTTAACGCGGTTCTCGTATCCAGAGTAAGTGTGAACGACGTACCAACGCTTAGACATGGTTTAGCCCCTCAATCCAGAGAACAGAGCAAGAGCCTCGCCAAAGCCAGCATCGAGCAGAGCGATGACGACGCCGACGACGATCAGAGAAGCGCAAACAACAACCGAGTAGTTCACGAGCTCCTTCTTATCGGGCCACGTGACACGCTTCATCTCGGACTTGACCGAAGCGAAATACTTCTTGGTGCGGGCGAAGAAACCAGGCTTCTCGTTCTTCTTGGACTTCGCAGCCTTCTCGTTCTTCTTGGCAACGGCCTTCTTGGCCTCAACCTTGGAGTTGGCGGCAGCTTTGTTGGCAGGTGCCGGCTGCTGAGCCTTCTTCTTGTTCTTCTTGTTGGCCATTTGGGTTACCTCCGCGCAATGCGCTTATACATGAGTAAACCGTAAGCCCCCAAGTGGGAGCTTACGGAATAATGACTGGCACGCCAGGAAGGACTCGAACCCTCAACACTCGGTTTTGGAGACCGATGCTCTACCAATTGAACTACTGGCGTATGTGACTAGAGACTAGCGAGTCTCTTTGTGCAGCGTGTGGTGACGGCACCAGGGGCAATACTTCTTGATCTCCATACGATCAGGCATGGTCGACTTGTTCTTGGTGGTCGTATAGTTGCGGCGCTTGCACTCAGTGCACGCAAGAGTAACTAGAGTACGCATGTATCCTGAACCTTTCATTTCCGCCCCGTACGGGCACGAGTTGTTACTTTATCAGCTCCACGTAAGTGCTGTCAATGAAAACCTCGAGTCAATTGGTTCTCGGTGGATCCATTCATATTTGGAACACATCAATGAAGCCATCGAGAGCTAATCGACGGTGCATCCAGGACCATTATCGATCCTCTCGACACCAGCAACGGCTCAATATCCATTGCAGAAAAGAACCCGGCACCCATATAAGTGCCGGGTTCTCTAAGTCAGCTATATCAAAGAGCTAATTTACTCAATGATCGTGGAGACGATGCCCGAACCGACGGTGTGGCCACCCTCGCGGATAGCGAAGCGCAGGCCCTCCTCCATGGCGATCGGGTGGATGAGGTCGCCCTCGATGGTGATGTGGTCACCAGGCATAGCCATCTCGGTGCCCTCGGGGAGCTTGACCGTACCGGTAACGTCGGTGGTACGGAAGTAGAACTGAGGACGATAACCATCGAAGAACGGGGTGTGACGGCCGCCCTCCTCCTTGGTCAGAACGTAGATCTCGCCGGTGAACTTGGTGTGCGGGGTAACCGAACCGGGCTTGCAGAGAACCTGGCCGCGCTCGATGTCCTCACGCTTGATGCCGCGGAGCAGCAGACCGACGTTGTCGCCAGCCTCGCAGAAGTCCATGGACTTACGGAACATCTCGATACCGGTAACGACGGTGTTCTGGGTATCCTTGATGCCGACGATCTCGACGGGCTCGTTGAGCTTGAGCTCACCGCGCTCGACACGGCCAGTAGCAACGGTACCACGGCCGGAGATGGTCATAACGTCCTCAACGGCCATCAGGAACGGGAGGTCGTTGTTACGAGCAGGCGTCGGGATGTACTCGTCGACGGCCTTCATGAGCTCGCGAATGGCGTCCATCCACTTGGCGTCGCCCTCGAGAGCGCCCAGAGCGGAGCCACGGATGACGGGGATGTCGTCGCCGGGGAAATCGTACTCGGAGAGGAGCTCACGGGTCTCCATCTCGACGAGGTCGATGAGCTCGTCATCGTCGACCATGTCGCACTTGTTCAGGAAGACGACGATGTAGGGAACGCCGACCTGACGGGCGAGCAGGATGTGCTCGCGGGTCTGAGCCATGGGGCCGTCGGTAGCAGCGATGACCAGGATAGCGCCGTCCATCTGAGCAGCGCCGGAGATCATGTTCTTGACGTAGTCAGCGTGGCCCGGGCAGTCAACGTGAGCGTAGTGACGGGCAGCGGTCTCGTACTCAACGTGGGAGACGGAAATCGTAATGCCGCGCTCGCGCTCCTCGGGAGCCTTGTCGATGTTCTCGAACGCAGTGAAGTCAGCCTTGCAGCCCTCGGTCTCGGAGAGAACCTTGGTGATGGCAGCGGTCAGCGTGGTCTTGCCGTGGTCGACGTGACCAATGGTGCCGATGTTAACATGCGGCTTAGTGCGCTCAAACTTCTCTTTGGCCATAAAGCCCTCCTCTTAACAGGTCGTCCCCGGACGGGACTTTGCCTTTATACCATAGTGGCCTCTCAACATACTATTGAGAAGCCACCGTGTTACCTATGGTAGCGGTGACTGGATTCGAACCAGTGACGCCACGGGTATGAACCGTGTGCTCTAACCAACTGAGCTACACCGCCGGATGGAGCCTGCAACCAGACTTGAACTGGTGACCTCTTCGTTACCAACGAAGTGCTCTACCGACTGAGCTATACAGGCACTTGACGGGTGGGAGCTATAGGATTCGAACCTATGTAGGCAGAGCCAACGGGTTTACAGCCCGTCCCCATTAACCACTCGGGCAAACTCCCAATCGTTCAAGTATCCGCAGGTCCTTTGGTCTTTTGGACCGCCGCCCCCGCGAACGAAAAAGATAATACGATGCAACATTGGGGGCTGTCAACGAAAACCTCTAGATACACGGTGCCGGGCGTATCTATATGCTTTTGACCTGCGGTTTTGTTGAGTTTGGATGTGAAGGACGGTGGTTCTGGATACAGAGGTGACGTTTCCCAAGGTAACACTTTGGTGTAGTGGAGTACACCTTCAGGATCGAACTTCGATATCGGCTTATTTGCACCTATATATAGCTCGAGATCGGGGCTTCCCAGACAGAAGATTGCTCTTCCCAGGCAAAATCGAGCGTGGATTTTCTTCCGTTTGAAATCGAGCGTGGATAATCTCCCACTTTGCCGTGCCATCGAATCCAAAGTGGCAGATTATCCACGCTCATTCACTAGGC
>URGF01000005.1 GCA_900547285.1 uncultured Collinsella sp.
TCGCCGCCGTTATCGCCGCCGGCATTCCGCTGCCCAAGCCGCTGCGCAAGTAGTACGGTTTTTCACGAGTCAATTCCAGGGGTACGAGATGATCCTGTACTTTAGCGCGACAGGGAACAGCGAGCATGTGGCGCGTCGCATTGCAGCGGCGACAAGCGACAAAGTTATGTCGATTGAGCGCTTTGATGCCGAGATCCTTCACCTTGCTGTGATGGAAGGCCCCTGTCGGCTGGGGTTTGTCGCCCCGGTATACGCCTGGGGCTTGCCGACGCCAATGATCGAGTTTTTGAAGACTGTCGACCTATCGGTTGCTGCCGGCACAAAGGGCGGCGAGCGCCCCTATACGTTCTATGTCTCGACATATGGTTCGACGACCGGGCAATCGGCCAAGTTCGCCCGCGATCTGCTACACGAGCGTGGGCTCGAGTTAGATGCGGCGATGAGCGTCAAGATGCCCGATACCTGGACGCCTGTTTTCGACCTGTCTGACCCTCAAAAGGTTGAGGGTATCAATAGAGCTGCCGAGGCGCAGATTGATGCCGTGATCGAGGCGGTGCGGGCACGCCGCACGGGCAACATGATGCGCCATCGCGTGCCTCTGTTTGCATCGTGCGCGTATCACGCAATTGGGCTGCCGCGCATGCAACAGACGAGCAGGTTTGCCGTCGATGCCGACCGCTGCATCGGCTGCGGCCTGTGTGCCAAGCGCTGCCCCATGGCGGCGATTGAGATGCGCGACGGCCTTCCCGTCTGGACAAAGCCGGAGTGCGCAGCCTGCCTTCGTTGCCTGCACTGTTGTCCCAAATTTGCCATCTCGCACGGTAAGCGCACGGCATCCCACGGTCAGTACAGGCATCCCAAGCCAGGTGTGAGGATGTAGCGGCTGCTGGCCGCGCTACTTCCAAACTGCGAGTGCTGCAGTGCCCAGGACGATGAGAGCGAGACCGATGGCGCTGCGTCGTGAGAGTTTTTCGTTGAATGCCAGGCGCGCAAATAGTACCGATACGACAATCGATAGTTTGTCGATCTGCACCACGACGCTCACCTGACCTGTGGCGATGGCGTAGTAGCACAGCAGCCACGATGCGCCAGTCGCAATGCCCGATGCCGCGAGAAATACGAGTTCGTAGCGGTCTACGTGCACGGCTTGGCCCATCTTGCCTTTAGCTGCCACGATTGCCCATGCCATAACCAGTACCACACAGGTACGGATTGCCGTGGCCAGGTTGGACTCGACGCCTTCGATGCCAACCTTGGCAAGGATGGACGTGAGCGCTGCGAACACGGCGGCGCCGAGGGCGTAAGCGAGCCAGGTCCGGTCTTGCTGCCGCTCGGGTCCGGCAGACTGCTTCTTCTCGATCATTAAAAACGTGCCGAGGGTGATGACAGCAGTTCCCACGAGCTTAACCGCAAGGTTGCTCGTCTCGCCAAAAAGCACGATGGCGATCAGTGCAGCGAGTACGGTGCTCATCTTGTCGACCGGTACGACCTTATTGACGTCTCCGATGCCCAACGCCTTAAAGTAACAGATCCACGAAGCACCGGTAGCGAGTCCCGAGAGGACGAGAAAGAGCCAAGATCTGGGTTCGATGCTGCCGATGGTTCCAATGGATCCAGAAATGCCCGCCATTGCCCAGGCGAAAACGAGCACCACGCAGGTGCGAATGGCCGTCGCGACATCGGAGTCGGTCTGCTTGATGCCGCATTTGGCCAGGACAGATGTGATGCCGGCAAAGAAAGCCGACACAAATGCTGCTGCGACCCACGACACGGGTGAAATGCCTCCCCAAAGAACGACCGCGCCAGATTTACGGCGCTCGTCCGATGATACCGTCCCGCCATGAAGCTTTGATATCGCTGTGGTGAGACAGGGGCCATAGTTCGAGAGGGCATTTGGTTAAGGCTCGAATCGAAGGTGAATGGTTTTCCTCGAAGTGAACGAGTAAATCTGGACCCCTGGAACATGCACACTTTTTTCGAACAAAACTGCAGGATTCTTAGACAAAAACCGCAGGAATTGAGTCCTTAAAAATGTCGATGCTACAGGGCACTGATTTTACTCGTTCACTTCTCGGAAAAGTATTCACCTTCGATATGCTGACGGTGTCTTTTTGGTTGCCAAGAACTAGACGGCCTGCTGTGAAGGGCGGTGGTGACGCTGTGCCGCCTCGTTTCATTGAAAAAATAAGCGGGGTACCACCTAAGCTTTTTTAGCCGTCGATTACAGATCGCGTGCTCGATAAACCTTGGTGCTGACAGCGCAGCTGATTACACATAGTGCGAGCGCCAGTACTGCAATTCCTGCACACAGACAGCCAAGGACGGCAGGATCGGGATTCGCCCCGGCAATCGACATGAGCCAGTTGCTGATGGGGTTGGAGGAGCTCAACGTGGCAATGGCAAGGCATCCGAGTAGGGCAAACAGGCCAACGGATAGGCGCAGTGCCTCCATGTGTCCAAATCGGAAGAACAGCGGCTGTGCCAAGAACACCATCATGAGGGAGATGAGCATCGATGCTGCCGAGGCTATTGCGATCTCAAAGACGGTTTGTCCTGTCGAAGGAATGCCCGTGCCGTTGAAGAGCGGGATGGCGACGATACTCAAAAGCGTAGCTGCACATGCCATGACGGCGGAGAAGACAATAACGCTCAGGTAGCGTGCGCAGATGATGTCTTTGCGCGAGAAGGGCAGCGTTGCCCGGTAGCGCTCCCAACCGTTTTGATTGTCGAAACCAGCCAGTGAGTTCATGACCATGATAGGCGACATGGCACTGACCGCGCAGGCGCCAGCACTCATGCCAGAGTCACCGTCCGATGCGTTGGCGAGGGTCAACACGACGAAGATGAACAGGCCGACGCCCGCGATGCTTGGGACAAGCGAGCGAACGATGGCGAGCTCGGACATAAAGGCGCGTTTCATTTCGAAGCCCCTTTCAGCATGAGGCGCAGGTAATCATCAATGGTTGCCCGGTCGCAGGGAATCTCGGGGAAGGCCTCGAGCGTTTCGCGACGGTTGGGCACGAGCACGTCCACGCTATAGGCGTGGTGGACGGCACGGGCGCCTTCGACGCAAGCCATGAGCTCGGACGCCTGCGCCTGCGTGCAATGGGCGATGCCGGCGCGGTCGGTAATGTCCTCCCGCGGCAGGTCAAATACAATCGAGCCGTTATCGATGCAGATGACGCGGTCGGCGGCGCGATCGAGGTCGGACGTAATGTGGCTCGAGAGCAGCACGCTGCACTGGCCGTCGGAAACAAAGGCGAGCAGCTCATCGAGCAGTTCCTCGCGCGCCATGGGATCAAGGCCCGCGGTGGCTTCGTCCAAAACGAGCAGCTTAGCATTATGGCTGAGTGCACAGGCAAGCTGCAGTTTCATGCCCATGCCGCGGGAGAGGTCCTTGACCTTTGCCTTGGGATCGAGGCCAAATCGGTCGATGAGGCTGGCGAAGGTGTCGTGACTCCAGGTGGGGTACGCCGGGCTTACGAGTGCCTCAACTTCGGTCACCTTGAGCGTGGAAGGGAAAGGACACGTGTCCAGCACGAGGCCGACACGAGCGCGCAAGCAACGCTGCGCTTCACCGGGCACGTCGGCGCTACAGCGCTGTCCAAACAGGTACACCTCGCCGGCGTCGAGCTTTATAAGCCCGAGTGCGGCGCGAACGGTCGTTGTTTTGCCGGCGCCGTTTGCGCCCACAAAGCCAACAATCTGGCCGGGCTCCACGGCGAGCGTGACATTGCGTAGCGAAAAGCGCTCGCTCACGCGGCGTGAGACGCCTTTGAGTTCTAGCAAGGTTTGCATGGTATAGCCTTTCTTGCAGATGGCTACTGCATGGTTTCGGGAGCTACAAGGTCGAGCATCTCGTGCAGCTTGTCGCGTGTGACGCCCAGAGCTTCGGCTTGGCTCGCCGCTTTCGCAAGCAACTCTTCGATATGGCAGAGCTGGTTTTCGCGCAAAAGCTCCTGGTTGCCTTCGGCGACAAAGCAGCCTTTGCCCTGCACGGTGCAGATAAAGCTGAGCTGCTCCAGATCGGCATAGGCGCGCTTGGTGGTGATGACGCTCACGCCCAGGTCGCTCGCGAGCGCACGGATGCTGGGAAGTTTGGCTCCCGCAGCGAGGGTGCCCGAAAGGATCTGGGCTTTGACCTGCGAGGATATCTGCTCGTAGATGGGCTTGTCGCTCGAATTGGATAGGATGATGTCCACAGCGGCTCCTTAGCTGTTGGGCTACACGTGTATATAACCGGTAAGCACAGTATATATACACTATGCACAGTTATGCAAGAGGAAATGTGGGCTCGTCTGTCCCTTCGTTCGTTTGTCTCGATCTGTAACATCTGGAGCCGATTTTGGCAGTTAGATGTTACAGATTGAGACAGCCCCGACCTTCCTGCCTGTTTGTCTCAATCTGTAACACTTAGCCCCGATTTTGGCGGCTATCTGTTACAGATTGAGACATTGGTTGTCCGCCTGCTTGTTTATCTCGATCTGTAACAGGTGGAGGCTCAAAACCCGTCTTCCTGTTACAGATTGAGAAAGAGATTGAGACGGCGTCGATCTTCCCAGCCGTTTGTCTCGATCTGTAACACCAGGAACGGTAAAACCCGTCTTACTGTTACAGATCGAGACAATCCTTGAGGCGGCTGCCCGGCGCAGCGAGCTCAGCTGATGAATTTGTCCTGATAGGCGCCCTAGAGCGAGATTTCGCGGCTACAATAGTGCGGTTACAACGACGTAATGCACTCAATGCAAGAAAGGATCCGCATGGCAAGCCTGTCGGATGAAATCTCGTCGCGCCGCACATTCGCGATCATCAGCCACCCGGACGCCGGTAAGACCACGCTTACCGAGAAGCTGCTGCTCTATACCGGCAGCATCCAGACCGCCGGCTCGGTCAAGGGCAAGAGCTCGGCCAAGCATGCCGTCTCGGACTGGATGGACATCGAGAAGGAGCGCGGTATCTCCGTTACCTCCTCGGTTCTGCAGTTCACCTACAACGGCGCCTGCGTCAACATCCTCGATACCCCCGGCCACCAGGACTTCTCGGAGGATACCTACCGTACCCTTATGGCCGCCGACGCCGCGGTCATGGTCATCGACGGCGCTAAGGGCGTCGAGGCCCAGACCAAGAAGCTCTTTAAGGTCTGCACGCTGCGTCACATTCCCATCTTCACCTTTGTGAACAAGCTCGACCACGAGGCTCGCGATCCGTTCGAGCTCATGGAAGAGATCGAGAATGTCCTGGGCATCAATACGTATCCCATGAACTGGCCGATCGGCAGCGGCCGCAACTTCCGCGGTGTGTTCGATCGCCAGACCCGTCGCGTTATCGCCTTTGAGGGCGACGGCCACGCCAACGCCACCAAGAAGGTCGCCGAGGTCGAGGCCGAGCTGGGCGATCCTTCCATGGACGAGCTCATCGGCGAGGAGAACCATAAGAACCTGATGGACGACATCGAGCTGCTCGATGGTGCCGGCGACGAGCTCGACTTGGATGCCGTGGCCTGCGGCAAGCTAAGCCCGGCGTTCTTTGGCTCGGCGCTCACCAACTTTGGCGTGGAGCCCTTCCTCAAGGAGTTCCTGCGTCTGGCCCCGACGCCGCGCGCCTATACCGATACGCTCACCAGCGAGCCGGTCGATCCCTGCCGCGACGACTTTAGCGGCTTTGTGTTTAAGATCCAGGCCAACATGGACAAGAACCACCGCGACCGCATCGCCTTTGTGCGCATTTGCTCGGGCAAGTTCGAGCGCGGCATGGATGCCTTCCACGTGCAGGGCAACCGCAAGCTCAAGCTTGCCACGGGCACGTCGATGATGGCCGATGACCGCGCCATCGTGGACGAGGCGTACGCGGGCGATATCGTGGGCCTGTTCGATCCGGGCATCTTTAGCATCGGCGACACCGTGTGCTCTGGCAAGCGCCACGTGCAGTATCCGCAGATCCCGACGTTTGCCCCCGAGATGTTCGCTCGTATTACGCAGGTCGACACGCTCAAGCGCAAGCAGTTCGTCAAGGGCATGGAGGAGCTTGCCCAGGAGGGCGCCATCCAGATCTTCCGCGAGTTGGGTGCAGGCATGGAGAGCGTCATCGTGGGCGTGGTCGGTGTGCTGCAGTTTGAGGTGCTCGAGCGCCGCCTCAAGGCCGAGTACCGTGTTGAGGTTCGTCGCCAGCCGCTGCCCTATACGGACATCCGCTGGATCCAGAACGACCCCGATACCATCGATATCCCGGCCCTTTCGCTCACGCGCGACACGCTTCGTGTCGAGGATATGCGCGGCGGTAAGCTGCTGCTGTTCACGAGCCCGTGGAACGTGGACTGGGCAACCGACCACAACCCCGACCTGATCCTGTCGGAGTTTGGCAACGTGGCCTTTTAACGCATCGGCGCGGTGACCCTGCGGGGCTGCCGCGCCATTTACTTGCCTGATGCCGTGTGAGCGGCTATCATACCCACCGTCGTCTCAAGACTGGGGCGTCCGAGCAGTTCGGGTCCGATATCCTGCTCGTTAAACCTAAAACCAAAGGAGTACATAATGATCAAGAAGGTCATGGAGGACTACAAGGTCCTGTTGCGGAGCATTCCCGCGGCAACGGTTTCGCTGTTTTTCGTGAGTGTCATCATGATGAACCTGCTGGCCAACAAAGAGCTTATCAGCCTGCCGTATCTGGCACTCGATTGCGGCTTTGTGGTGAGCTGGGTCTCGTTTTTGTGCCAGGACATGATCTGCAAGCGCTTTGGCGCCAAGGCATCCATCAAAATCTCTATCCTCGCGCTGCTGGTTAACCTGGCCGTGAGCCTGTGCTTTTGGGCATGCTCGCTCACGCCCGGTATGTGGGGCGCCTACTACGACACCGGCATGATCGAGGTCAACACCGCCCTTAACGCCACCATCGGCGGCACCTGGTACGTGGTGCTGGGCTCTTCGCTGGCAATGCTCGTTTCTGCCGTGGTTAACTCCACGCTCAACCAGTCGCTCGGCCGTATGCTCAAAAAGAATAACTTTGCGAGCTTCGCCTTCCGTTCCTATGTGTCTACGGGTGTTGGCCAGTTTATCGACAACCTGGTCTTTGCCATTGTGGTGAGCCACACGTTCTTTGGTTGGACCTGGGTGCAGGTCCTTATGTGTTCGCTGACCGGCGCTGTTGCCGAGCTGCTGTGCGAGGTCTTCCTGAGCCCCGTGGGCTACAAGGTCGTGCGCGGCTGGGAGCGCGAGAATGTGGGTTCCGAGTACCTCGAGCGCCACGCAACCGCCTAAGGAGCAAGTATGCGGGTTTTGATCACGGGCGCTTCGGGCGGTATCGGAGCCGCGTGCGTGCAGCGCTTTTTGGACGAGGGCCACGAGGTCGTGGGCTTTGATCTGCTGCCGGCGGCGATCGAACACGAGCGCTACCGCCATCTGATCGTTGATGTCCGCGAGCCTGACTCGTTTCCAGGCGACCTTGAACCCCAGGTAATCGTGAACGTTGCCGGTACGCAGGATTCGGCCGACGATATTGCTGCCAACCTGCGTGGCACCATCAACGTGACCGAGCACTACGCCTTTGTGGGGGAGGGGCTTGCCGCCAAGCCGGCGCCCGCTATCAAATCCGTGGTCAATGTGGGGTCGGCGAGCGGGCATACGGGATCGGAGTTTCCCGCCTATGCCGCCAGCAAGGGTGGCGTTATCGCCTAAACCAAGAACCTTGCAAACCGTCTGGCGCCGCAGGCCATCGCCAACAGTGTGGACCCGGGTGGCGTTATCACGCCGCTCAACCGTTGTGTGATGGAAGACGAACACCTGTGGAGCCAGATTATGGAGCTCACGCCGCTTAAGCGCTGGGCCACTGCCCAAGAGATCGCCGAGTGGATCTACTTTGTGGGCGTGACCAACCGGTTTATGACCGGACAGAGTCTGTTGATCGATGGCGGCGAGGCCGGCCGCACACAATTTATTTGGCCCGAATAGGAAACGCGCCCGATGGGAAGCCTTCGGGCGCGTTTTTGATGTATCGATTTTTAGCTGAGGCAAGTCCAGTTGACGGGGGTCGAGCCGTGCTGTTCGAGTAGCCGATTGACTGCCGAGAAGGGGCGCGACCCCATAAAAGCGGGGAGTTCTGCCGTGGCACGGTTGGCCGAAAGCGGCGAGGGGTGCGTAGAGGCCAGACAGAACTTGTCGGTTGTCCTGCCCGCACCAGTTGTAACGAGCTTGCCTTCGACCATCTGCTGGGCAAAGCGGCCCCATGCCAAAAAGACTACCGGCTGGGGGAGCTGACAGCAGCGTTCGATAACGTAGTCGGTGAGCGTGCTCCAGCCCAGCTTGGCGTGCGAGTTCGCGGCATGTTCGCGCACGGTGAGCGTAGTGTTGAGGAGCAGGACGCCCTGTTGTGCCCATGGGGTTAGGTCTCCCGTGGCGGGAATGGGGCAACCCAGATCGGCTTTGAGTTCCTTGTAAATGTTGCGCAGGCTCGGCGGCAACTTGGTTTGCGTCGTGGGGACCGAAAACGACAGCCCCATGGCCTGGTTGGGTCCGTGATAAGGATCTTGGCCCAAGATGACAACCTTGACCTGGTCGGCCGGCGTGTAGGCGAGGGCATTGAGGATGTCGTCTTGTGCCGGGTAGATGGTTTGCTCGGCACGCAAAAGGGCGATGCGCTCGAGCAGCTGGTTCGTAGTGTCACGTACCGGCTGCGGTGCATCGCCCAACCAAGTTGCTATGTTGCGGTTGCGAGTTGCGGTGTCCATGGGGCTCCTTTATGGCAGATGCTCTGTTGGTATCTATTGTAAAGGCGCACCGGATACCTTTATGCCGCGGCTGTATGAGAAGTGGGGTCTACGAGACGTGCTCGGGCGCTCCTGCCATGCGAGCGTGTCCGTGTGCGCGAAGGCGCGGAAGCTCGACGGTTGCCACCATGACGCCGGTGAGGATGAGAGCGGCGCCAAAGAAGGCGATGGGGCTCAGGACCTCGCCGACCAGGAAGAACGAGAAGACGGCGGAGCAGACTGGCTCGAGCGAGAAGGCGAAGCCGGTGGTCTCGGCGGGCACGTGGGGCTGCACGAGCGTCTGGGTAATAAAGCCGTAGGCAGAGCAGATGAGTGCGAGCGCGACGACAACGACGATTTCGCTCGGCGTGCTGGGAAGCGTGAAACCGCCAAAGACGCATGCGGCAATGCCCGAGAACAGGCCGCCAAAGCCCAGCTGCCAAACGCCCAGGGACAGCGGATCGACTTCTTCGACAAAGCGCTTCGCCACAATGATATGGCCGGCATAGACAAAGGCGGAGAGCAGCATGATGAGCGCGCCCGGGTTCAGGCTGGTGAAGTCGGCGCCCGAGAGCAGCAACATACCGCAGGTGACGATGGCGGTGCCGACGAGCACTTTGCGTTCGGGGGCGCGGCGCAGCAGGGCGGCGTTGGCAAACGGCACGATCACGACCGTCAGGCTCTGCAAAAAGCCGGCAGTGGAGGCAGAAGTGAGGCTAGAGCCCAAGCACATGCAGGTGAGCTCGGTTGACATAATGGCGCCGATGATGGCGGCGCGGACCATAAGGTCGCGGTTGATACGGAACGCGCGCTTGTGGAAGAGCAAAAGGCAGGCCACAAAGGCGATGATGCAGCGCAGCGCAACGATGCTCGTGGCGTTCATGCTGTCCATGCCGATCTTCATGAGGGGGTACGAAAAGCCCCATGCGACGGGAACGGAAAATGAGAGCGCGATTGCTTTTTTGCGATCCATGGGACTCCTTTTGTTACAGAACGGTTTCGTAAAAAGGATTCTGCTCCCAGATGTGGATGTAGTAAAGCGAATGTATCTTCAGTATGATTAAGAAATACTAATGTTGGCAGAAAAAGCCCTGGCAAAACGTTTTACAGCTACATCGATGTGGAGGCACGATGGCATCGCGGTATCAGATTGTTTGTATGGTGGTCGATTGCGGCAGCCTGAAACGTGCGGCGGACGAGCTGGGCTATACGCAAAGCGCGGTGAGCCAGGCCGTCAAGGCGCTCGAGCGCGAGCTGGGCACCACGCTTATCGAGCGTGGAAGGCAGGGCGTTTCGCTTACGCGCGACGGCAAGCAGTATTTGCCGTACCTGCGACAGATCGTAACTGCCGAGGCCGAACTTGAGGGCAAGCGCCAGGAGCTGCTGGGGCTTTCGTCGACCGATATTCGCATTGCGACGTTTACCAACGTGAGTCGAACCGTGTTGCCACGTGTGATCCGCGACTTTGGGGCCCTGCATCCGGGCGTGCACTTTACCCTCAAGCAGGGCGATTACACGCGCAACGCTCAATGGGTGCACGATGGCGTGGTTGATTTTTGTTTTACGGCACGCGGATTTACCGCTGGGCTCGAGAAGCGCGTCGTCTATCACGACGAGTTGGTGGCATTGTTGCCGGCCGCGCATCCGCTGACGGCAAAGGAAAAGGTGACACTCGCCGACCTGGCGTCCGAGCCGTTTGTGCTGCTGGATGAGGGCGAACAGAGCCTGGTGCTCGATGCATTCGCAGCGCATGGGCTGTCGCCGCACGTGACGAGTGAGGTGACCGACGACTACACCATCATGGCGATGGTGGAGGAGGGCCTAGGCGTGAGCATGCTCTACCGTCGTACTGTGGAGGGCATGCGAGCCGATATTCGTGTGCGGCCCATCGTGCATGCCCCCTCGCGCGACGTGGTGGCCGCCTGGCGCAGCTGGGACACCATGCCCATCGCCACGAGGCGCTTTATCGACTATATGAGCTCACATATTGTCAATTAATGACTGGCGTGGCGTTGAGTGCGGTGTTTAGCGGGCTGTCGCTTTGGCTTGGGTGGCGCGATAGGTGCGCGCCGGGTGGCAGAGTAGTACCGCCACGACCATAAAGAACGCCGTGGTGCCCAGGCTGATGGGGTAGACCATCATGATGTTCGCAAAGGTGCGGAAGTGCGGGAATACGCAGAACACCCAATAGAAGCGGATGCCGCAGACGCAGATCATGGTGATGAGGGCGGGCGTGAGCGAGATGCCAAAGCCGCGTAGGTAGCCGGACATGTTTTCGTAGAACATGCTAAAGGCGTACGCCGGGAAAATCGAACACACGCGGATATAGCCGATCGAGACGATGTTGGGGTCGCTGTTGAACAGCGACAAAATCTCGCGCCCCAGGCCGACAATAACGATGATCGTGGTGAGCGCGACGATACCGCCTTCGACCAGGCAGACCTTGAGCGTTTTGGTGCAGCGGTCGATCTGGCGGGCACCGTGGTTTTGTCCCACAAAGGTGGTGCAAGCCTGGCTAAAGCTGTTGAGCAGGTTATAGCACACGTACTCCAGACTCATGGCGGCGCTCGATGCCGCCATGACCTCGGTGCCCAGGCTGTTAATGGCGGACTGGATGATGATGTTGGCTACGGCAAAGACGGCGCTTTGGATGCCGGCGGGCAGGCCGATCTTAACGATGCGCTTGAGGGCGACGGGGTCGATAGCCAGGTCGCGTGGGGTGACGCGGACGACGGAGTTGGTCTTGAGCAGGCGGATAAAGAGCGTGGCGGCGCTGACGGTGTAGGCGATGGCGGTGGCGATGGCGACGCCCGCGACGCCCCAGTGGAGTACGGGGACAAAGATGAGGTCCAGGCCAATGTTGAGGACGGTGGACACGGCAAGCGCCTGCAGCGGCATGCGGGTGATGCCGACGGAGCGGAAAATCGCGGCCTCAAAGTTGTAGAGCAAAATCGAGGGCATGCTCAGCAAAAAGACGCGTAGATAGAGTGAGGCGAGCGGCATGGTCTCGGCGGGAACGTTGAGCGCGGCGAGCATGGGCTCGGCAAAGATCTCGCCCAGTGCGATGACGACAAAGCCTACGAGCGCCATTAAAATCGAGGTATGGACGGCGCGTTTGACCATGTTCTGATCGTTGCGGCCGATAGCGTTGGCGATGACCACGTTGGAGCCAAGCGACATGCCAATAAACAGGTTGAGCATAAGACTGGTAAGCGGAACATTGGAGCCGACCGCCGCCATGGCGAGGGTTCCCTGGCCGCCCGAGAAGTTGCCGATGATGACCGTGGCGATGAGGTTCGACAGTTGCTCCAAGATGCTCGTGGCGGCCACGGGGAAGGCGAACAAGGGAACATTGCGCCACAGCGATCCGGTGGTCATGTCAATGTGCTTAGATGCGGTGTCAGCCATACGCTCTCAATCTCTAACATGCTCTTTCGTGCTTATTTGCGCAGATGATGATACTCCTAATCGACTAGTCATTGGGTGTTCCTATCGGCACTTAGGGACGTTCCTTTTCTGTCGGCAGCTGGGGACACTCCTTATCTCTTCTAACTAGTCATTCAAGAACGTCCCCAATGACTAGGTGGGGAAGGCGTGCGACAATGGTGGGCGTTGTGTTGTTCGCGCTAAGGAGTTGCCATGTTGTTGTGTCCCGTTTGCCATGAACCGTTGGTGGACGATGAGCGTGGGGCCGCATGCGCGGGCGGACACCGGTTTGACCGTGCGCGCGAGGGTTATCTATATCTACTGCGCTCGTCCAAGAGCGGCGACTCCATGGGCGATCCCAAGTCGCAGGCGCGCCGCCGTCGTGACTTTTTGAACCGTGGATACTACGCGCCGTTGCGCGATGCGATGGTCGAGCTGGTGCGCAAGCAGGTGTCTGGGCGCGCCACGTCTGCGAACGGCCCCATGACGCTGCTCGATATTTGCTGTGGCGAGGGCTATTACACCAGTGCCATGGGCGCGGTGCCGGGCGTAGATGCTTACGGTTTTGACCTGGGCAAGGAGATGGTGCGCCTGGCCGCCAAGCGCGGCGATGCGACCTACTTCGTGGCCAACATGAAGGACATCCCCGTGGCCGATGGCGCCTTCGATATGGTGACCGAGCTCTTTGCCCCCTTTAACGAGCGCGAGTTTGCCCGCGTGCTGGCGCCGGAGGGTTCGCTCTACACCGTGGTGCCGGGTGCTCGTCACCTCTTTGGGCTCAAGGAGGTACTCTACGACACGCCGTACCTTAACGATGAGAAGCTGCCGAAGACCACCGAGCTCGAGTTGGTCGGAACGCAGCGGGTGTCTGCGAATATTACGCTTCAGACCCAGGCGGACATCGAGGCGGTGTTCCAGATGACGCCGTACTACTACCGCACGCGCCCCGCCGACAAAGAGCGCCTGGCAAATTTGGATACCCTTCAGACCGACATCGACTTCATCATCGCCGAGTACCGCCACAGCTAACAACCTGCCAAAAAGGGACAGGTTTATTTTGGTAGGTTTTATCTGGGCAAACGTAAAGGGCCGACCGCGGAGATGCGCGATCGGCCCTTTTTAGTTGCTTGGCTGCAGAGGTTATGAGAAGCGAGCGCTTATAGGCGGTCCTTGTTCTCGGCCTTAACGGCGTGTGCCTGCTGAACAAAGAACAGGTCGTACACCACGATGACAAAGGCGCCAAAGTTGATGGCGTCGCCGCCAAACGCGGGAAGCGTGAGCACCGCTTGGGCAAGCGTGGCGACCGCGGCAACAATACCGAGCTTAAACGCGCCGTCCACCTGCGAAGGCTTGTTGGCGCCCTTGATACCGGCGACGCCTGCGGCAAGGTCGACGAGACCCTTGGCGATAAGCACGACCGCTGCGAGCGTGGCGTACGAACCGTACGTGGAATCGAGACCGCCCGTGGCGATACCGACGCCGGCGGTGACGAGGCTGGCGATGCCCAAAACAAAGTAGATGAGAGCAAGGATTTTGAGAGTCTTGCGAGTGAAGCTCATGGCTGGTCCTTTCGATACGAGTACGCCAACTTGGCGCACCCAATGTACTGCACATATGGTGAAGCACATTGTAGTTCAACGCGGCGATGCATGCGTTTGAAAGCGTCTCTTGCCCGCACGGTCCAACCTTTCAAAAAAGAAAGCTGGGCGTAAGTCAAATCGATGGCAGCGTATGCGCGGCGCTGCGATGATGGGTCCATGGTAAGAGCTGGTCTCAAGGAGGAGCCATGATGTACGGAGCAGGGCAAGTGCGTGAGCCGCGGTCGTTGGGAAGGCGCATGGGTGATTCTGTGATCGCTGCCGTGTGCACGGGATTGATGGCGGTGCTTTGCATTGGGATGCTGTGGGCCATGTCGCATGTGGGACAATAGCGGGCGGTGGGGTGCCGACACAAACGGCGCTCACGTATTCGTTTTGCTTATTAAGGAGTACCCATGGGCGTCGTCGATCCCTTTTCTGTTGCTCGGGCCGCGGGGCTTGAGCTGATCGGGAAGTCCGAGGGCCTCACGCTCACCGACGGCACGATGGAGCTGCGTGCCGATTTTGGCCGCATGCTGCCGCGACTCAAGCAGGGCCGTCTGCAGCAAGAGCTGTTGGTAAAGGCTGCGCGCACAAAGGGCATCGAGCGACCATGGGCAATTGACGCTACGGCAGGCTTTGGCGAGGATTCGCTGCTGTTGGCGGCCGCGGGCTTTACCGTCGATCTGTATGAGCAGGACTGCGTGATCGCGGCGCTGCTCCAGGATGCCCTGGATCGCGCGGCAGATGATCCGGCACTTGCGACAGCCGTGACGCGCATGCGCTTACATGCGGGCGAGGACAGTATTGCCGGCCTTTGCCATGCAGCTGAGCTGATCGGGCAGGGCGAACTCACCGCTCCCGACGTGGTGTATCTGGACCCCATGTTTCCCGAACGCACCAAGAGCGCGGCGGTCAAAAAGAAGTTCCAGCTCCTACATCATCTGGAACAGCCATGCGCCGATGAGGAGACGCTGGTCGAAGCTGCGCTTGCGGTGCATCCTCGCAAGGTCGTTATCAAGCGGCCGGTGAAGGGGCCGCTGCTTGCCGGCGTTAAGCCGAGCTATCAACTTGCGGGCAAGGCCGTTCGATACGATGTTTTGGTGCCGCCGCGCCCGTAGCTTGCGTGCGATGGCTGGCGCTCCGTCAGTGCCGTGCCGATGTGGGGTCTATTTCCAAGGGTGCGACGTCAGGTGCCAGCCGCCGCAGTATTCGCATTTGTAGCAGGCTAAGCCGTGCCGCCCGCGGTTTTCGCAGTCGGCCATAACGGCCTCGGCCTCGGCACGCGTGTCGTAACGGTTTTTGCGTTCGCACGACTTGTAGCGCCAGGCTTCATTGCGCTCGGCGTTCAGGGCGTCGCGGCGCTCGTCTTCGCGCGCAAACAGGTCGCCCATATCGCCGCCGGTGGCAGCGCCCAAAAACTCGCTTTTGGCCTTTGACCAGGCGGCTCGCTTTTTGCTTCCCATCTGCTTCGCGCCCCTCTTCAAACGCTGGTATCATTGCTCAATCAAAGTGATACCAATAAACGTGAGGCCGCCGCGTGATGAACAGAAAACCCCCCGATACCGACATTCCCGCTGTCATGGCTATCTACGACGCTGCCCGCGCCTTTATGCGCGCGCATGGCAACGCCACGCAATGGCCCGAGGGCACGCCTTCTGCCGAGCAACTGGCTGCCGATATCGCCGCCGGTGGCAGCTATGTGTGCGAAGTCGACGGTCGCGTGGTAGCGACGTTTGCCTTTTTACCGGGCCCGGACGAGTGCTATGACGTCATTGAGGACGGGCAATGGCGCAGTGACACTCCGTATGCTGTGCTGCACCGTGTGGCGTCCGACGGCACCGCGCACGGTATCGCGGCTGCGATGTTTGCCTTTGCCAAAGAGCGTGCCGATCACCTGCGTATCGACACGCATCAGGACAACCTGCCCATGCAGGGTGCGAGCCTCAAGGCCGGGTTTAAGCGCGCCGGCATCGTGTATGTGTCAGACGGCACGCCGCGTGTTGCGTTTGACTGGCTGCGCGAGGCATAAGAGCGGAGACGCGTATCAACAATTCGCGCGAACGAAAATGGCTCCGGGTGGGGCCATTTTCGTTCGCTGCGCCGTTTTGAAAGCCGGCTTTCGCAAGGCGCGAACCTACGAAAATCGCCGCGCGGCAACGCGGGGCGATGAGCTCGGTCGGGGGATAGGGCCCGCTTCGCCCGCCGGCCCGTAAATTGTATCATCCAGTGTGGAACGAGGGTGCCCGTTGCCGCGTGCGATGGGCTTGCAATAAGAGGAGAGCCATGTCGAAGCAAGCGGTCATTGGAATCTTGGCGCATGTCGATGCTGGCAAGACCACGCTGGCCGAGGCCATGCTGTTTAACGCGGGCCGCATTCGCAAGCGCGGCCGCGTTGACGATGGCGACTCGCATCTGGATACGAACGAGATTGAGCGTGAGCGCGGCATTACGATCTTCTCGTCGCAGGCTGTGCTCGACCATGGTGGCACCCACGTTATGCTCGTGGACGCTCCCGGCCATGTCGATTTTTCTGCCGAGGCGGAGCGCACGCTGCGTGCCCTGGACTACGCGATTCTGGTGGTAGGCGCCAACGATGGCGTACAGGGGCACACCGAAACCCTGTGGCGCCTGCTTGCGCGCTATGACATCCCGACGTTCATCTTTATCAACAAGATCGATTTGGAGAATCCCGGCCGCGATGTTTTGCTGGCACAGCTTGGGCAGCGTCTTTCCGAGGGCTGCCTGGATGCCAACGAACTGCTGGCGGGCGGCACCGTTCAGGAGGATGCTGCTGCGTTAGACGAGGCGGCGCTCGAGGAGTTTCTTGAGGCGGGTGAGCTTTCCTCCGCGACGCTGTCGCGCATGGTTGCTGAGCGCAAGCTCTTTCCCTGCTTTGCCGGCTCGGCGCTCAAGGACCAAGGTGTGGACGAGCTGTTGGATGGTATATGCGCGCTGATGCGCGAACAGGCGTGGCTCCCGGAGTTTGCCGCCCGCGTCTATCGCGTCAGCCGCGGGGACCGCGGCGAGCGCTTGGCTTGGGTTAAAGTGACCGGCGGCACGCTGCATGCCAAGCAGGTGATTGGCGGACGTTCCGGTGCCGAGACATGGGAGCAGAAGGTCGATCAGGTACGCATCTATAACGGCGATAAGTATGAGCTTGCCCAAGAAGTTGCTGCTGGCGGTATTTGTGCCGTGACGGGTCTTGCGCACGTTCGCCCGGGGGACGCCCTGGGCGCGGAGCCCGCGGGCGATGCGCCCGTCATTGCGCCGGTCCTCACCTATACGGTACTGCCGGGCGAGCACGATGTCCATACGGTGTTCCAAGCGCTGACCGAGCTTGCCGATGAGGACCCCATGCTCGGCGTAAGCTGGAACACGCATCTTGAGCAGATTCATCTGCAGTTGATGGGTGCGGTGCAGCTCGAGGTCGTGCAGCGGGTGTTGGCCGATCGCTTTGGCCTTTCGGTTTCGTTTGAGTCTGGCGGCATCCTCTATAAGGAGACTATTTCGCAGTCGGTCGAGGGCGTGGGTCACTTTGAGCCACTGCGCCACTATGCCGAGGTACATTTGCGCCTGGAGCCGTTGCCAGCGGGTTCGGGCGTGCAGTTTGGCACCGTGGCCTCGACCGACGAGCTCGATCTTAACTGGCAGCGTTTGGCGCTCACCAACGCCATGGAGCGCGATCACCTGGGCGTGCTGACCGGCTCTCCCATCACCGATATTCGCATTACGTTCACGGGCGGTCGTGCGCATGCCAAGCACACCGAGGGCGGCGATTTTCGTCAGGCAACGTACCGCGCGATTCGCCAGGGCTTGATGCAGGCGCGTGAGGCCGGCGCGGCGGTGCTGTTGGAGCCGTGGTATCGCTTTGAGCTCGAGGTACCGGGGGAGTGCGTGGGTCGGGCGCTCTCGGATGCCACGCGCATGGGTGCCGAGTACGAGCCGCCGACGATGGCAGGAGACCGGGCGAAGCTTGTGGGTCGCGTGCCAGCATCCGAGGTGCAGGATTACGCGCTGGAGGTGGTTGCCTACACGAGCGGTCGCGGTCATCTATACCTGGAGTTCGCCGGCTATGCGGCTTGCCATGATGCCGAGCGCGTCATCGAGACGGCCGCCTATGGGCCCGAGGCCGATCTGCCCAACACGCCCGATTCGGTCTTTTGCTCTCACGGCGCCGGTTACACGGTCAAATGGTACGACGTACCCGCCGCGGCGCACGTAAAGGTCGATCCCGCCACCTTCCGCCCCTGGCGAGCAGCAGGCGCCGAGTTTTTCGGCCACATGTGACAAAGGGACAGCTCCTTTGTCACATGCTATTGGTATAACTCGGTATAAGTTGGTATAACTATTACCAGGGTTTGCCAATCCGAGGAGGCCGACATGAATCCAAATCCCTTTAAACCCACGGCTGGCAAGCGGCCTCCGATACTCATCGGCCGCGAGTCGGTCATCGAAGATTTCGAGGAAGGGCTCGATAACGGCGCCGGAGCGCCGGGTAGACTCATGCTCATTACGGGAAACCGCGGCTGTGGCAAGACGGTTCTCCTACGGGAACTGCAACGTCTAGCCAATGAGCGCGGATGGGCGGTTGTCTCCGATTCCGCTTCGCTTGGCTTATGCGACCGCTTGGCCGACGCGCTTCGCTCGAATAAACCCGTTGTGACGTCAATGGAGTTCGGTCCGTCGTTTGACCGGATGTCGGTCGAGGCGGCGCGGGCAAAGGGCGAGACGTTGCGAGGGCTGGTCAACGAGCGCCTCAAGAGGCTCGGTCCAGGCAAGGGCATACTGTTTGCGATTGACGAGGCGCAATCTGCGTCTATCGAGGAACTAGCGGCTCTTGCCGTTCTCTATCAGCAGGTGCTCGGAGACCAGGATGCCACGGGCTTGTCCGATAGCGACCAGCGCGGTCTTGCGCTGGCGTTCGCCGGCTTACCCAGTATGGTTGACGATCTGCTCGAAGAGCCGAGCGTGACATTTTTGCGGCGTGCCCAGCAGCGTACGTTGGGGGCGATCTCTTTGCCCAAGGTACGCGATTCGTATATCCAGACGGTCAAAGACGCTGGTCTTTACGTTGACGCGGAGACGGCGGACCTTGCGGCACACAAGAGCATGGGGCATCCATATATGGTTCAGCTGGTGGGCTATTACATGTGGCGGTCTGCTGTTCGACGCGGCTCGCAGGTCATCGAAAGGCGCGATGTCGAGGATGGCCATGCGGATGCCGTCTCCGAGTTCTACGAAGCGGTTGACGCGCCCCTGTATTACGGGCTGCGCAGTCCACAGCGCCTTTTTATCGAGGCTATGGCGGTTGACGAGAACAAACCGACGCGCATGGCGGATATCATTGAGCGTTGTGATCGTACCCAGAGCTGGGCGAGTAAATATCGCGCAAGCCTGATTCGCGAGCGCGTCATCGAGGCTGCCGGATACGGCCTCGTCCGGTTTACCGTGCCCATGCTGGGCGCGTACGTTCGCGATCGAGTTTTATGGCATGAGTAGGGTGATAAAGGTGACGGAACAGAAGATGAGCCCGCAGGCTATCGAGGTGCGTGGCGCGCGCGTCCATAACCTTAAGGGCATCGATATCGATATTCCGCTGGGAAAGCTTGTGGGCATTGCCGGCGTGTCGGGTTCGGGCAAGAGTTCGCTGGCGCTGGGGGTTCTTTATGCCGAGGGCTCGCGCCGTTACCTGGAGGCGCTCAGCACCTATACCCGCCGTCGCCTGACGCAGGCCGAGCACGCTCAGGTGGATGAGGTATTGCACGTGCCGGCGGCACTCGCATTGCATCAGCGCCCCAGCGTGCCGGGCGTGCGGTCCACTTTTGGCACCATGACTGAACTCAACAATAGCCTGCGTCTGCTCTTTAGCCGTTGCGCCCATCATGTGTGCCCGCATTGCGGGGCGCGTGTGGAGCCGAGCCTTAACGTTGCCGCAGGCCTGTCGCTCGCGTGCCCTGCATGCGGTCGTGAGTTCTACGCGCCGAGCGCCGAGGACCTTGCGTTTAACAGCGGCGGTGCGTGTCCCACCTGCGGCGGCACCGGTGTCATGCGCGAGGTGGACGAGGCGAGCTTGGTACCCGACGAGTCAAAGACTATCAACGAGGGCGCGGTGCTTCCTTGGGGCACGCTCATGTGGGATCTGATGAAGCAGGTGGCCGGCGAGATGGGCGTGCACACCGACGTGCCGTTTAACCAGCTCACGCCTCAAGAGCGCGACATCGTGTTTCATGGTCCGGCGGTTAAGAAGCACATTCTCTACGTCCCCAAAAACGGCGAGGGCGCCACGCCGCTCGACTTTACCTATTACAACGCCGTCTATACCGTCGAGAATGCGCTCGCCAAGGTCAAGGACGATAAGGGCTTAAAACGCGTTGCGCGCTTTTTGCGCGAGGGCCCATGCCGCGATTGCGGCGGCACGCGTCTCTCCGAGGCTGCGCGCCAGCCCCAGGTGCGCGGTATCAATCTGGCGCAGGCGGCGGCTATGACGCTAGGCGAGGCGATTGAGTGGGTGCGCGGGGTGCCCGCATTCTTGCCGCCCGAGATGCGGCCCATGGCGACGGATATCTGCGATTCGTTTTTGAGCGCGGCCCGTCGTCTGGTCGACTTGGGTCTCGATTACCTTTCACTCGACCGCGCCGGCGCCACGCTTTCCACGGGTGAGCGCCAACGCGTGCAGCTTGCTCGCGTGGTGCGTAACCGATCGACAGGCGTGCTTTATGTGCTGGACGAGCCTTCGATCGGCTTGCATCCTGCCAATGTCGACGGCCTGGTAGGCGTGATGCGAGATCTGGTGGATGACGGCAACACCGTGGTTGTTGTCGACCACGATACGCGCGTACTGGCGGATGCCGACTATCTGGTCGAGATGGGTCCCGTTGCCGGAGCAGGCGGCGGCAATGTGATCGCCGCTGGTACGGTAGACGAGGTCGAGCGATCGCAGGGCAGTCGCATCGCGCCGTTTTTGCGCTCAGAGTCCAAGCGCTTGCGTCCGCAGGTGACTGACGACGACATGTTCGACCAGGGACATATCCGCATGGCAACCGATACCATCCACACCGTCAAGCCGCTCGAAGTCGATATCCCGCGCGGTCGCCTTGTCGCGGTGACGGGCGTTTCGGGTTCGGGCAAGACGACATTGGTGCTCGAGACGCTCATTCCGGCACTCAAGGCGCAGGCAGCCGGCGAGCGCCTGCCAAGACACGTGCGTTGGGTCGATGCCGAGGGCATTAGCCGCGCAAATCTGATTGACGCTACGCCCATCGGCGCCAACGTGCGCTCGACGGTGGCAACCTATGCCGACATCCATGACGAGCTGCGTCGCGCCTTCGCCCGTACGCCCGAGGCCAAGGCGGCCGGCTACAAGGCGGGTGCCTTTAGCTACAACACCGGCGCCTTGCGCTGCCCTACGTGCGACGGCACGGGCTCGATATCGCTCGACGTGCAGTTTTTGCCCGATGTCGAGATCGTCTGCCCGGCATGTCGCGGCTCACGTTATGCAGACGCTGCTTCGCATATCCATCGTGAGGGCAAGGACGGGAGCTTGCTGACGTTGCCGCAGCTCATGGATATGAGTGTGGATGAGGCGCTCGACGCCACACTGGGGCTCAAGAAGGTTCAGGCGCGCTTGCAGACCTTGCACGACCTGGGTTTGGGCTATCTCACGCTCGGTGAGCCCACGCCGGCGCTTTCGGGCGGAGAGGCACAGCGCCTTAAGCTCGCGAGCGAGATGGGCCGTGTTCAGGATGATGCCGTATTCGTGTTCGACGAGCCCACGATCGGACTACATCCGCTCGATGTTCAGCTACTGCTGAGTGTGTTCGACGGCCTTGTTGCCAAGGGCGCCACGGTTATCGTGATCGAACACGATCTCGACCTTATCCGCAATGCCGATTACGTGATCGACATGGGCCCGGGCGGTGGCGACGCGGGCGGGCAAATCGTCTGCGCCGGCACGCCGGGCGACATCGCGGCCTGCCCCGCAAGCATCACCGGTCGCTACCTATAGCCGAATGTGATAAAGGGACTGCCTCTTTGTCACATTGATTTCTATTTCACGCATTGAGCCGCGAGATAGTCGCGGAAGAATGGCAATTCAAATGCGACGAGCCCTCGTCCTCGTTCTCCAATGATGCCGGCATCTATCATGCGGCGTCGGTAGCGGGAGACCTGCTGCGGCGAACGCTTAAGGCGCTCGACAAGGTCGGCGGTGGTGGACTCTTCCTCGTCATCGAGCATGGCGATGAGGAATCGCTTGTCCTCTGCAGTGAGTTCCCGATAGGTTGCCGCGAGGATTCGGTCGTCCATCTCGTCGCGCGCGATTTTGATTCCCAGGTCAAAGTCGCGTGACGAGATTTCCTTCGAATCGCTTGTGAGATCCCAGGCACGGTAGCCTACGAGTTGCAATAGGAAGGGAAAACCAGAGATCGAGCGAACGGCTCTATCGATTCCCTCGGCATCTGCTAGGCGATCGTTTTCCTGGATTGTGCGAATCAAGGCCTCGCGTACGTCATAGTCGGCAATGCGACCCAGATGATATTGTTGGGCGCGGCGAAGGAACGAGACCGTCTTGTGGTTCAGTAGCGTCGATACGTTGTTGGGAAGTCCCGCCATGAGCAGGGCGACGCGTTTCCCATCGGTCACAAAGTGCTGATACGTCGCTGCGAGCTGGATCATCTCGTCGAGTGTCGGGTCCACCTCGTCAACCGTGACAAGCAGACCGGTGCCCGCCTCGTTGAGCCGGTCGATGATGTCGCTCATGCGGTAACGCCAGGTTGAGGCATCGTGAACGCGACTGACCTCGATGCTGCCGAGCGGTGCAATTCCGAGACCGGTGACTTCGAAGTGGTTGGACGAGTCGATGAGATGGGCTGCGGCACGTTTCGCCCCGAACTCGATTTCCTCAAGCATTCCCGGGAGCGCGGTCGTCTTTACGGCAATCCAGCCGTGGGATTCCGCCCTTGTCGCGAGCGACGACATGAGAGCGGTTTTACCGGTTCCACGCGCGCCTGAGAAGATCGAGGTCAATTCTGGGCGCCTGCGCTGGCTCAAGAAGGCACGGTCCAAATCCTGAATAATCTGTTGTCTGCCAGCGAGATGGGCAGGAACCTCACCAAAACTGGGGGTAAACGGGTTCTCGAGATATTCCACAAGGCTCTCCTTTCACACCGCCGTTTAACTTCATTTTACTTTAGTTAATTCTGATTAAAAGTGAGGGCTCTCTATCTAGAGCATCAATTAGGCGTGTGTGCCGTCGGCGTGGCGCTCGAATGTGACAAAGGGACAGTCCCTTTGTCACATTCCCGGAAAGCCTGTTTGGCGCAGGGCTTCGTAGAGGACGATGGCGGCGCTGTTGGAGAGGTTGAGTGCGCTGATGCGGTAGTCGTCCGGGTTGACGAAGTTGCCGCAGATGTCCTGTTGAAGGATAGCCTCGTGGCTGTCCTCGGTATGTCCGAGCGATTCCTCGTGGGCTTCCCAAGCCTCGGCGTTATCGAGTGAGTCGCAATCGCGCAGCATGGGGATGCGCTCGCAACGCTCGGGCGCCGCGGCAAGCAGTGGCTCGGGAATGCCCGAGCTCTCGCTGCCAAAGACCAAGTAGTCGCCATCGCGGTAGGTACTCTGCGCATAGGTTCTGCGCGCCTTTTTGGTCAGCAGATGCAGGCGCTCGTCGGCAGGGGAGAGGCCGTTGCGCGCAAGGAAATCCTCCCAGCCGGCATAGGTCGTCACGTCCAAGTTTTGCCAGTAGCCCAGTCCGGCACGACGCACCGTCTTGTCGTCGAGCGAAAACCCCAGCGGCTCCACCAGATGCAGACGGGCGCCGGTGACCACGCAGGTACGGCCGATATTGCCTGTATTGGCCGGAATTTCGGGTGCATACAGCACGATATTGAACATGAATCTCCTTGGCTCAGAACGAAAAACCACCACGAAGGGCACCTTCGTGGTGGTTTGGCGGTTGCGTAGGCGGAAAAATGCCCGCTTGGATAAACCTAGGCGCGGTGCCAGTCGGTCAGGCAGGCATCGAGGGAGGCGATGAGCGCATCCTTGTCCATGTGACGGCCGATGATGCACAGGCTCGTCATGCGGTCGCCCGTCTCGTCGTCCCAAATCTGCATGATCTCGGGGTTCTCGTCGATGATCTTCTGCTTCTCGCCCTCGGGCGCAGAGTCGACAAACAGGCCGTTCTCCATCAGGCGCATCTGGTGGCCGGCCTGCTCGAACATGTAGCACATGTCCGGATCGCCGGTCTGCCACAGCGGACCCTTGACGCGGATGACCTCGTCGGGCCACTCCTGCTCAACAAAATCGGTGAACTTCTGCAGGTCAAACGGCTTGCGGCGAGAGTACACAAAGGTCTCGATGTCGTACTCCAGCACCTCGGGGTCGTCGTGCTCCTCGGGATGCTCCATGGCCTCGATCCAGGCGGCGGAGTTGTAGGCGCGCATAAAGTCGAAGCGGTCAGTATCGAGCAGCTCCTCCATGGGGACCTCGCCGTTTTGGGCCTCGACGATCACGGCGTCTTTCTGCAGGCTGCGCACGATGGCCTTGAGCTCGGCGATCTGCTCAGGGCTCACGGTATCGGTCTTGTTGAGGATCAGCGTGGAGCAAAACTCGATTTGCTGGATGAGCAGGCTCTCGATGTCGTCCTCGTCGATATCCTCAGCCAGCAGGTCGCGGCCGCCGTTGAACTCGTCGTACATGCGGGCGCAGTCGACCACGGCCACGATGTTGTCGAGCGCGAGCTTGGGCTCGCCGCCCACCTTGGCCTCGTCGCAGAAGCTCGAGATGGTGTAGGCGATGGGGATAGGCTCGCAAATGCCCGAAGCCTCGATGATGATGTAGTCGAAGTTGCCCGAATCGGCGATGCCCTGCAGCTGGTTAGCAAGGTCGTCCGAAAGCGTGCAGCAGATGCAGCCGTTGGTGAGCGGGATGAGGTCGTCGGTCTCGGAAAGGCCGCCGTCGGCGATAAGGCTGGCGTCGACGTTGATCTCGCCGATATCGTTGACGATCACGGCGGCGCGGATGCCGCCGTCGTTAGCGAGGATGTGGTTGAGCAGCGTGGTCTTGCCGGCACCGAGGTATCCGGTAAGCATGATGATCTTCACGGGTTTGTTGGGCATGTGCCCTCCTTTGTTAGACATGGCTTACAGTTGAATCATATGCCAAACGCCTGCTCTTATACCCACGCGCCGGCAAATAACACAGGCTACTCCCAGGCTCCCCATACATCGGGGCAATAACCGACGGTGGCCTTTTTGCCGTTGCGCACGATGGGCTCGGCCAAGACCTGCTGGTTCTCGAGCAGCTTGTCGAAGCGCTGGCTAGGGGTGAGGTGCTGGATGAGCGCGAGCGTCTCCTCGTCCTTAGCCTTGGGGTTGAGCAGCTTGTCGATGCCGCCGACCGCCTGCATCACGCTCGTGAGCTCGCCCTTGCTCATCTCCTTTTCCTTAAGGTCGATAAACTGCACCTTAATGCGGCGCTCCTTAAAATAACGCTGAGCCTTCTTGGTATCGAAAGACTTTTTGGTGCCAAAAATTTGCACGTTCATGTATTTGTTCCGCCGTTCTACCTGATGAAGTTGGTGCGCTCGCGATCGGCTTCGGGGGCTTCGATGCCGGCGGCCTGTCCTGCCTCGATACAATGCAGGAGCCAGGCCATGTTCTTGCCGATGTTGCGCATGGTGGCCAGGCCCTCGGCGTCTTGGGCGGCCTCGCCCGGCATGGCGCCAAACACGTTGTTCCAGTACGTGGAAGCAACCACGGGCATCTGGTTGATGGTGAAGTACTTATTGAGCACGTCGAAGGTGGTCGACGTGCCGCCGCGACGGGCAACGGCGACGGCAGCGCCCGGCTTGTGTGCAAAGGCTTTGCTGCCGGCATAGAAGGCGCGATCGAGGGCCGAAAGGATGCGTCCGCTGGGGTGCGCATAGTAGACGGGCGAGCCAAAGACAAAACCATCTGCCTGCTCGGCGGCAGCGATCAGCTCGTTCACCACGTCATCGTCAAAGGTGCAGCGGCAATCGAGCTTGCCGCACTGACCACAGCCAATGCAGTCGCGAATGGGCTTGGTGCCCAGCTGAAACACCTCGGTATCAATGCCTTCGGCATTGAGTTGCTCGGCGACCTCGGCGAGTGCGCGGGCGGTGTTGCCGTTTGCCTTGGGGCTGCCATTGACCAAAAGAACCTTCATCACAAACTCCCTCTGCTGTCGGTGACTTCTGCAGAGGATTATCGCACGATGGGGGAGGCGGTGTGGGCGCGGTGCTAATCCAGTTTGGTGCCTGGCACCTGCACGGCTTTCCCGAGCAACGCTTTGAGCTCGTTCAAAATGGAAACGGGCTGACGGTCGACGCCGTCCAGATGGAGCGTGGCCACGCGAATGGGTGGCTGATATTCAAATGGGCCAAAGAGCACGGGCGAACCCAGGAACCGCTCGATTTCCTCTGCAATCGCATCGGTTTCTTCGGGATCAAAGTCGTCGAAAAGAGCCACGAACATCGGCCCCGTCGAGCGGAACATACGACCCTTACCGCGCGAGCATTCCACCAGACAGGCGGCACATTCTGCCAAAACGCGGTCGCCCGCATCAAAGCCAAAGCGGGCATTGACCTGAGCGATATCGTCGATTTTGATGGCGATCAAACCAGCCTTGCGCGCCACGCGACGCATTTCGCCAATGGCGTTGACCAGGGCGTGAATATCGCCCAAGCCGGTCACGGAATCGGTCGTATCTGCCAAGCTTCGGTTGATGATAATGCCCACATACATGCCGGGCTCGGTATCGGTGCCGTCCAAGCGGTAGCCCGTGCAGTCGCAAAGCACGTATTTTCCGGTGGCATCCATTACGCGATACTGCATGTAGTGGAAGTGCCACGTGCCGTTTATCACCATGTCGAGCTCGGCACGTACGTTGTCGCGGTCCTCGGGATGAACGCGGGCGAGCCACATGTCGAGTGAGTTAAAAGGGTGCTGGGAGGGCAGGTCAAAATCGCGCACGGCGTTAACCGACCATTGCGATTCTCCCGTATCGAGATTGAGGATAAACGGATAGCGCGTCTCGGAGCTCATGGAGATCGCTTGGAACACCCGGTCGTTGCAGGGAAGCTGATCGACGATTGGGCGTTGCGGCGCGTCATCGTCTTTCGGTTGCTGCACACGATGCATAAGCTTATAGCGATACATTTTGCGATCGGCATCCATCGTCATCTGGCGACGCGTGTCGCCAGCAAGTGGATCGACGCGCGAGCAGCCAAAGCTAAAGCTACCGATCATGGGCGCCTTGCCACCTGAGCTCGCCTCGATCAGCCTGGTACGCACCTGCTCCAAGCGCTGCTCGAGTTCAATCTCGTTTGCGGAGGGCGAGATGAGCACAAACTCGTCTCCACCGATACGGAACAGCATCTCATCGTGCTCCATGGTTTCGGAGAGCGTGCGGCAGATGCTCAGAATATAGCGATTGCCTTCGGCGTGGCCAAACCTATCGTTGCAATGCTTGAGATGGTCGATGTCAATATAGGCGCAGGTGAAGGGGTCGCCTTTGCGCCAGAGTTGCTCGACGTGACGGTCGAATCCGTTGCGGTTGCCCAAGTTGGTGAGCGGATCGATATAGGCGTTGCGCTCAAGCAGCTGGCGCTCTTGTTGCAGGATGGCATGCGTCTTTTGCAGTTGCTCACCAACGGCGCGTAGCTCAGCAGGCAGCGCGGCAACATCGAGTTCAGCGGTCGAGACGCCGTTCGCAAGTCGCTGAAGATGAGCGATGATTGATTGCTCGCCCAGGCGATATGACTCGTTCATGATGGATGACCTCCTTGGATGGAACAATGGTTTGTATCTTACTCCCAATTCGGTTTAGATTGGGGTATTAGTTAGCTCATGGGAACAAACGCTCCCTCGACGGTGGCGTTTGCGCACGAGCGTATTAGTTGTTGTCGCCACCATCGAGTAACGCCTCAAAATCCTTTGCCGGCATGGGGCGGTAGTAGAGAAAGCCCTGAGCGTAGCGGGCGCCCATTTGGCGTAGCATGTTTGCCTGCTCATTTGTCTCGATGCCTTCGACCACAACGGGCAGATGGAGCGACTGCGCCATCTCGAGCATTGATGAGATGATTTGCGCACTGCGGCCTTGATCGCCGTCGACGGGTACAAACGTGCGGTCGAGCTTGATAACATCGACGTTGACGTTCTTGAGCATCGCGAGCGTGGACTGGCCGGTGCCAAAATCGTCCATATAGGTCGAGAAGCCGCGGGTGTGCAGGTCGGCTGTCAGTTTGTCCACGGCTTCGGACTCCCCCGTATAAGCCGTCTCGGTGATCTCGATACGCATGAGCTCGGGCGGTAGGTTGTATTGGGCGGCGAGCGCCCCCATATGTTCGGCAACGTCGCAGGCAAGGATATCCACGCGCGACACGTTGAGCGAGATCGGAACCACGCGAAGCCCTCGATCGATGCGCCCGCGCAGCCACGAGGCAACGCCCTGCCAAACGTATTTGTCGAGCGTCACCACAAAACCGCTTTCCTCGAGAGCGGGGATAAAGGTGGCAGGTGAAATGAGGGAGCCGTCCTTGTCAATCCAGCGCGTGAGTGCCTCGGCGCCAATGATCTCGCCGGTTTCCATGTCGACCTGGGGCTGCAAGTAGTAGGTAATGCGGCCGTTTGAGAGCGCATACTGGAATTCGGTCAGCGTGCGGTGGAACGCGATTTCGTGCTCGTATTCCTCGGGGCGGAAAATGGCAATGCGCTCCTTAAAGTCGTTTTTTGCGCGCCGATTGGTAAACATTGCCTTGGCCTGCGCATCGATGGTGATTTCTTCGTTGGAGTCGATGGGGTAAACGCCCATGGACGGCCAGAAGCCCACGCCGTCATCGTGCTTGGCCACGGCTTCGCGAACACGGCTATAGATTTGATGGACGGCGACGTGCTCAAAGGGGATGAGTACGCAAAAATCGTCTTGGCCCCAGTACCCTGCGACGCCCATGTCGGCATTCTCGATGTCCTTGAGAACCGTGCCCACATCGGCGAGCATGCGGTCGCCCTCGGCCTGTCCGTGCCATTCGTTGAACAGCCGCATGTGTCCCATATCGACGGTGGCGATACACCAGGCGCCGTTGCGCCTTGTCTCAAGAAATTCGTTGGCGCGGCGCATAAACTCGCTGGGTCGATAGAGACCCGTGAGCGGATCGATGCGTTCGGCGATGGCGCTTTTGCGCTCCGCCTCGGGTATGGGGAGGCTGTCGTTGGGAACAAGCCCGCCGGCCGTGCGAATGCGACGGTCGAGTTCGCCTAAAACGGCGGCCGTTTGATTGGTCAGGTGCTCGTAAAAGGCCGGAACGACAAGACAGACGGGGGTAATAGTGTCGCCCGCGATTCGAACGGGAGCGAAAACGGCCTCTTTGAGATGTTGGATCAGTTGCTCGAATGCTTCGTGATCCAAATTGTTGCTAAGCACGACGAACTGGGCGTTGCGTGAACGGAAGACGCGACTCCTGCCGCGAGTAATCGACAGCATGCGGCCTGCGTATTCGGCGAGCATGTTGTCGACGGCCTCGGCCCCGTAGAGCTCGTTGAGCTTTGCCGTGCCGCGAACGCGCACTGCTATAAGCCCCGTCTCGCAACGGTCGCGACGGCAGGCATCGATGGCGTTGGCCAACATGCGCTGCGTTCCGAGGCCTGTAGCGGCGTCGACGGTCTCGGCGAGTGAGTGGTTGACAAGTTCGCCGACATAGAGTGAGGGGGCATTTCCG
>URGF01000006.1 GCA_900547285.1 uncultured Collinsella sp.
CCATGCAAAGGCGTCGCGCACTTCTTGCATGTTGCGGCGGATGCCTGCCTCGTCGTATAGATGAAACGGCGTGGGGAATTGCTCGACGATATGCTCGAGCGTCTCCTTGTCCACAAACGGCTGCTTTGCCGCATATGCCTCGTTGGGAGTCAGTGTCATGTCCCGTAAACCTCGCTATCCAGACGGCGCCATCTGCGCATCGAATCCGCATAGCGTGGACCCAATGTCCGGATAGCGCTCCCGCATTGCTGCAGACAGTCCTGTGGGTGTTTCCCACAGGCCCACCAGGTTGTTCGTGCCCGAAAAGCCCAGTTCGGCGGGTTTCGCCTCCCCACGGGGTCAAAGCCTGCCGGCTCGCCCGCGGTTCTTCGTGCCCGCGCCTCTATCAAGTGGTAACGACCCTACCACGTTGCACTTTACCAAACAAGAGTATTCGTATATAACGTTTAAAAAATGCAAGGATATGCTGGAAATAAGGGTGTAGCAATCTTGCGGCACAATAGATGGCAACCGACGCGCACCCATGAAAGGAACCTCTATGACCGAGCTCCAAGAACTCCGCCGCTATCGGCGCGACTTGCACAGGATCCCGGAGCTCGACTTCGATCTTCCGCAGACGATCGCCTATATCGAGGGTGTGTTGGCGCCGCTCGCCTGCGAGGTGGCCCATCCGTGTCCCAGCTGCGTCTGCGCTTTCTTCGACGCTGGCGTTGGTGCCGCGCATGCCACGGCGATTCGCGCCGACATGGATGCGCTGCCCATTGTGGAGGCGACGGGCGCGGCTTTCGCCTCGTCTCATCCCGGCAAGATGCACGCTTGCGGGCACGATGGACACATGGCCATGGCGCTTTCGGCGGCAACCTTTGTCGACCGTACGATCCGTGAGCAGCCGGGCGCCATTAAGCGCAATGTGCTCTTTGTGTTTCAGCCGGCCGAGGAGACGACTGGTGGTGCCAAGACGGTGTGCGAGAGCGGCGTGTTCGAGCGCTACGGGGTGGATCGCATCTTCGGCTTCCACGTGTGGCCCGATCTGCCCGCCGGCACGTTGGCGAGCTGCTCCGGTCCGTTGCTGGCGCGTTCGAGTGAGACACACATTCATATCCATGGCACGAGCATCCATATCGCTAAGACCTATGGCGTTCCGGTCGAGGAGTCGCACGATGCGGCGCTGGCGGCTGCCAAGTTCTTGGTTTCCGAGCGCGAGCGCATGGACGAGTTGGGTGTCGACGAGCCCTGCATTGGTAAGTTCGGCCTGCTGCAGGCCGGCACCGTCTGCAATGCGGTGGCGGGGGAGGCCCATGTTGCCGGCAGCCTACGTGTGTTTACGGACGACATGTTCGACCGCGCGCGCGAGGGCGTGCGCCGCGTGCTGGACGATGCCTGCGTCGCAACGGGCTGCACATATGACCTCGATTTTGCCGAGGGCTATCCGCCGGTCGATAACGACCCCGAGCTGTTCGCCCACATTGCGCCTGTCTTGTCCGAGCTGCAACTCGTGGATGAGCCTTTGCTGATTGCCGAGGACTTCGCTTTCTATCAGCGCCATCTGCCGGGCGTGTTCTTCCTCCTGGGTACGGGCGTGCCGGAGGGACAAGAAAACCCGATCGACGCTGATGGCTGCCCAGCCTATGCCACGAGCGCCCTTCACACTGATACCATGCTCTTTGACGAGGAAATCCTACTCAAAGGCCTCGATGTCTACAAACGATTGCTTGGCTTGGAGTGACGATGGAACGACGCCGACAGTCTGCCGTATATAGTCCGGGTGGATGCGGATGCGGTTTGCTGCTGCTTCCGGTCATCGCTGTGAGCATTGGCGTGATGTTTGTGTTTGCTGGGCTGGCTGCGGCGGCACTCGTACTGTTTATCACCGCCATCGGCGTGACGGTCTGGCTGTGCCGTTCTCGCGAGCAGCGCCGCGCCGACGGTAAGACCAATGTCGGCTGGGTCGTCTTCCTGATCATTGCGTACCTATTGAGCATCAGCTACCTGGTGTTCTTTGTCCTAATGATGATCAGTGCCTTTACCGGGAAATCCGTCACGGTGGGTTGATGCGCTGCCAGCAGACGGTCACGCAAAGTGCGTTTGCTCGGCGTCTGGATAGCTGCATTGGCCGTTTACCGCAACCTTAGCCCTCAGCTAATGAATTCAAGTTCAATCCTTTCTACGATGTGCTGTGTGCCGGCACGGTAGCCGGATCGTAGGAAGGATGAATAATGGCAAAAGAGGGAAAGAAGCCGATCGGCAAGATTGTCCTAGGCGTCATCGTGGTGCTGGTTATCGTCGGTGCCGTGGGCTCCATGGGTGGCAATTCAACCGATTCGTCTGCGAGCGATTCGGCAAAACCTGCCGAGGCGACACAGCAGGCTGAGGAGCAAAAAGAATCGCAAGAACCGTATACCATTGCTGACGAGGCTGAAGACACCTCCAGTCAGTTTGCCTATAAGATCACGGGCACGCTTACCAATAACACGGACAAGGAAAAGAGCTACATTCAGATTGAGTATGTTCTGTATGATGCCGATGGCAACCAGGTTGGAACGGCTCTTGCAAACACCAATCATCTGAAGGCGGGCGGCTCCTGGAAGTTCGAGGCGCTGGGTACGGTGTCTCCCGACCAGGTTGCTAGCTGGGAGCGTTCGGACGTAAGCGGTTTCTAGCATGTTGCATGCACTGGGGGAGGTGAAGTCGTATGCCCGATAAAAAGCTGACCGAGGAGCTGCTCAATGAGCTTCTCGATGCGCCGAACATCGATGGCTATATCAGGGAGCACGACTTTGCCGCCCCGTTGCTTTCGGACTACCTGAAGCAGCTGCTGCAGGAAAAGGGCTTGGAGCGCTCGCGCGTGGTTCGTATGGCCGATCTCAATGAGACCTTTGGCTATCAGATCTTTACCGGTGCGCGTCACCCGAGTCGCAATAAGGTGCTGCAGATTGCCTTTGCGATGGCGCTGACGCTCAAAGAGGCCAACCGTGCACTGACGGCTGCCGGGGTAAGCGTCCTCAACTGCAAGGATCGCCGTGATGCGATTATCATCTTTTGCATCGATCGCGGGTGCAGCCTCCAAAAGGTCAACGAGGAGCTGTATCGCTTTGGCGAGGAGACGGTGAGTTAGCGGCTGATATCTGAGCCGGCGGAGCTGCCGAACAACGATGCAAACGAACGGGGCGCGGATGCCATGGGGTGTCTGCGCCCTGCGCTATGATGGAGGCTATGGATACTCAGACCACAACATATTCCGATGACGAGCTGACCGCAGCGCTTGCCGAACATCTGGCGTCGCTCGATCGCGACGACAGCTATCGCGTGGAGCGTGTACTTAAGCGCTCGTCCGTTGAAACAACCCAACTCGTGTACTTTGAAGGAACCGGCGGTGGTTCGCTCGGCCCCTTTGTCCGTAAACGCATCGATGCTTCGGCTCAAATCGGCGGGGCATACGAGCGTCTGTTTGCCGCCCAGCGGGCAGGCAGGCGTTTTGAGCACCTGCCCAGAATCGTCGATTGTCGTCGTGTGGGCGACGAGCTCAACGTGGTTATGGAATACATCGAAGGGGAGACGCTCGGGGTGCTGGTGGATCGTCTGGGAGCCACCCCCGATTATGCGCGTGAATTGTATCCTGCCCTATGCGATGCCGTGGGCGAGCTCCGCGCCGGTTTTGCAATGGCGGGGGAGACGTCGGCGCCGGTGATCCATCGCGACCTCAAACCGTCGAATATCATCGTGACGGGTGCGAACTGTACGCTCGATGAGGGCCTGACGTTTTCGTCGCTGGTGATTATCGACTTGGGGATCGCGCGCGTATGGCGCGATGGCGCCGATGCCGACACCGTCAAGTTCGGCACGCGACCCTATGCGCCACCCGAGCAGTATGGGTTTGGGCAGACGAGCGTGCGCAGCGACGTCTACGCACTGGGCGCCCTGTTGTTCTTCTGCTTGACGGGAGTCGACCCTAAACCAGGGCTCGACATGCGCGAGCAATGCGAGGCGCGTGGCATTCCCACCCCACTTGCCGATGCCGTCTGCATGTCGATGGCGCTCGACCCGGCCAAGCGTTTTGCGAATGCGGAAGCGTTGGGACGGGCGACGCGCACGGCATACGATCTGAGCCGCTCCGTGCGGCCTCCTGCGCCTGTGCCTGTCCGTACTCCGGCATCGGAGGCGGAGCTGACGCCCCAAGGGCTCCAGAACCCCGCAGGGCTTCCTGGGTCTGCCGCCTCCGCTGCATGCGGTCTGCTCTCTCGCGTTCCGGAGTCTCTGGGGCGCATTTGGAATACGCTTGTCTGCTTCTCGCTACTTGTGTTCTTTGCCGGAAGTCACTTTGCCGTCTTTCACCCCACGGGAGCAAACCAAAGCTACCCGACGTGGTTTCTCATAATCGAGTATTTTTTCTTTGTCGATGGCCTTATGGTGCTTATGCATTTTGCGCTGCTCGATAAGCGCCGTCTTCGTCGGCGATTCGCACTGCTCGACAGCCATCGCGGCAAGAAACTCGCGAAACTCTGGCTCAAGGCATTGGGTGTGCTGCTCCTATGCATGATCGTCATAGTCGCGATCGCCAATGCGACCGGCGTCGTCGATACCTCCGCTACCTAAAAGAAAAGGGCCCCATTGGGGCCCTTTGCAGTTGCGCTTAGATGCGGTTCATCTGAGCGGCGACTTTGTTGTACCAGTCCTGCCACGTGGGCGGGCAGTACTTTTTGGCCGCTGCCGGGGTAAGGGTGGAGCCGTAGTTGGCGCCCAGATAGGCAACGTGAGCGGAGATGCCCTCGCTCCAGCTGCCAAAGCTGCGCCAACCGCCGCCACGGGCACTCCAGCCCCAGGCGTTGTAAGAATTGGCGCAATAAGCACCCTTGGTGCTCTCGATGCAGGCGATGGCGGGGGACCAACGGGGGTCGACACCGGTATTCCAAGCGGCGACGGCAAAGTTATAGCCCTGGCCTGCCATGGGGGAGCCGGCGAGATAATTGTCGATGCGGCTCGTCCACTCATTAATGAACGAATCGTAATCGGAGCTACCGGTATTGGCGTTGTTCACCGTGGTGTCGATGGTGGTGTTGGTGTTGGTGGCCTGGCTGCTGGAATTGTTGCCGCTTACGCCCTCGCCCGAGATCTTCTCGGCGGCAGCGGCCTTATCGGCCTCAAGCTTGGCAAGCTCGGCGGCATTTTCCTGCTCGGCTTTTGCCTGCGCCTCGCTGCGGAGCTGCTGGGCCTGAGCCAACGCATCCTCGGCGTTTTTCTGCTCTGCCTCAAGCTGAGACTTGGCCTGCTGGAGCTCAGCCTTGTTCTGCTCGAGTTCGGTTTGCATGTTATTGAGCTGTTCGATCTCGTCGACGCTCGAGCTCGTGATCTGGTTGGTGTATTTGCAGGTCGTGATGAACTCACCCAGGCTCTGCGCGTTGACCAGGAAGCTCACGATGGGGTTGGTGCCCTTCTGATACTTGTACAGATCGCGCATGGCGGAGCTTGCCTTGGCCTGCTGCTCGGGAAGCTTGGCCTCGATTTCCTCGATGCTTGCCTCATTGGAGTCAATCTGCTTTTGCAGGTCATCGAGTTTGGTGCGGGCGTCGTTGTAGGCGCTCGTGGCGGCTTCGATCTTCTGCTGGGCTGCGGAAAGCTGGTCCTGCGTTGCCTGCGAGGCGGCATACGCCGCAACGGGGGAGAGCATCGGCGTGGCCGTCAGCGCAACGGCGAGCGCGGCGCTCGTGATGATACGAGCCGGCTTCGACGCAATGAGCGCTGCGGTGCGATGATTCGAATGCTGCATCCAGTCCCTCTGCAATCAATCGTAGGTTATGGTTCGAACGGTATTCTACTACTGCTTTCGACCTCAACTTGAACCTTAAAGGTTCCAAAGGGTCAAGTTGAACTTGAGGCTTTGGCTTTGACCTGCAGTTATGATGAATTGTTGAGAAACCATAGAGTTCAACTTTAACGTTACGGAACCCTGTCGAGAGGGTTTTTGTTTATCAAAAGTCGCCTCATGTGGGGTTTTGCAACTACAGGGTCCCATCACGGCGAGGGCGGATTTCATGCTGGATAATTGCGCTGATTGCCATAGATACGGTGGAGCTTTGGGCGCCGGCGGTTTGGCACGCTAGAATAAATCAGTTGCGCAAAGACCGCCCGTTGTGTGGGCAGTTCATGATAGGAAGTTTCCATGGCATTGCAGTTTACAGAGCGCGAGTTTATTCCCGTGCTGCTCGGTGGCGACATCAACGCCTATTCGGTGGCGCGCGCCTTCTACGAGGAGTACCAGGTCAAGAGCCTGGTCTTTGGCAAGTACCAGACGGGTCCCGCGTACCGCAGCCAGATTATCGACTACACGCCCAACGTGGATATCGATACCATGCCCGTGATGCTCAGGACCGTTAACGGCATTGCCCAAGCGCATGCCGATAAGACGATTGTCCTTGTGGGCTGTGGCGATAACTATGTTGCCCTCGTGGCTCAGGCCAAGGATGCCCATGAGTTGGCGGATAACATCGTCGCGCCTTACGCTCCCTATAGCATGCTTGAGCAGTGTCAGAAGAAGGAGATCTTCTACGAGCTGTGCGAGAAGCATGGCGTGCCCTATCCGCATACCTTTACCTTCACCATGGCGATGCTGAATGCCAAAGGCGAGGCACCTGCCGAAGTGCTCGACCAGATCGATTTTCCCTACCCGATGATTCTGAAGCCTTCTGACGGCATCATGTGGTGGCAGCACGAGTTCGAGGGCCAGAAAAAGGCCTATGAGATTGCCGACCGTGCCGAGCTGGAACAGGTCATTCGCGACTCGTATGCCAGCGGCTACACCGACGACCTGATCTTGCAGGATCGCGTGCCCGGCAACGACGAGTACATGCGCGTGCTCACCAGCTATTCCGACCGCAACGGCAAGGTCCGCATGATGTGCCTGGGTCACGTGCTGCTCGAGGAGCATCAGCCCCATGGCGTCGGTAATCACGCCTGCATCATCACCGAGCCCAATGACGAGCTCATGGGCGGCGTGCGCAAGTTGCTCGAGGACCTTCACTTTGTGGGCTATTCCAACTTTGACGTTAAGTACGACGAGCGCGACGGCTCGTTTAAGTTCTTTGATTTCAACACGCGCCAAGGCCGCAGCAACTACTACGTCACCAACAGCGGCTTTAACGTTGCCAAGTATGTGGTGGACGAGTATGTGTTCAACCGCCCGTTTGAGCCGGAGTTTGTGACGGCGCAGGACGAGGCGCTGTGGATGGTCGTCCCCATGGGCGTCGTCGACAAGTACGTCAAGGATCCCGAGCTGCGCGCTAAGGTGCATCGCCTGGACAAGGAAGGCAAGGGCGCCGACCCTTCGTTTATGAAGGGCGACTTTGTCTTTAACCGCTGGCTGCGCATGTGGCACACCAAGCTGCGCCACTTTAAGCTGTTCAAGACGTATTACAAGTAGATGAGTGCGGCGCCCGTCCGGTTTACATCGGGCGGGCGCGGGTATGATACGCGCAATTGCGCATGCGTCACCAAGGAGGCGGCGATGGAAAAGCTGGGAGTTATCGGCGGCATGGGCGCCGAGGCCACGTCGTATTACTACGACCAGGTGGTGCGTCATACGGCTGCTGCCTGCGATCAGGAACATATCGACATGGTGGTGCTCTCCAAGTCGACCATGCCCGACCGCACGCTGGCCATTAAGACCGGCGAGCATGCCAAGTTGCTGGCGGCCATGAAAGAGTGTGCTCAGGCACTCGAGTCGCTGGGCTGTGCGCACATAGCGATTCCCTGCAACACGTCACATTACTTCTACGACCAGATCCAGTCGTTTACGAAGGTGCCGATTATCCACATGCCGCGTGAGTCGGTGCGCTATGCCCTTGCGGGCGCGGTGATGGGGGAGTGCGAGTTCGACCCCAACCTGAGTATGCCGGCCGAGCCGGTGCACAAGATTGGCATCATGGGCACTGACGGAACCGTGGGCGCGGGCGTCTACGGCCGCGAATGCGAGGCTGCGGGTGTCGAGGTCGTCTATCCCAGCGAGAAACGTCAGAACGATGTGATGTCGCTTATCTACGATGATGTGAAGGCCGGACGTGAGCCCGATATGGATAAGTTCGACCGCGTGATGTGGGAGTTCGCCCGTAGCGGCTGCGACCGCGTCATTCTGGCCTGCACTGAGCTATCGGTGCTGCAGAAGTACCGAGAGATGCCCGAGATTACCCTTGACGCCATGGACGTCCTGGTGCGCGAATCCATCATCCGCAGCGGCGCCCCCTACCGCCTCTAGCTTCCGACCCGCCAAAAAGGGACAGGTTAATTTTGGTAGATTTTATCTGGTGAAACAGTAAAGGCCTCGGCTCGTTTGGTGCGAGCCGAGGCCTTTTGCGTTGGGCGGTTGCTATCGGTGGCGAACTAGAACAGGAAGCCGATGGCGATGAGGGCGATGGTGACGATGAGCACGGCGATGTCCAGGCCCTTGATGGGGTAGCGCTTGTACGAGCTAGCGCGTGTACGCAGATAGAAGCCGCGCTGTTCTGCCGCCAAGGCTGTGGCATCGGTCTTGCCCACGCTCGAGATGAGCAGTGGCACGCACAGTGGCAGCATGAGCTTAAGCTTCTTGATGGGGTTCTTGGTGTCGTACTCGACGCCGCGTGCGGTCTGCGCCTCCATGATGGCGTTCATCTCCTGACCAAACACCGGCACAAAGCGTAGCGCCGTGGTAAAGGTGAAGGCATAGCGATACGGTACGTGCAGCACCTCGACGCAGGCGTTGGCAAGGTCGTTGAGCTTGGTCACCATGAGCATGAGGATGAGTGGTAACGCCACGCCCAGCAGGCGCAGACAGGCCTTCGATCCTGTGATGAGCCCCGTGTCGGTGATAAAGCCCCACACCACGTTGCCATCGCGCATAAAGGCCAGCTGGAGCACCAGCATGATAAGCGCGAGCGGAATCAGCAACTTGAGCAGCGAGAACAGACGGTTGACGACACCGGCATAGGCACCCAGCGCAAGGGTGAGTGCCAAAAAGCCCAGCAGCGCCACGTAGGTGTCGGACAAGAAGATGCCGACGATGATGGCGGCGGCGAGGCCCAGTTTGACGACGGGGTTCAGGCGATGCAGTAGCGTATCGCCCGGCATGTAGTCGATGACGTTAACCACGGCGGACCATCTCCTTGGTAATTCGAACGACATCGGTGACCTCGCTCACCTGCGCAAAAGCGGGCGAGACGGAAGATGCCAGACGGCGCGAGAGTTCAATAACCTGGGGAGGCTCCACATAGGCACGCCGCATGAGATCGATGTTCGAGAATAGCTCGTGCGTGCGGCCGCGGCCGAGGATGCGACCGTCGGCCATTACTACGATACGCTCGGCAAAGTCGGAAACGACTTCCATATCGTGGCAGACCATAATCACGGCGCAACCGCGCTCGGCCATGGTGCGCACTGTTTCCATGACGGTCATGCACTCGCGGTAATCAAGGCCGCTCGTGGGCTCGTCGAGCACGACGATCTTGGGCTCAACCACTACGACGGAGGCAAGCGCCACCATTTGTCGCTGGCCGCGCGAAAGCGAGAAAGGTGCCTCATCGGCAGGCAGGCCAAAGCGGTCGATAACAAGTTGAGCACGACGCAGAGCCTCGGCACGGTCGATGCCGGCAAGCTCCAGGCCAAAAGCGACCTCGTCGAGTACGGTATCCTTGCAGATCTGGCGGTCGGGGTTTTGGAAGAGGGTTGCGACTTCGCGGGCGATGCGGCTCGTGGGAACGGCCGCGGTATCCAGTCCCGTGACGCGCACGCTGCCCGAGGCGGGCTTGAGCAGGCCTGTGAGCAGCTTGGTGAGCGTGGTCTTGCCGGCACCGTTTTGGCCGACGATGCCCACGAGCTCGCCGGGATAGAGCGTCAGGTTGAGGTCGTGTACGGCGGCGCCGCCATTGGGATAGGCAAACTCAACATGGTCGAAGGTGAGTACGGGTTCGGCGTCCTTGGCATGAGGGCGCAACGACGGTGCATGCGGGGAACCGGCGGGCGCCTGGGCTTCGATAGCCGCGCGTGCGGGGTCGACGATGCCCGAAATCAGGCGCTCGGCCTCATCGACATCCAAGCAAGGGGTACCGCTTACCAGGCCATCGGCCTCGAGGCTATTGAAGATACGCGTGACGCGAGGGCAGTCGACGCCGATGGCACGGAGCTCGTCGGTATGCGCGAAGACCTCGTGTGGCCCGCCCTGCAGCGCGATTTCGCCATGGTTGAGCACGAGCACGCGGTTGCAGTACTCCGAGAGCAGGGCGACCTTTTGCTCAACGACGACGATGGTGATTCCAAGTGCGCGGTTTGCCTCACGCAGCGTCTCGAAGACCAGCGTGGAGCTGGCAGGGTCGAGTGCCGCGGTGGGCTCGTCGAGAACCAAGACGCGCGGACGCATAGCGAGAATGGCGGCGATGGCTACCTTTTGCTTCTGTCCGCCCGAGAGGGTGGCAATCTCGCGGTCGCGCAGGTCGCTGATGCCGACGGTCTCGAGCGTTTCGCTCACGCGCTGCTCGATCTGGTCGTGGGGAACGCCAAAGTTCTCGAGGCCAAAGAGCATCTCGTCCTCGACGACCGAGGCGACCATCTGCGTGTCGATATCCTGCAGCACGCTGCCGACGATTTGCGACACGTCGGTCAACGAGACCTCGCAGGTGTCGTGGCCGTCAACCATGACGGACCCAAAGAACGTGCCGGTGTAGTGGTGGGGCACGGCGCCCGACAGGCAGGCGGCAAGCGGGGACTTGCCGGCGCCCGAGGGCCCGATGATGCCGATGAAATCTCCCTTGTTCACGCTGAGCGAGATGTGGCTGAGCGCCCGCTCGGTCTGCGTGCCATAGGAGAACGAGACATCGTCGACGTTGATGATCGTTTCCATGGATACCTTTCATAGTCATTGGGGACGTTCTTTAATGACTAGTCGTTTAAGAACGTCCCCAAGAGCTAGTTGTTTGGGACAGTCTTTACCGATGGGGCACTGTGGGTTAGTTGAGCTTCAGGGCCTTCTGGATGGGCAGGTAGAGGGCGCCGACCAGAATGGCGTTAAAGACGGCGGTCATGGCGACGACGGGCAACATGGCGGCGGCGAGCTCGCCGACCACGCCGAGCATGGCCATCTTGATGACCATGAAGATGGCGCCGGAGACAAAGGTGGTCAGGAAGGTTGCGACAATGGCGATGGCGGGCTTGACCTGACCGTTCTTGCCGGCGGCGTTGACGATGCCGGCCATGAGCATGGCGGCGATGCCCTCGGCGGCAAAATCGACGAACGGCGAAGTGGTGGTGATCTGGATCACAGCAGCCGAGATGAGGCCAATGACGAGCGCCTGGCCGATGTTGGGGCGAACGACCAGGATGGTGAGGCAGAAGGCCGAGATGATGAACTCGGGGCTGATCATGCCGCCCGAGATGCCCGAGATTGCCTTGCCGACGGTGAAGTTGAGGATGAAGCCGGCGGCGAGCAGGATGGCGAGCAGGACGAGGGCGCGGACATCGAGTTTGCCGCGATCGGCGGTATGGACGGTGCGGGGCTGGGTGGCGGTGGTGTTCTGAGACATGGTGAAAATCCTTTCGGAAGGGGATTGCAAGAGAAAAGCGGAGGCGCGTGATGCGAATGCGATCGGGCTCGAGATAGAAAAAGGCCCCCGGTCGAAACCGGAGGCCTTCCAATCACCTAGAGCGCAAAAACAGGCGTGAGGGACTCACTGTCGACCGATCGTATTCGCATCACGCCACCACCAGTTGTTGAGAGACTTCATCGTGTTCTTCATGTTGGTGGCTCCTTTCGTGATGCCGTGGCGCGGTAGCACCTGATTGCTGTTGCGCTGCACTATAGCACAGCGAAGTGTGTGCGGGGAAATCTTTTTTAAAAAGATTTCAGGCGGGTTTCCCGTCGGTCAAAAGAGCGGGCTAAGCGGGCGAGGCTGCCATGGCTGCCTTGTCCGCTCAGCTAAGACATGAGGGCCTTAGGCCTTCTTGCGACGATAGATCACGTAGGCGCAGACACCGATGATGACGACGGCGCCAACGGCCATGGCGGCCATGTTGTTGCCCTCGGACTTCTCCTCGGTGACCTCTTCCTCTTCGGCCTCGGGCTCGGCCACGTCCTCATCGGAAAGGGCCTCGTCGGCGTAGGTGATGGACTCGACCAGGCAGTCGTTGTCAGCATCGTAGTCACTCGGGACGAACTCCTCGGAGAAATCGCCCTCCTGGAGGTAGTCGCGCATCTCCTCGAGCATGGCCTTGCACTTAACATAGGTGTTCTTGGTTGCAGCCTTGCCGGCCTTGTTGGCCAGGGCGGTGCGGGCTTCGGTGCCTTCTTCGGCCTGCATGGCCTCGTCGACGGTCAGGTTCTGCTCGATGAGTTCCTTCTGCAGGGCGTCGAGATAGGCGCGGACGCCGGTGGCGCAGTGGTCGCGGTTCTCATAGGCGAGCGTGTTGATGTCCATGAGGACGTAGTTGATGGAGTTCTTGGGCTCCTCGTTGTTCACGACGTCTTCCTCTTCGCAGTGATCGAAGGAGACATCCTGATCGCTGAAGTAGGGGCTGACCTCGGTGAGCAGTGCGGAATAGAGGGGGATAGCGACGGAGAACTCGGCGTTGGAGAGCATCTCCCACTGGATGGTCGCGATCTCGGGGTCCATGCCGTGACGGATCTGGAAGGTGTGGATTTCGGTGTTGCGGTTGGAGCCGATGGCATACGCGCCGTCGGTGTTGGCGTTGAGGCCGGCGACATTCTCGCCGCGAGCGGCGAAGGAACGAATCACCTCAAAGGTGTTCCAGTCGGACTTGCCGGGCGTAAAGAACAGCGGCTGCATTTCGTGGACCAGGGCGCCGGTCGTCGCGCGAGCGTCTTCGCGCTCGTCCTTGACGATCTCGTAGTCGGTGCCCTCAGCAAGCGGAGCCATGAAGTAATCGCGGCCCTGGATATAGCGCGACCACTGGTGCATGCCGGCCTCGCCAATCTCCTCGCCGTAGGTCTTGGCGACGTCGAACTTGCCGTCGGTGTACTCGGCAAAGCCCTTCTCCTTAGGCATAGACTCGATGCCCTCGGAGTGGAGGCAGTTCTCGGTGTCGTCGAGGTCGACGTCATAGGTGAGGTTGCCGATGTTGGGGTTGAGCGAGGCGATATCGTCAGTGAGCCTCATGGCGATCCACTGATGGCCGGAAAGCGCTGCAAACAACCAGGTCTCGTTGTTGTCGGCAATGATGATCTGGTCGTTGGAGCAGACGCCCTGCTCGTCAATCAGGCTGCCGAGGAGCTCGACACCCTCGCGGGCCGTGGCACTCTCGCCCAGAATGACGCTGGCGTAGTTGTATTCGCCAATGCCAGTCTCCTCGGTGATGGGGTCGGCCTCTTCGGCCTTCTCGTTATAGGAGGTGCTCAACGTGGCAGAGCAGGAGACGCCCTTCTCGTTGATGCCTGCCTCGGAATATGCGTCGTAGCGATCTTCCCACTGCGAGGGGTTGTCGCGAACGAAGGTGTAGCGGTAGGTTGCGCCCTTGGACTTGTACTCAAAACCGGACTCGACCGAGGTGTACTCGTTGCCGTCCTTGTGTGCGGGCTCAATGCCAAAGTGCTTGATGTAGCGCGGACCGAAGTCCTCGGAACGGCCGTAGTACGTGTTGCCGTCTGCCGTCAGCTTGCTGCCCATGTAGATCTGGGTGCAGGCGAGTGCCGAAGTCGGCATGGCCATGATAGCCGCTGCTCCAAACGCAAGGCCGCAGCCGAGCTTCTTGAGCGTGTTGACAGGATGAGTAAACCTCATAATCCCTCCCAACTGTTGAGACCCCGCAAAGCTATGTGGAATCTCAGCTAATAAATACATCTATTAGCCTATAGGAAGTCTAAAGAGTATTCATCTATTTCGATGAAATACTCGATGAGCGTCCTAAAATATGCGATGAACGGATAAGAATACTCATTATGTAGCTTTACTTAAATAAAGGCACCCTGCAATTACTCTACCTGAATAAAGCACCTTGCACGGGGCGCAAAGAAAAATCCCCCGCTGTTTGGCAAATGCATAAACAACGGGGGAGACGATGATTGGATGAATATCATACCAATGTGGAATTACTTCTTCCGGCGGTGGATAACGTTAATCGCATAGCCGATGAGCATGGCCAAAACGATGACGATAAAGCCGAGCAGGGGATTGTCGTTCATGGGGTCCTCCTATTTTCCGAGTGGGGAGAATTCGTCGACGATGAGGTCGAGGCGTTGCGGAAGTGCGCGGGCTCCAAAGACGCCCGAGTTGCTGGAGATGATTTCGCCATCGAACTGCATGCCCAGCGACGGGGTGCAGGTGATCTTGGCTTCTTTGGTCTGGATGATCTTAAACTGCGGACGGCCGAGCACCTTGCCGGCGGGGTCGAGCGCGGCGGTGATCACGGTCGGGAGCAGCTGCACGGTTTTTACGGGCTCGATGACCGCGATGTCGACCATGCCGTCGTTCATGCGACAGTCGGGGAACAGGTTGATGTCGTTTTGGATGACCGAGGTGTTGCCGGCCATGCAGCAGATGCCATCGAGCTCCTCGACAATGCCGTCATGTTCAATCGTAAAGTGCGCCACCGTGGGGTTGGGCGTAGCGAGCGCGGATAGGAAGTAGGCGATCTCGCCGATGTCGTTTTTGGTGGGGGCGGCCTTCATCATGATCTCGGCGTCGTAGCCCGATCCGGCGATGATGATGAAGCCGTGGCGCTTTTCGTTGCCGTTCTCGTCGAGCCAAAAGAGCTCGCCCATGTCCGCCTTGACGGTACGACCGGCGCGGCAGGCCTTGGCGAGCGCCGCCGCCTCGGGCGCATTGCCGATGTTATTGAAGAACAGGCAGGCCGTACCGGAGGGGAAGACGAGCGTGGGGACACCGCATCCGCGCATCTGGTCGAGCACGTTGGAGACGGTACCGTCGCCGCCAGAAATCACCACGCGATCGAATTCGCGCACGTCTGCCACGGCGTCCTCGGGTTCCATGCCGTCGCCGATAAAACGCATCACGACCTCGTCGCCGCCCTGCGCGAGGGCGTGCGTGAATGCGTAGATTTCATCTGAGCTGGGGCCCGATGCCGGGTTGTGGATGATAAGGCAGCGCATACTTACGTTCCCGTTCTGTGACTAACCGAGTATAGTTGTAAGGCAATGCCGATATCCTACCCGTGTTTTTCGGGCCTAACCTTATTCGATGGGTTGATATGTACATTTCCACACATCAGGCTCTACTCGACTTTTGCCAGCGCGCCCGCGAGTTTGACGCGATTGCCGTCGATACCGAGTTTTTGCGCGAGCGCACGTTCCATCCGCGCCTGTGTTTGGTTCAGATTGCCACCCCTGCCGAGAGCGTTGCGGTCGACCCTCTGGTGATCGACGACCTGTCGCCGCTGGCCGAGCTTATGGCCGACGAGAGCGTGATCAAAGTCTTCCACGCCTGCTCGCAGGATATGGAGGTTATGCTCCATACCGTGGGCGTGCTGCCGCGTCCGATTTTTGACACGCAGGTGGCCGCCGCCTTTTTGGGCGAACGCCAGCAGATTTCCTACGGCGCGCTCGTGCAGACGTTTTGCGGCGTCTCGCTGCCCAAGACCGAGTCGCTGACCGACTGGTCGCGTCGCCCGCTGACCGACAAACAGATCGAGTACGCGATCGATGACGTCAAGTACCTGATCGTCGCCTATACCGAGATGATGAGCCGCCTGCGCGAGCTGGGCCGCGTGGACTGGGTGCTCGACGAGCTGCGCCCGCTGGCTGACGAGTCGCACTATCGCGCCGATCGCCACGAGGCGTTCCGTAAGGTCAAACGCATCAATTCGTGCAGCCGTCACCAGTTGGGCATCGCGCGCGAGCTCGCCGCCTGGCGCGAGGACCGCGCCGAGCGCCGCAACATCCCGCGCAAGTGGGTCATGTCCGACGATACGCTGCTGGCGCTCGTTAAGCGCAATCCCGTGCGCGTTGAGGAGTTCCGTAGCATTCGCGGTACCGACCAGTTGGGGGAGCGCGACGTGGACGGCGCGCTCATGGCCATCAAGCGCGGTGCGAGCTGCCCGCACGATCGCCTGCCGCTCATGGTGCGCGGGCATCGCCAGATCTCTCCGGAGCTGGAGAGCGTGACGGATCTCATGTACGCGCTCATCCGCCTGGTTGCCGAGCGCTCGGGGGTGGCGACCTCGGTCATTGCCTCGCGCGATGACCTGGCCGATTACATCGAGCATCCTGAGCAAAGCCCCCTGCGCGAAGGCTGGCGTTTTGAGCTTGTGGGTTCGCGCCTGGACGATCTGCTTTCCGGCAATATGGGGCTCACCGTGAAGGACGGCAAAATCGAGCTCCTGTAAGGAAGCCTAGCCGCTTGAGTGGGTAGAATGCCTCCAACGTGTAACTCGATTCGGAGGAATTCGCATGCCTTATTACTATGGATACGGCTTTGGTATCGACCCGCTGTACCTGCTGGTTGTGCTTGTCTGCACGGTGCTTGGCCTTGCCGCGCAGAGCTATATCAATTCGACGTACAAGACGTGGTCCAAGGTTCGCTCGGACGGCGACACGGGCGCCAGGGTCGCTCGCCGCATGCTCGACGCCAACGGCTGCAATGCCGTGGGTATCAAGGGTGTCGCCGGTGAGCTCACTGACCATTACAACCCGCAGGACAACAACCTGTATCTGTCGGATTCCAACCGTTCGGGCGGCTCGGTCGCAAGCGTTGCTGTCGCTTGTCACGAGGCAGGCCATGCCACGCAGCGTCAAAGCGGCTATGCCATGATGAAGGTACGTACCGCCCTCGTGCCGGTCGTCAACTTTACCCAGAACACCTGGACCATCGTGTTGCTCTTGGGCCTGTTTATGAACATCGCGGGACTCACGACCCTCGCGCTGATCTTCTTCTCGTTTAGCGTGCTGTTCCAGCTCGTTACGCTGCCGGTCGAGATTGACGCCAGCCGCCGCGCCGTGGCGTATATCGAGCAGTCGGGCATGAGTTCCAAGCAGGTCAACGGTGCCAAGAAGGTGCTGACGGCCGCCGCGCTTACCTATGTTGCCGCTGCGCTCACCTCGATTATTCAGCTGCTCTATCTTATGGCTCGCTACAACAGAAACTCCAACCGATAACAAATGGGACAGGCAGGCGCCGCGGGGATTCGTGTCCTCGCGGCGCTGTACTATGTGTTGGACTTGAATTTGCGCAGGGCCGGAGCCCTTGTGCACGATGACGAAAGGAGGCTGCGTGGCAGGCTGGAATCTAACCGGCAATGCCGTTTCCGCCGAGTTCGACGGTTCGGACGAGCAGGAGCGTAAGGAGCTCAGCGTGAGCCAGGCGGTAGAGATCGCCGCCGGTGCGCTCGATGCCATTCCGCAGCTGAGTGTCCTGGGCGAGGTCACGGGTTTCCGTGGTCCCAACGCCCGAAGCGGCCACTGCTACTTCCAGATTAAAGACGACTCGGCCGCCGTCGACTGCATCATCTGGAAGGGCGCCTATCTCAAGCGCACCTTCGATTTGCGCGACGGCATGCAGGTGAGCTTTAAGGGCAGCTTCAATCTCTATAAGGCCACGGGCCGCATGAGCTTTGTTGCCCGCTCGTTTTCGTTGGCGGGGGAGGGCCTGCTGCGTCAACAAGTGGCGCAACTGGCCGAAAAGCTACGCCGCGAGGGCCTGATGGACGAAGCGCGCAAGCGCCGCATCCCGGTGTTCTGCTCCTGCGTGGCGGTCGTCACCTCGCTTTCGGGTGCCGTAATCGACGACGTCAAGCGCACGTTGCGTCGTCGCAACCCGCTCGTCGAGCTCGTTTGCGTGGGCGCCAAGGTTCAAGGCGAGGGTGCGCCGGCCGAGCTCATTGAGGGCTTGCGCCGCGCCGCTTCCATTACGCCGGCGCCCGACTGTATTTTGCTGGTGCGCGGCGGCGGTTCCTTTGAGGACCTCATGACCTTTAATGACGAGGAGCTTGCCCGCGCGGTGGCGGCTTGTCCTGTGCCCGTGGTGACCGGCATTGGCCATGAGCCCGATACCTCGATTTGCGACATGGTGAGCGACCGACGCGCCTCCACGCCCACGGCGGCGGCAGAATCGGTGGCGCCGGCTATGACGGAGTTGGCCGATGTGCTCGAGGCGCGCCATCAGCGTCTGGGTGCCGCGATGGCATCGATGATTGGGTCGGCCCAGGTCGACCTGGAGATGCTCGATCAGCGCGGTCGCCGTGCCTGGGATACCTATACGGCTCGCTTGGGTGATGCGCTCGATGCCGCTGCGTGTCGCCCGTGCCTCAACGACCCCACATTTATGGTCGAGCGTCGCGAATCGGAGCTTGCGCTGACTGCCGATCGCCTGTCGGGCGCCATAGTACGCTCGGTCGGGACATTCCGCTCCAACTTTGAGCGCTTGCCCGAGCGTCTGATTACAAGCACCTCGGGGCTCGATGGTAAGCGCCATGCGCTCACGCTTGCGAGTTCCCGCCTAGAGCATCAAGGGCGCACGATGCTCAGCAAGCCAGCGTCCGACCTGAGCCGTGCGGCAGCGTCGCTCGATGCCCTGTCGCCGCTCAAAGTGCTTGCTCGCGGCTATTCCATCGCGTACAGCGATGATGGTGTGGCTACGAGTGCCAAGACCTTTAAGCCTGGCGACGCCATTCGCGTGCGCATGGCAGACGGCAACGTGGCAGCAACGGTCGATACGGTCGAGTAGACCGCGTTTCGCAGTGATAGACCCTTAGGAAAGGAAACAGATATGGCAGAGAAGACCCCGGTAGAGCAGCTTACGTACAAGCAGGCCTCGCAGGAGCTGGAGCTCATCATCCGCAGCCTGGAGTCGGGCGATATGGAGCTCGAGGAGTCGCTCGAGAGCTACACCCGCGGCGTCGAGCTCCTCAAAAGCCTGCGCACCCGCCTGTCCGATGCCGAGCAGAAGGTCTCGGTGCTCCTTAAGGACGTCGACGGCAACGACGTGCTCGCCGACGGCGAGGCCGCCAACACCGATGATAACCTTTCGTTCTAAGCATCTCGACCAAATAAAATTACCTTGGTCTGTAAGAAAGGAACCAGCTATGTGCGATTGCATCTTCTGTAAAATTGCCAACCACGAGATCCCCTCGACCGTTGTCTATGAGGACGACCAGGTCATCGCCTTCGACGACCTCAACCCGCAGGCGCCGGTCCACACGCTCGTGATCCCCAAGAAGCACTACAGCGACATCGCCGACAACGTGCCTGCCGAGACCATGGGCGCCATGGCTCACGCCATCCAGGAGGTCGCCAAGGCCAAGGGACTGGAGGACGGTTTCCGCGTCATTTCCAACAAGGGTGTCAACGCCGGCCAGACCGTCATGCACTTCCATATGCACGTCCTCGGCGGCAAAAACCTGGGCGAGAACCTCATCTGAGGGCGCGTAGCCCGTCGACTTGGCTGCCTTTGGAGTAATCTATGCAGCTTTCTCAACTCGAATACCTTCAAGCGGTAGCGAACTATGGCGGCGTGCGCAAAGCAGCTCGCGCCGTTCATGTGAGTCCGCAGGCTGTTTCGTCGGCAATCAAAAAGTTGGAATCTGAGTATCAGATTGTTTTGCTCGACCGATCGGCGGGGGAGGCTGTTTTGTCTTCGGCGGGCAGAGAATTTGCGCGTCGTGCACGCGTGATCCTGGCACAAGTCGACGATCTCAAAAAGTACGCTCAATCGGGGAGCGACGGCGTTTCGCCCGATGGCCACTTTCGTCTTTACGCCCCCTGCCTTCATGGGCGGGGGCGCCTTTTTGCCGAAAACTGGTATGACTCGTTTGAACGCTCGCATCCTCAGATTCACCTTGATGTGTGGCATCAGCCAACGGCTACATGCTTTGAATCACTTGTGCTTGGTATTTCGGATGCGGCCATCTCATTTGAGGAACCAAGGGACAGTGTCCTTTCTTCGAAATACTTGGGTGAAAAGGAGCTCAAGGTTCTTTCATGCCCAGCGGGTCATCAATCTGTGGGCGCCATGACCATTCGCGAGTTACTGGGCGGCAGGCTCGCTGTTCCCATTAATTTGTCACCCTGTCTCAATGCAATCAATCAATGTCCCGAAGCCCAGCTCGTCAATTTTCGCTTCCGTGATGTTGAATACGGAAGCAGGGCTCAGACTGAGTTTCTTCAAGCCGGGGGATTGATATTGAGTTTGTCTGGGTCCTCTCTCGCATCGGATGGGTCAGAAGTGAGTGAGTGCTCCATTGAAGGTTCGCGTGATGTAACCTTGCCTATCTACTTTTGCTATCGGCAAAATTCCTGGACTGATCGACACCAGACGGTTTTTCTGCACCTATTGCGTCATCTTGCTTCGTGAAATTAATTGGCTTCGAGACGTCAAGTGATTATTGACGCCTTGTAACACATAGCTGACAGCTTTGCCCTCATGCTTTTCCAAGATTCCGATTTAGATTGCTGACTCTTGGAGGGCGGAGCATGAAAAACCGTACGGTTTTGCTTTATATGACGTTCGTTTTTCTGTCGAACTTCAGCACCATCTTGTATTTTCTGACGGTTTACCTTGAATTCGTCGGATTCTCGATGGTGTCGATTTCTAGCATGATGATTGCATACCAAGTGAACAAGTTCATTCTTGAGGTTCCTACTGGTTATATTGCTGACAGGTTTGGACGAAAGGTGGGCGGCCTCGTTGGCATTGTGGGAATGCTTGGGTACTACGTCGCCCTGCTTCTCGTCCGATCTCCTCTGCTTTTAATCGGTGCGTTCGCTCTCAAGGGTTTTGCCGTTGCATGTGTGAGTGGATCCATCGAAGCGATTTACATCGACAGCGTCTCTCAGGACCAGCTCGTAAGACTTAATGTCGTTGAGCGATTTGTTTTCTATGCCTCTTATGCCATCTCCGCTTGTGTGGGCGGCTTCATTTCGTCTGTCGGTGCATACCTCATTGGTCTTTCGGCAGATATCATCGCAATGGTGTTGACGTTGGTTGTCGTTATCTGCATTCCTGAGATGCGAAGAGGGGGCACTGCGGCGACACCTGAGCTTGGAATGAGCCCGAAGATGATCGGTGCTGCTATTACGGGTAATGGCATTCTTCGGTCAGCGTTCATCATGGACTGTTCTCAGGCATTTGCCTTCGTCGCCCTGGAAGATTTTTCTCACTGTTGCTTGCAGGCCGCGGAATGAATGCCGTCGCTTCGGGCGTGACCATTGCGGTCCAGTTCCTTGCCTCCGCCTCCATAGGGTTTATTGTGCCCAGCGCGATTACTCGTGTCGACAAGGGCCGTTTTGCGCGTATTTGCGGCATCATTCGCTTAGTATTGACAGCTTTGTTTTTGATTCCCCTTACTCCGGTTAATTTGCTGCCCGTGTTCTATGTGCTGCAGACGGTTGCGTACTCGTTGTTTGCCCCAATCAAATACTCAATTTTTCAAAATGCTGCCGATTCTTCGATGCGCTGTTCACTGATTTCGGTTCAAAGCCAGATGGTGGCGGTGGGTGCCGTTCTTTTCTATCTGCTCAACGCTGTGTTGAGTAGCGTTGCGGGCATTCGAGTCGTATTGCTTGTTGCGCTCGGGATTTCTTCGTTGGTGTATATCCCCGCGCTATTTCGTCTTACAAGTCAAAGGCCGTGAGTATTTGGGCATCGATAACTTATATATCAACGCAATAAACCCGAGCGCGAGGGCGTTTGGGTTTATTATTGAAGCGTATGTAACCTGGCGGCGCCACACCGCCTGTTAGTAGGGAGACACATGAACGTTCTGGTCGTCAACGCAGGATCTTCGACCCTTAAGTATCAGGTCATCGATACCAAGTCCCACAAGGTGTCCGCAAAGGGCTCCTGCGAGCGCGTCTGCTTTACCGGCGGTACCTTCACCCACGCTGCCAACGGCTCCAAGAAGGTGACCGAGAACATCGAGTTCCCCGACCACAAGGTCGCCATCGAGGTCGTCCTGAAGGACCTCGAGGCTAACGGCGTCAAGATCGAGGGCATTGGCCACCGTATCGTTCAGGGCGGTTGGTACTTCGGCGATTCCTCCCTCGTCGACGAGGACGTCCTCGCCAAGATCCGCGAGGTCGCTCCGCTCGCCCCGCTGCACAACAACCCCGAGGCCAACGTTATCGAGTACTGCCTGGAGCAGTATCCCGACCTGCCCAACGTCACGGTCTACGATACTGCTTTCCACTTCAATATGCCCGAGGTCGCCAAGACCTACGCCCTGCCCAAGGACGTCTGCGACAAGCTGCATATCCGTAAGTACGGCGCTCACGGCACCAGCTACCGTTACATTTCCAAGAAGGTCGCCGAGATGACCAACGGCGAGGCCCGCAAGGTCGTCGTGTGCCACATCGGCTCCGGCGCTTCCCTGTGCGCCATCGAGGACGGCAAGTGCATGGACACCACCATGGGCTTGACGCCGCTCGACGGTGTCATGATGGGCACCCGCTGCGGCTCCATCGACCCGGCCACCGTGTGCTACCTGCAGCGCGAAGGCGGCTACACCTTCGACGAGGTCGACGAGATGATGAACAAGAAGTCCGGCCTTTTGGCTGTGACCGGCGGCAAGACCAACGACTGCCGCAACGTCGAGGAACTCGCCGCCGCTGGTGACCCCGAGGCTCAGCTCGCCTTCGACATGTTTGTCTACAAGATTGCCGCCAAGGCGGCCGAGATGGCCACTTCTATGTGCGGTATGGACACCCTGGTCTTTACCGCCGGCATCGGCGAGCACGCTCCGGCCGTCCGCGCCGGCGTTGCCGACCGTCTGGCCTTTATGGGCGTCAAGATGGATCATGCCCGCAACGCCCTGCGTGGTGACGGCGCTTGGTGCCTGTCTGCCAAGGATTCCAAGGTCAAAATCTTTGTCATCCCCACGGACGAGGAGTTCATGATCGCTTCCGACGTCGAGCGCATCGTCAACGCCAAGTAATTACAAGAGGGGAGGGGCTGGACGACCGAGCGCCGTTCGGCCCCTCTTTTGTGCTCGTTGGGCGAAGAGTTTAATAGATATTTATTGGATTCTGATAACTTCTTATTAAGTGTACGGCCACCTTATAGGTTTGCCGACCGTACTGTAATCACGAAGGAGTCTCATGAACGTACTTGTTGTCAACGCCGGCAGCTCGAGCCTTAAATATCAGCTTTTGGATACCGATACCCGCGAGGTTTTCGCCAAGGGCAACTGCGAGCGTATCGGCTCGGAGATGGGCATCTTTGGCCACTCCGAGAACGGTGGTGCCAAGCAGACCGAGGAGATTCCTTTTCCTGATCATCGCTGCGCCATTGCGCGCGTGCTCGAGGAGCTCGAGAAGACCGACTTTACGATCGATGGCATCGGCCACCGTATCGTTCAGGGTGGCTGGCACTTCGATGATTCCGCGGTCGTCGACGATGAGGTCATGGCTAAGATCCTTGAGGTGGCTCCGCTCGCCCCTCTGCACAATTACGGCGAGGCCGCGGCAATCGAATATTGCCGCGAGAAGTATCCGGAGTTGCCCAACGTGGCTGTCTTCGACACCTCGTTCCACATGACCATGCCCGAGGTCGCCTACACCTACGCCCTGCCCAAGGACGTGTGCGACAAGTACCACGTTCGCAAGTACGGTGCCCACGGCACGAGCCACCGCTATGAGTGGATGATGGCCAAGGAGATCCTGGGCTCGCGCTGCCACCGTCTGCTTTCGTGCCATCTGGGCAACGGTGCTTCGCTCGCCGCCATCGAGGACGGCGTGTGCCGCGACACCACGATGGGCCTCACGCCGCTCGACGGCCTGATGATGGGCACCCGTTGTGGTTCCATTGACCCGGCCACCGTGTGCTACCTGCAGCGCGAGGGCGGCTACAGCTACCAGGAAGTCGATGACATGATGAACAAGCAGTCCGGTCTGCTTGCCATCTCGGGCATCTCCAACGATGCCCGCGACATCCGTACGCGCGCTTCCGAGGGTGACGAGCGCTGCCTGCTCGCCTTCGATATGTTCGCCTACAAGGCCATGCAGCAGGCCGGCTCCATGATTGCCTCCATGGCGGGCGTGGACACCATTACCTTTACCGCCGGCATTGGCGAGAACGACTGGTCGATCCGCAAGGCTTTCTGCGACTGCTTCGAGTGGCTGGGCGTGCGCATCGACAACAACAAGAACCGCGAGGCCGTGGGTAACGGCCCGCAGGTCATCAGCGCCGCCGGCTCTTCCGTCACGGTCATGGTCATCCCCACCGACGAGGAATACATGATCGCCCACGACGTCGAGCGCCTGACCGCGAACAACTAGCGCTCATTTGCAATTAAACGAAAGGCCTCCAGAGTAAACGGCTTCGGAGGCCTTTTTGTTGTCAGGGGGACGGCAGCCGCACTCCGCCTTTCGGATCCAAAGTGATCGATCCCAAACGCATGTGCTTTCAGCAACGGGACCCATTCATTCAGATCCTCAGCCCCAGCTTGTAGCCAAGCCGCCGTCCACTCCAGATTCCTTAGCTGCCACGTAGCGGCAGGGACCCTACAGGGTAAAGCTCTGAAAACATTCCGCAGGACGGAGGAAGCCCCCGCCGCACGTAGTGCGCAGCGGGGGCTTCCGACATGTCCGAGGACGTTTTCAGAGCTTTACCCTGTAGGGTCCCGAGGGGATACGTCCGCTACTCAGCCATCTGAGCCTGGACGGCGGTGATGGCCACGACACCCACGATGTCGTCGGCAGAGCAGCCGCGCGACAGGTCGTTGACCGGCTTGGCGATGCCCTGCAGAATGGGGCCGTAAGCGTCGGCGCCGGCGAAGCGCTGGACCAGCTTGTAGCCGATGTTGCCGGCCTCGAGGTCGGGGAACACGAGCACGTTGGCCTTACCGGCGACGGAGGAGCCGGGAGCCTTGAGCTGGGCGACGGTGGGGACGATAGCAGCATCGAGCTGCAGGTCGCCGTCGATGGCGAGCTCGGGTGCCTTCTCCTTGCAGAACTTCACGGCCTCCTGGACCTTCTTGGCGACCTCGCCACCGGCGGAGCCCATGGTGGAGTAGGAGAGCATGGCCACGTGCGGCTCAACATTGCCCATAAAGGTGGACCAGGAGTGGGCCGAGGCGATGGCGATCTCGGAGAGCTCGTCAGAGGACGGGTTGATGTTGAGGCCGCAGTCGGCGAAGATCAGCGTACCGTCGGTGCCGAATTGCGGGGTGTCGGTGCACATCACGAAGAAGGCCGAGACCAGCTTGGTGCCCGGGGCAGTCTTGAGGATCTGCAGCGCGGGGCGCAGGGTGTCGGCGGTGGAGTGGCAGGCACCGGAGACCAGGCCGTCGGCATCGCCCATCTTGACCATCATGGTGCCAAAGTAGGTGGCGTCCATCACCTGGGCACGAGCCTGCTCGATGGTAACGCCCTTCTTGGCGCGGAGCTCGGCAAACTTCTGTGCGTACTCCTCGTGCTTCTCGGCATTGCGCGGGTCGATGACGGTGGCGCCGGGAACGTTGATCTCGTTGGGATCGCCCAGGATGACGATGTTGGCCAGGCCTTCTTCGATGATCTTGTTTGCCGCGACGATGGTACGCGGATCCTCGCCCTCGGGCAGGACGATCGTCTTAAGGTCGGCCTTGGCGGCAGACTTCATACGGTTCAGGAAATCGCTCATGATACTCCTTACAAGCGTTTCGCTAAGCTCCAGGCCCTCGGCTGTACACGAATAAACCCGCTGCTAGCGGGTTTACCTTTCAATAATGTACGCCGCGGTGCTTGAGCTTTCCTTGTGTGGCAAGCTCATTATAGGACGCATTAGCGCTATAATCGCTCTGATAAATATGTCTCGACGTATGTTCGAGAAAAAGCCCAGTTAAAAAGCGTGTGGCTTTTGACAAGGAGTATCGATGCAGATTACCTCAGGCCTGCCTGAAGGCTTTAATGCCGGTGCGTACGACATGATCGTTGTCGGCGCCGGTTATGCCGGTGCCGTTTGCGCCCGCCGTCTTGCCGAAACTATCGGCTATCGTGTTGCCGTTTTGGAACGTCGCGGCCACATCGCGGGTAATGCCTACGACTGCACTGACGAGGCCGGAATCCTGGTCCACGAGTACGGTCCGCACATCTATCACACTTTTAATGAGCGCGTCCATAACTTCCTGTCGCGCTTTACCAAGTGGACGGACTACCAGCACAAGGTGCTCGCCAACATCAACGGCACCCTCATGCCCGTACCCTTTAACCATGCGAGCCTCAAGCTCGCCTTTGGCGATGAGCGCGGCGAGGAGCTGTATCAGAAGCTCGTGGAGACCTTTGGCAAGGACGTCAAGGTGCCCATTATGGAGCTGCGCAAGAAGAACGACCCGGATCTTGCCGAGGTCGCCGATTATGTCTATGAGAACGTCTTTTTGCATTACACCATGAAGCAGTGGGGCCAGACGCCCGACCAGATCGACCCCTCGATCACCGGCCGCGTTCCCGTCTTTGTGGGCGATGACGATCGCTACTTCCCGCAGGCTCCTTTCCAGGGCATGCCGCAGGACGGCTATACCGCGCTGTTCGAGCATATGCTCGATCACGATCTGATCGACGTATTCTGTGACGTAGACGCCCGTGACCTCTTTGAAATCGACGAGACCACCGTCAAGATCGACGGCAAGGTCTATGGCGGCGAGATCGTCTACACCGGTCCGCTCGACGAGCTATTCAACCTCGACCTGGGCGCGCTGCCGTACCGCACGCTCGATATGAAGTTCGAGACGCTCGATATGGACCAGTTCCAGCCCGTGGGCACCGTCAACTATACCACGAGCGAGGACTATACGCGCATCACCGAGTTCAAGAACATGACTGGTCAGGTCCTGCCCGGCAAGACCACCATCATGAAGGAGTACTCCAAGGCCTATACGCCCGGCTCGGGCGAGACGCCGTACTACGCTATTCTGGAGCCCGAGAACCGTGAGCTCTATGAGCGCTACCTTGAGCGCGTCCAGAACCTGACGAACTTCCACCCGGTGGGTCGTCTGGCCGAGTATCGTTACTACGATATGGACGCCGTGACCAATTCTGCCCTCGATCTTTCGGATGAGATTATCGCCTGCCATGCATAAAGTCATAACATTCGGTATTCCCTCGTATAACGCCGCCAAGGATATGGACCATTGCATCACCTCCATCTTGGAGGGGAGCAATTACGCCACCGATATCGAGATTATCGTGGTGGACGACGGCTCCAAGGACGAGACGGCCGCCAAGGCCGACGAGTGGGAGGCCCGTTATCCTGGAATCATCCGCGCGGTGCACCAGGAGAATGGCGGCCACGGTATCGCCGTCCTCTCGGGCCTGCGTGAGGCGCATGGTACGTACTATAAGGTCGTTGACTCGGACGACTGGCTCGACGGTGCGGCGCTTTCGACCATGCTGTCGATTCTGCGTGGCTTTGAGGAGCGCGACCAGCGCGTCGACCTGTTTATCTCGAACTACGTGTACGAGAAGGTTTACGAGGGCACGCATACCGCTATTGGCTACAAGTTTGCCCTGCCGCGCAAAAAGATTTTCTCTTGGGACCAGATCGGACACTTCCGTCCCGATCAGAACCTGCTCATGCACAGCCTGTGCTATCGCACCGACGTACTGCGCGAGTCCAATCTGCCTATGCCGGCACACACGTTCTACGTGGATAATATCTACGCATACGTGCCGCTGCCGCGCTGCAAGACCATGTACTACGCCGACATCGACCTCTATCGCTACTTTATCGGTCGCGAGGGCCAGAGCGTCAACGAGGCTACGATGGTCAAGCGCCTGGGTCAGCAGTTCCGCATAACGCGCATCATGATGGAATCGTTCCACCTGTACCAGGACGTTGAGTCCTCGCGTCTGCGTTCGTACATGATGGGCTACTTCACCATGATGATGGCTATTTGCTCGGTGCTCACCAAGCTTTCCGAGGAAGATTGTGCCGATGAGCGCCTGAAGACGCTGTGGAAGGACCTGAAGGAGTACGACGAGCGCATGTATCGTCGCGCTCGCTACGGCGTGGTCGGATTCTTTACCAACCTGCATGGACGGGCCGGAGACAAAACCACACTCGGCCTATACCATCTTGCCTCAAAGATCTTCAAATTCAACTAGCTGCTGAGTAATCGCTGCTGATAGGTTGACTAGGCCCCTTGGCCTTTAGTTTGCTACTGCGAACAGTCCTGCTCGCACGGAAAGCACATTAAGTGCTTTCCGGCTCGTGCGGAACTTGTATCAAACTAAAGGCCAAGGGGCTTCTGCTATAAGAATCGATTGTCAGGCTGCCTGAATTTGAAGATCTTAGACGCGCGGTACACAGGGGCCTGGGCTGAAAAAATTTTAGTCGGTAGTCGGTCGGAGACGGGCGGGCATTACGTTTGTCGCGAGTTCCGCATGCAAAGAAGGCCACTTAATGTGGCCTTCGTCTTGC
>URGF01000007.1 GCA_900547285.1 uncultured Collinsella sp.
CTCGCCTTCCAAAAAGTCGCGCCCGGTCAGGACCTTCTTCGCGGTGATCTGGTCGGTGACGCGCGTCTCGACAGGCGTCACGCTATAGGTATTGGTGAACGTAAAGGCTACGTTGCCATCCGGCTTGCGAGACACCCTCAGATTACCCTCGCCGTCATCGGTCACGGTGAAGGAAACCGTACGCGAAGGCTTGGCGTCGTTGGTCACGCCAGCGACCTCGCCGGACTCGGTCACGGTGTAGGTAAAGGTGTGCTCGCGCTTCTCGGGCTTCTCGCCCAGGGCCTTGTTAAGGTCGTCGAGCGTAAAGGTGATCTTGCCAAAGTCGACCTTGCCCTTGGCATCATTGGTCACGCTCGCGCTCGCGGGCATGGGTGCGCCCTCTTCACCGGTCACGGTAAAGGTGAACTTGCCGGCAATATCGGCCGGGGTCAAGCCCTTAGGAACCTGCAGGTCCTTCTTACCCACGAGCGATGCCTCGGCGGGCGTGGCAGTGTAGGAGTTCTCGAACTTAATGCTCTTAACGTCCTCGGCGGCGCCCTGCAGCTCGTGCGTAGCCACCAGCTGGCCCTTGTTGTTATCGCTGATGGTCGTCACGATGGTGTAGGTCGTGCCATCGTAGGTGATGCCGCCGGCATTGCCCTTGACCTCGTGCAGCGTGTAGATGTGCTGGCCGATCTCGGTGTACTTGATAGCCTTGAACGTAACGTTGCCGTTGGCGTCATTCTTGACGGTCTCGATAACCTTCGCGTCTTCGCCGAGACCCTCGCGCAGCTCAAAGCTGAACTCGCCGGCCTTGAGGTCGCGTCCGGTCAGGACCTTGGTCACCTTGATCTTGTCGGTGACGCTTGAATCGACGGAATTTGCAGCGTAGGTGTTCTTGAACTCAGTCTCGCCCGAAGTCACCTGTACGTCAGCGCTGAGCTCACCCTTCTTGTTGGGCGTTACCGTCACGGTAATCTCCGCGACATTCCCACTGTAAGTGATGCCATCGATAGTTTGGCCGGCGTTCTTCTCGCTGACCTTATAAACGTACGTGCCGGGCTCGGTGTAGGTAATCTCGCCGAAATCGATGGCTTTGTTGCCCTGGGTCGCGACCGCGGTCGTGGACTTCGGCATCGGGGCACCGTTCTCGCACGTCAGACCAAACTCAAACTTGTCCTCTTTCGTCCACTCGCGACCCTCGAGCACCTTGGTCAGGCCAAAGCTAGCCTTGGTGTCAACCTTTGCCGGCGTCATGTCGTACTTATAGCTGATCTTGCCGTTGTTGCCCAAGTAGGAATTGACATGCGTCGCGGTCGCCTTGGCGGACACGTTGTTCCACCTGGGGTTGAGCACGTCGAGCGCGGTCTCGGTCAAGTTGCCGCCCACACCCTCCTTGGTGGTGTGGAGCTCGTCGATAAAGGCCAGGCGCGCGGTTCCCACGCTAAACGAAAGGTTATCGTCCTTGTCGCGAACTATGGCGCCGTCAAACTTCGCAGCGTCGCCGCCGATAAACTCGATGACGGCAGTGGCGGACTTGGCCTCGTTGTTCTCGCCCTGCTCCTCAAACTCATCCTTGTAGTAATAGGTGCCTTTTTCTGCCAGTGAAATCTTTGCAGGCTGTGTGCATTCCTTATCGGTGTAAATTGGAGTCTGCTTCTGGAAGTAGTAGTAGCGGTTGGTATCGGCCGGCTCAAAGTTCGCAACCGTATCACCCAACGCACCGGTCTTCCACTTGTTTGCGTAGAAGCTCACGGTCTTGCTGCCATCGTCGGCAACGGTCGTATTCTTTTCGATGTAAGTCTTGAGCCCCATGACCTTCTCAGGCGTAAATAGGTTGTCGAGCGCAACACTCTTCACGCTCGAAGCATACTTCACCTGGATGGGCTTAACGCTGTCGACCGAAAGCTTGCCGTCTACGGTCTTAAAGTGGCTCAGCGGAATCAACGATGCAGGAATGTTAACCGTTACGATATCGCCCTTCTGGGGATTGTCATCGCCGGCACGCTGCACGGTAATGAGCAGGTCTTTTGCCTTGCCGGTGAACTCATATGTGTCGGTATTGGTTTCTTCATTGAACGTCTTGCTCGCCTCGGTAAACGGCGTGCCGTTGATGACGACTTCGGTAAATCCATCGACCTGCATAAAGTCGCCCAGCTCGTCGGTAAACGTGATGTAGCCAGACTTGGTCTCGTCATATCCCTTATGGATTTCGGTCGGATAAGGCGCCTCCGATGTGATGGCCTGCGAGATGTCGTCGAAGATCTTCTTGAGCTCTTCGGCATTGGTCGCCGACTTGTAGTAGTCGGAGTTTTCAGCGCGTGCACCATGAGCATCCCATGCCGTGGCATTGGGGTAGTTGCTCGAAACGGCCTGCATGAACTTGTTCTCTTTTTGGCTTTTTCCCGAATCCTGGATACCAGCACTGGGGTTCGCGCCATCAAAGATGCCGATAGTATAAACGGTGGCCTTGCTGTCCTTCATGTTCTTGGCAGCCGTCACAGCAGCGTTGGCGACACCCGCATCGAAATTATTTTGCTTTGTTGGCGTACCGTCGGTAAAGAACACAATAATCTTCTTGGCGTCTTTGCGGCCATAAGTGGTAGTGATTTTCTCGGCCAGCTCTAGGCCATAGTCGGCGCGCGTGGCGCCGGCAGGCTGAATTTGATTAATTGTATTCTTCTTGAGATCATCCGCATTGCCGTCGGAACAGTAGGTCAATTCTTTCATAACCTGGGTGTAATTGTAGGAGTACCCTCCGTCGCGATACTTATTGTTGCCGATATCGTTGGACTTCTTGCCCGCAAACTTAACAATGGCAACCCTATGCTGCCTATCAACACCCTCGATAGCCTCGTTTTGTTTGGCGATGGTATCGATAAAGCTGTTCGCAGCGTTCTTCAGTGCATCGATACGCTTGGTGCGATCTCCGCCACCCATAGGATCATCCATCGAGCCAGATGCATCCAGCACCATCACGATGTCGAGCGGCGTAGTAACCGTCACGGTTGAATTGGATGTCGAAGACATAGCCGAAAGCGTAGTCAAGAAATCCGACTCTTCGTTTTCTCCGGTTGCCTCAACCGTCTTGTCGGTCCAGATTCGGCCGACGTTTTGAGTCGTCACCTTATTGCCGCTGTGGCCGGCCGCCCATTTTTCCCAGCGTCCGCTGGTGTCGGGGTCGACGACGACCTTTCCGCTCATTGTCGGTCCGTCCATTCCGGTGCTGGACCTGGCGTTGGCCTCGGGCAGCATGGCAAATGCTGCAGCCGGCAACACCAGCACCACGGCCAGCATCACCGCCAAGAGACCCCTCGTGTACTTACCCATCGCGTCTCCCTTCTCGCGGTCTCAGACCTTGCATCAGCCTAAAGTTACGGAATGAGACACAATTAGGGCAGGTGACACATGTTCCAGATTCTGTTTTGGACGTGAGACAAATGTCTCACCAAAGTTGAGACACGGCGTTTTCGCAGGAAAACGGGTGCGACTCGAAGCCGACAGGCCAAAATGACCCGTTTTCCTCCGTCTCCGGGGGATCAATTGGTGGCGCTCGCCACGAAACTGGCCCATCTACTACGTTTGACCCGATACCCCCGACCACAACCGCGTTTCATGAACAACCGCAGGCGTTCTACCTGCTGTTTTGTTTTTGCGCTATTCGCCATGGTTGAGAGTAGCAGCCCAAACGTAGTAGATGGGCCCATTTCGTGGCAGACGGGTCACGTAGCAGTCCCCGCAAGGCCAAAATGATCCGTTTCCCTCTGTCCATGGGAGATCAATGGCTGTCACCGGTATGGTGGCATTTCAAAAGTATGCCGGATTACGGGGCCAAAATCAGGAACCTCATCCATGCCCCCTACTTTTGAAAAATGGCAGGCCATCTACCTGCGGTTTTGTTTTTGCGATTTTCTGTATGGTCGGAGGTTCGCTATCCAGCCCCGTAATCCGGCATAGTTTTGTTCGCGACGGCTCCACCGCGCGTTCACGCGCGGGGCCGGTGGGGCAATTTTGCCCCACCGGCCCTATTCCAGCGCTATTCCGGCTTGGTTTCTACCGTGGGAGTCTTATCCGCCGCAACTGGAGTACGGGCGGTGTCCATAGTCAGGCAGTGTTTGGGGCAGCTCTCGATGCACTCGCCGCATACCACGCAAGCATACGGGTCAATCGACCACGTTCCTCCCTTGCGATCGACCGCGAGTGCGCCCGCCGGGCAGCGGCGCGCACACATGCCGCAGCAAATGCACACGTCCATGTCGTTAACGATGTGCCCGCGCAAGCGCTCGGGCGCCGCCAGCTTCTCCTGCGGATAGCACACCGTGACCGGCTGCTTGACCATAGAGCCCAAGGCCGTCTTGGCAAATGTCAGTAAACTCATGCCGCGCCTACCTTTCCGTGCAGCTAATGCAGGGGTCGATGGTCAGGATAATCATGGGCACGTTGGCAATGAGCACGCCCTGCAGCGCATGCGTCAGACCCGCCAGGTTTTGCGACGTCGGCGTGCGCACGCGGAAGCGGTCCAGGTTCTTGGTGCCGTTGCCGCGCACATAGTAATACGCCTCGCCGCGCGGCTGCTCAATCACAACCTCGCCGCGAGCGCAGTCAGCCGGCGCGAGCTTAGTGCGCCCGCCGATTCCGTCGTGCGGTATCTTGCCCACAAGCTCCTTGATAATGTCCATGGCCTGCGTGACCTCGGCGCAACGCACCTGGCAGCGGGCATAGCAGTCGCCATCGGTAGCGACAATTGGCTCAAACGCAGCCAGATCCGCATAGGCGCCGTCGCCAAACATGCGCACGTCATAGTCCACGCCCGAGGCGCGGCCGAACGGGCCGACCATCGACAGATCCAGCGCATCCTTCTTGCTGATCACGCCCACGCCATGCAGGCGCTCGCCACAGCTGTCGTCATCCAAAAACGTATGCACCAGGGCCTCGTAGTCGGGGCGCATGGCATCGAGTGTCTGGACAATGCCCGCCAGCTCGGAGTCCTCGATATCGTGCTTAAGGCCGCCGATCTCGTTGATCGACAGGATCACGCGGCCGCCGCAGGTGCTCTCGAAGATCTTGAGAATCTGCTCGCGCAGGGTCCACGAACGATAGAACAGCGCCTCAAAGCCAAAGGCGTCGGCAAGCAGGCCCAGCCACAGCAAATGCGAGTGAACGCGCGAAAGCTCGTGCAGAATGGTGCGAATATACTGCACGCGGCCGGGCACCTCGATGCCGAGCATACGCTCGCAGGCGCTGGCATAACCGCAGCTGTGGCCCACGGCGCAAATGCCGCAGATGCGCTCGGCGATGTAGCCAAACTGGTGCATGTCGCGCTTTTCGGTGAGCTTCTCGAGTCCGCGGTGCACAAAGCCGATCTGCGGAATTGCCTCGATGACGCGGTCGTCCTCGATCACCAGGTCCAGATGAAGCGGCTCGGGCAGCACCGGGTGCTGCGGGCCAAACGGAATAACGGAGCGATGTGCCATGGACCTTACGCCTCCTTTTTCTGCTTGTCGCGGGCGGCCTTGGCGGCAAGCGCCGCACGGACCTTGGCCGCTTTCTCGGGATCCATGGCGGCGAGCTTTGCCTCCATCTCGGCGGCCTTGAGCGCAGCCTTCGCAGCAGCCTCATCGTGCTGAGCATCGGAGCCGGTTGCCGCAGCGGGCTGAGCAGAGGCGCCCGCAGCATCGCCAGCGCCCACAACGCCCTCCCCCGCAGCGGCCGCAGCCGCGGCGGCCTTCTCGGCCGGGGCTTTGCGCGCCTTGGCCTCGGCAGCCGCGCGGACCTTCATGGCCTTCTCGCGCGCAGCCTTCACCTCGGGCGTGATAACGCTCATGGGCTCGGCAGTCGAAACCTGGTAGAAAAAGCCCTTAAAGTCGATCTGCATGTCGGTGATGGCAAGCCCAAACAGGTCGTGCGCTTCGTTCTCAAACGGAAATACCGCCGGATAGTACGAGCTGATGGACGGAATCTCCTGGTACTGATCAATTCCCTCAGCCACCAGGTTCTCAATCGCATAGCTGCCGTCCTGCGCAATATGCTTCTGAGCAGCACGAACGTTGATAAACGTATAGACCAAGCGATACGAGCCGTCGTCGACGTTGCGCTCGGCGTGCATTTGCACAAAGCGCGCGCCGACGCCCTTGAGCGCCTGGACACGCGACAGGAGCTCGTCGATCCCAACGGTGGTATAGATAGCCTTTTGCATTACTCGGCCTCCTTTGCAGCGGCGGGCATCTCAGCAGGTGCGCCGCCAGCGGCGGGCTTCCCGGCAGGCGCGTCACCGGCACCGTCAGTCCCGGCCCCCGCAGCCACAAACCCGTCCTCGCCCAGCTCAACGCCGCCGTCCCAGGTAGCGGCACCGCCCACGGTAAGCGGATCGCCGCCAGCACGCATCACGGCCTCCTTCTGGTCCAGGATGCCGCACGCCTCCACGATGGCATCGATCACGGTCTCGGGACGAATGGCGCATCCGGGCGCGTACACGTCCACGGGAATTGCGCGGTCCACGCCGCCGATCACGTTATAGGCATCGCGGAACACGCCGCCCGAACACGCGCAGATGCCGCACGCCACCACGCACTTGGGCTCGAGCATCTGGTTGTAGATCTGGCGCACGACAGGCAGGTTCTGGGCATTGACCGACCCCGTCACCAAAAAGATATCCGCATGCTTGGGGTTGCCGGTGTTGACCACGCCAAAGCGCTCCGCATCGAACAGCGGCGTGAGCGAGGCCAGCACCTCGATATCGCATCCGTTGCAGCTCGAGCCGTCGTAATGAATAACCCACGGCGAGCGCGACATTTTATGATCCATGGATGCCGCCTCCTAAATAAACACGTCGACGAGGATGGGCATAAGGTTGAGCAGGCCAAACACCAGCGCCACGCCCCAGCCGAGCTTAAAGCAGCTGCGCCAGGTGCTGCGTGCGAAGGTGTTGTCGATCAGCACCTCGACAAAATACGTCGCGGCCATCACGACCAGGGCTACGACCCAGCTCACCGGGTTGTCCCAAACAAAGAACATGCCCACCCACATCAAAAACAGCACGGTCTCGCACCAGTGCATAAGGGTCATCTTGGCCAGCGTGCCGCCGCTCATCTCGGTGGCGACGCCCTGGACAATCTCCTGATGCGCGTGATGCGAGTACGAAAGGTCAAACGGCGACTTGCGTAGCTTGATGGTGAGCACCGCAAGCAGCGCCAGGAAAATGGGCGCACTGTACACGATGATGGGCGCCGACTGCCCCGTCACGGCAATGGAATCGAAGCTGTCGGTGGCAAGGTACAGGCCCACGCTCATCAGCAGAACGGCGGGCTCGTAACTCATAACCTGCAGCAACTCACGATCGGCGCCGACCTGGGCAAACGGGCTTTGCGTCGAGGCAGACGCCAACACCACAAAGATCGCAGCAAGCGTCACCATAAAAGCGCACAGCAGCGTGTTGGAACCCGACACAAAGATGCCGCCGCCTACCACGGTAAAGATGAGCGCACATGCCATATAGGTATCGTCCATGGTGTTTACGCTGGCAGGGGCCTTGCGCAGCAGTTTGGCAACGTCGTAGAAGGGCTGCAGCAGACGCGGACCCACGCGGCCCTGCATGCGAGCCGAAAGCTTACGGTCAAGGCCGTCGATCAGGCCGCCCACAAGCGGCGCCAGCAAAGCAAACGCCACGGTGCCAATAAAAATGCCCACGACGCCCGAGCCTTCGAAATACTTGCCGCGCAGCACCGAGGGCGCGCTCATGGCAAGCCGCTCGGGCCCAATCCACGCGCAACACAGCAGCGCAAACAAGATAATGCTGCAGCACACGACGCTGCCCGCGGGGCCAATACGCTTCTCGCCAAGGGCGTCCTCCGAGTACCAATTGCGCTTTTCGGCCTTCACCTCGTGTCCCATCGAGCCGCGGAAATGGCGATATTTGTCGGTTCCCACGCCCGAAAGGTACACGTTGACGTGCGGTTTGTTGCTCACGCGGAATGAAGTCAGCAGCACCACGGCGATAAAAGCCACGATAACCACCATCAGATACATGGCGTCCTTGCCGATAACGTACGGCACGCGGCCAAACACCATGGCCAAGTAAGGCGACACCAGACCGCTCGAGATAACCGGGAAGGCCACGCAGCACAGAATCAGCAGCGCGGCGATGGTGTTGAGGGCCACCCATTCGGTCTTATGGACATTGACCTCAACGTTTTGAGCCGTGGGGTCGACGCCCGAAAGCTTGGCAAGCCACTTGCCCCAGAAGTAAAACGTCGCGGCCGAGCCAAAGGCAAGCACCATGATCATGAGCACGTTGCCGGTCTGGGCAAACGCCACCAGGGCGCCCCACTTGGACACGAGCATGCCAAACGGCGCCACAAACATGCCCATAATGCCCAGCATCATCAGGCGCGTCAGGTGCGGCATGCGGCTGAACATACCGTCCATGTCCTCGATATTGCGGCTGCCGATATGATGCTCGGCCGTGCCCACGCACAGGAACAGCAGCGACTTGGCCACCGTGTGGAACAGGATCAGGAAGATGGCCGCCCATACGGCCTCGGGCGCGCCGACACCCAGGCAGGCGCTGATGAGGCCCAAGTTGGAAATGGTGGAGTACGCGAGCACGCGTTTGGCGTTGCTCTGCGAGATGGCCATGAGGGCAGCGAGCAAAAACGTGATGGCACCCACACTCGTGACCATAAAGCCCGTCACGGGATAGATGGCATAGAGTGGGCTCAGCTTGACCATCAGGAACACGCCGGCTTTGACCATGGTGGACGAGTGCAGCAGGGCGCTCGTGGGCGTGGGGGCAACCATGGCACCCAGCAGCCAGGTGTGGAACGGCATCTGTGCGGCCTTGGTGAGCGCGGCGAGCGACAACAGGATGACCGGCATGACCAGCAGCGCGGACTGCGCGGTTCCGGCGCCGGAAAGCTCAATCATGCCCGAGATGGTCAGCGGCATGCCGTTCACGTGCAGGTACATGAGTCCGGCCAAAAACGCGATGCCGCCCAGCATGTTGAGGACGATCTGGGTAAAGGCGTTTTTAATGGCCTCGGGCGTGCGCGTGTAGCCAATCATAAGGAACGAGCACACGGTGGTGATTTCCCAGCCGCAGAACAGCCACTCAAGGTTGTCGCTCGTCACGATAACGAACATGGCCGAGAGGAACAGGAACATGAGCGCCAGGAACTGCGGGCGACGGTCGGGCGCGGTCTGCCCGCGCAGCGCGGCCTCGTGCTCGTCATGGGCCTGGAAGTCCTTCATATAACCCAAGGCATACACGCAGATTAGGCTGCCGACGATGCCGACGGCGAGCACCATGATCACGCTCATGTAGTCCAGGTAGAGCGGCGTTGCCGTGACGGCTTCGGCCGCGGGCAACGTCATGGCTGCAAAGGCGAGCGAGCCCACCAGCTGGACTATGCCGAGCACCGTGGTGAGCGCGTTCCTATATTTGTACGCGTTGTACAGGATGACGGCGCACAGGATGACGTCGATGACGGAGCTGATGATCGAGAGCACATGCGAGGTGCCGGAGGCAACCTCAAAGCTCTGCGGACCCATGCCAAAAAACATGACGGCGACTACAACTGTCACCGCCATAATAATGCCGGAACCTATGAGCCCCACCGCATCGCGGGCGCGGTCACCGCGCGCGAGCAGCATGCCCAGCGCCGGTACCAGCGGAAACAGGGTAAGGAAATACAGTAGCGTCATACCATCACTCCCCCATGCAAAAACGCTGCAATTGTTTAACGTTATAGCTCAATTGAGGAATAGCGGCGGCAGGTTTTCGGTCAACTGGGGAGTTTTAGGCGTACGGGGCAAGGGTACGTCCGCATTGGAGTAGAGGGGCGGCAAGAAAAATGCGCCCCTGTGGGCGCACCATCCCGTTCGCTATTCCGCCTTTTTAACGCGCGGCTTGCGACCGCGCGGCTTATCGACCAGTGCGGACTCACCGCTCTCGCGGTACTGACGGCACCAAGCCTTGACCGAAGACTCGCTGGGAATCTTGTGCTTGATCATGGCCTCGCGAACCGTTAAGCCGTTTTCCAAGCGATCCTTAACCACGGCGAGCTTAACTTCGTACGAATAGGTGTGATGATGCGAACCGGCGTTGAGAACGGCGTCGGCACCGCCCACAGCATACGCGCGGGCCCACTGACGAGCCGTGGCCTGGGGAATGCCAAGCTCCGCAGCGAGGGCGCGATGACCGACCCCCTCTTGGAGGATCTCGACGGCGCGCTGCCTAACCTCAGGCGCATGCGTGCGAGTCCTAGTTGCTTCCGACATACCTGCCACTTCTTAGCCTTAACCGTTAATCTGCTTTCTTACGTGCAAGTTAGATAGTAGCATTTTACTGTTTGCTCAAAGCAGTTAATTAAAATAGACGCGGCGTTATCTGGGCATTTGGCACCAAATTACGACATTTCTTTATCGATTATTTACGCTGGTAGCTGACTCGCAGCTAATCGTCATTCGCTTGTCAACAAAATTGGCATCTCTTTATGTCCTTTGGTATAGAGGATATAGTTATTAACCCCTCCCCCAATAATTTTGAGTGATCTGCAAGGCAGTAGACGTCCTCACTCCTCATGATTACCGCGCATTGCCATCCACCGGAGCAAAACAAAAAGGGCGGGACCTGCGCGCTTGCAGGCCCCGCACCGGTTGACATCCGACGGGACACAGCCGGGCGAGACGGATCCGTGCTACCGCCCCGCCTGGCCGCGAAGTTAACTACAGCTCGTTGGCCGCGTGATATGCCGTGCGAATGGCGCTCGCGATGTCGGCGGTGCGCTCGCCCGAGCAGTCTCCCACGCAGGTCACGGGCACCGTCACGCCATCCAGGTCAAACGCGTTGGCCTTGGAGCCCACGGCCATCACCACGTAATCGCAGGCGATCTTCACCGGCTCCTCGGCGCCGTCCTCGGTGGTGCGAACAGCCTCCACGCCCTCGTCGGTAATGGCGGTCAGGCGGGTCTTCACGTGCTGCTCCACGTTGTGCTCGGCAAAGTCGCTCATGATCAGCGGCAGAATGGTCTCGGACTCGCCTGCGGCAATCTTGTCGAGCATCTCCACGATCGCCACCTCGCAGCCGTGCTGCAGCAGGTACTCGGCAGTCTCGGTGCCCACCAGGCCACCGCCAATGACGGCGACGCGCCCGCTGAGCTCCACCTTGCCGGCCAGCACGTCCCAGCTCGAGACGACCTTCTCCGAGTCGGCGCCCGGAACGGGGATGACCACGTCGTGCGCGCCCACGGCCACAATCGCAGCGTCGGCGGCGTTGAGGTCCTCAGCGGTAGCGGCATGGCTGAGCTCAACCTTCACGCCCAGGCCAGGCAGAATCTTCTCGTAGTACTCGACCGAGCGCATGATCTCGTCCTTGCGCGGAGGCGCAGCCGCCAGCACAATCTGGCCGCCCAGATGATCGCTCGCCTCGTAGATGGTCACGTCGTAGCCGCGCTTGGCCGCCACGCGTGCGGCCTCCAGGCCGGCGATGCCGCCGCCCACCACGGCGATCTTCTTGTCGCCCTCGCCCGGCTTGATGGCGATGGTCGCCTCGTCACCGTTCTCGGCATTGAGCACGCACGAGATGTACTTGCGGTTTTGAATCGCGTCGACGCAACCCTTGTTGCAGTTGAGGCACTCGCGGATGGGCTCACCCGTGGCGGCCTTCAGCGCAATGTCGGGGTCGCACATAAGCGAGCGGCCATAGGCGATGATGTCGGCCGCGCCGTCTTCCAGAATCTTCTCGCCGGCCTCGACCGAGACAACACGGCCCACGGTTGCCACCGGCACGGAGACCAGGGCCTTGACGCGCTCGGCCACCGGCAGCGTCCAGTTGTAGGGCATGGCACCCATGGGTGGAATGGTGTCGCCCATGTTGCCGGTGTGGTTGGCCTGTGCGACCTGGATCATATCGATGCCCGCGCCCTCGAGCAGCTCGGCGAACTCGCAGGCCTCGTCGGGCCGCAGGCCGCCCTTGCCGCGCGGCGTGCCGTCGGGGTTCTCCATGATCACGGGGAGCTTGTACTCCACCATCAGCTGCGGCGCGGCTTCCTTAATGGCAGCGACAACCTCCAGCGCGTAGCGGACGCGGTTCTCGAACGAGCCACCGTACTCGTCGGTGCGCTGGTTGAGGATGGCCGAGCACAGCGAACCCACCAAGCGGTCGCCGTGGACCTCGATGGCATCGATGCCGGCCTGCTGCGCACGGGCGGCCGAGGCAGCGATGGCCTCCTTGATCTGGGTGAGCTGCTCCACGCTGGCCTCGTTCACAAAGTGCTGCATGTCGTGGTGCAGCTTGGCGTAGGCCTGGTTGCGGATCTCGTTGGACTCGGCCATCTTGGCGGCAAAGGTCTCCTCGTCGCCGGCGGCCTTGGCCTCCTGCGCGGCCTTGGCGGCGGCCATGGAACCCATGACCATGCGGCCGACACCGGGCACGTCGTACTCGGGGTGGAACAGCTGCAGCGCGACCTTGGCACCGTGCTTGTGGACGGCATCGGCCAGCGCCTTAAACGTGGGGATCTGGGCGTCGGTTGCCAGCTTGGGCGTGGGGCTTGCGGTCATGACGGGAGCAACGTCGCCGATGACGATGTAGCTCACGCCGCCACGGGCCAGGCGCTCGTAAAAAGCCAGGCTGCGCTCGCCAATGGAGCCGTCGCGCTCCTCGTAGCCGGTGGTCAGCGGCGGGAACATAATGCGGTTCTTGAGCTCAAGGGGGCCAACCGTAATGGGCTGGAGCAGCTTGGATGCAGGTGCGGTCATGGACATTCCTCTCTTGTAGGCGCGACGGCGATGATGCCGCGTAGTTGTCTAGAGGATATGGCATGGGAATACAACAGCGCAACGGAAATCGGCGGATAGCGGGTGAGGGCTGGTGGATGGGGCAGGGTTGGGTTGGGGGTTTGTCTCGATCTGTAACAGTTACTCGGCAAATACCGTTCCTCGTGTTACAGATCAAGACATTCCCCTCGGCCCATCCTCAACAATCTAAATCTGTAACAGTTACTCGGCAAAAACCGTCCCTTGTGTTACAGATTTAGACAAACGGAGGCCGGCTGCTGGTTTGTCTCGATCTGTAACATCTAGCCGCCCAAATCGGGCCTACCTGTTACAGATCGAGATTTTGTTTGAGAGGCTAGAGACCAGAAGCCCGAGTGGAAAAGCGGACAGGCCGACGGCATCGCCCCGCCGTCATACCGAGGACCGCGCCACGGCAGCCCGGGCGTGGGCCAACCCCGCAATTCCGGACATTTCATCCCTTTTCCGGACATTTTTAGCCCGTTTCCGGACATTGTCCGCGAATGTCCGGAAACGGGACCGTCATGTCCGGGATGGGATTTGGCCAACGGCAGCCCCCAGTAAAGGTTCCCAACCCCACAGCAGAGTTCCCTAATTCACGCCGCGCCGGTGCACGCCGGCATTAGTTAGCCATGGGGAGCGACAAAGGGGTAACCCCTTGGGTCATCGATGCCACCGCGGCCAAGGTGCGACATTACTGCGACAGAGGTGCGACATAGAGCGACCACTCTATTCGACCGACGAGCGCTTCGACCGGATATTCCGCCCGCTCGAAGGCGAGGCGGATGCAGGTTCAGGGCCTCTCCCAGACCCCGGACACCCCGGTGTGCTCGGACAGCGACTTCGGTTTCCACGACCCCGACAACTTCTCGACGTGGCAGAAGGGCCACTTCATCGAGCACGGTCTCGGCAGGATGGAGGAGGCCGAGGAGGGCGGCCGCAAGCGGAGGCTCTACGTCGGCTACGACTTCCACGAGCTGAGACACACGCAGGCCACCTTCCTGATCGGCAACGGCATCGACCCGAAGAGCGTGCAGGGAAGGCCCGGCCACGAGGTGTCGAGCATGACGATGGACGTGTACGCGCACATGATGGGAGGGAACGCCCGCGAAGCCGCCGATCTTCTGGAGATCCAGCGCGAGGCGGGCGCGCCCATCACCATCGACGGGAGCCGGATCACCGTCATGGCGAGGGAGGCTTAGGGCAGACGTCGCCACGACGAAGCACACTCCCTCCCTAACGTCAGGGGTCATCGCCGCTGGACCGGCAGGCGATAAAGCCCAGGATGATAAAATGCTTTCGACGCAGGAGCGTCCCCATCTTTGAATCGAGGAACCATGAGCGATTTTGATGCCGAGGACGAATCGGTCGAAACGAGCGCGCCGATAGCCCCGACCGATTCCGCAAACATAGAGCCCCTAATCCATACCGTCCGTGGGCAGCAAATCATGCTCGACACCGATCTCGCTCGGTTATACGAGGTAGAGACAAAGAATCTCAACCGCGCCGCCGCACGCAACGCCGACAGATTCCCCGAGGACTTCCGTTTTCAACTGACCAAGGAGGAGGACGAGTCTTTGAGGTGCCAAATTGGAACCTCAAAGACCATGGAGGGCCGCGGCGGGCGACGTTACCTCCCCTATGCCTATACCGAGCAGGGCATAGCCATGCTGTCCGGCGTGCTACGCAGCGAAGTGGCGGTGCAGACCAGTATCAGTATCATGAGGGCGTTTGTCGCCATGCGCCACCTCCTCGCCGAAAATGCCACCCTGTTTGAGCGGCTGCGCGGCGTCGAGTTGAGTCAGGCGGCGTTTCAGCAATCGACCAACGAGCGTTTCAACCAGGTGTTCCACCTGCTCGAAGGCGAGGTCGAGAAACCCCAGCGGATCTTCTTCGCCGGGCAGATGTTCGACGCCTTCAGCCTGCTGACAGATCTCGTGGGCCGCGCCGAGCGCGAAATCTCCCTCGTGGATGGCTACGTAGATGTCCACACCCTGAACATCCTCGCAAAGAAGCGCAAGGGCGTCGCGGTGACCGTCTACACGTCCGGCAACCGGCTCACGCAAGGCGATGTCGACGTGTTCAACGCACAGTACCCGCAGCTCACCGTCCGCCGCACCAGAACGTTCCACGACCGCTTCCTTATCCTCGACGGTGCGACCGCGTATCACATCGGCGCATCCCTCAAGGACGCGGGAAAGAAGTGCTTCGGCATAGACCTCATCCAAGACGATGAGCATCAAACGGCTTGAGCGTTATCCGACCTCTTGCCACAAGCCCTAAAGTTTGAGCATGATCGCTGAAAGCCTCGTTAGTCAACATGTCAAAGTAGGCCCTGGTCCGCAAGCCCTCGATAATGTTTGCCGAGGAGCGTCAACCGGCAGAACTTGCTCTCCATCGCCGCGTTCCACATATGGTCGGCGCCAACTGGAACCAGAAGACCATGCCGGTTGTATTTCTGGAGCAGTGAGAACACCCGGTTGTTCCTGGGCTCTGCTGGAGGCATAGCGTCTGTTCTTCCTTCGTCCTTTGGCCCATACGACGGATCCAGCCTGTATTCATAGTCCTCTGTTGGGGAGAAGTTTTTCGACTCCCCCTCCTTTCCTCCAGGATACACGGATGGCAAGAGTCGAAACGCCTCCTCAATATCCAGACTTCACACGAGCCTGATGCAAATAGAGATAGACGGATTCCAGACCTGGCAAATCAAGACACGACCAGCCGCTCGCACCCAAAGCCGTTTGCCTAAAAATGTATACCGCTGGCCGAAATGGAAAGATGGTAACAGCGAAAAAGACTAGCCGAGCTCGTTTTAAGCACCGTTTGTTCCGTCCCGCATGTTTTGTGAACACTCTATCTATCATGAAGCCAGTAAACAGAGGTGGACATCAACATCCAACGCCGGCAAGCATGTGAGCGCCTCCTCTGTCCAAGGGGCAAGCCCCCGAGATTAGTTAGGAGAGGGGAAGAGATGGATAAAGTCAAAACGGCCTTCCAGAACTTTGGCCGCGTTATCGTCGACCCTATTTTGTACCTTTCGGTAACGGGCATCATTTTGGCCATCGCCACGGTATGCTCGCTCGGCAGCGGAGTTGTCGCAGATCTGGGCACGCTGCTCTCCGCGGCAACCAACTCCGCGGTGATCGGCAACCTGCCGGTGATTTTCGCAGTCGGCCTAACGGCAGGCTTCGCAAAGAAACAAAAATCCAACGCGGCAGTGTTTGGACTTATTAGTTACCTCATGTTCCTGTATGTCAGCAACGCCTACCTGACGCTCACCGATCAGCTGGCAAAAGCCGGCGCGATGGGTCTGTATGGCACTGGCCAGGCAACGGTGCTGGGTCTTCAAGTTACCGATGTCAACGTCTTCGGCGGCGTACTCATCGGATGCTTCTGCGGTTGGCTCTATAACAAACTGATCGACGTAAAGGTATCGGAGTATATCCGGATTTACGGCGGACCCCGCCTGGCCCTTCTGGCGATGGTTCCGCTGAGCATTGTCTTCGGCATCGGAGCGACTATCGTGTGGCCCCCTATCGCCAACGCCATCAGCAACGCTTCTTCATTCATCGCAGCCTCGGGTGGTCTGGGCGTTTTCATTTACGGCTTCCTGAACCGCGTCCTCGTACCTCTCGGCATGCACCACTTTATGTGGATGCCGTTTGACTACTCCGCGATTGGCGGCACGGCGGTCATCGCCGGCCAGAGCGTTTCTGGCGCAGCAAACATCTTCTATGCCGAGCTTCCTCTTATCGCCGACGGGTCCCTCACCACAGTCGACCCCTCTGTCCGCTTTGCCATGTTCGGCTTTGGCAAGGAATTCGTAACCCTTGGCACCGTGCTCGCAATGATTGCAACCTCCCGTCCTGAGAATCGAAAAGCCGTTGCAGCCATGCTGGTGCCTATTTACATCACAGCCATGCTCTCCGGCATCACCGAGCCGCTTGACTTCATGATCCTGTTCGCGTCTCCGATTCTCTGGGTTGCCTACAGCCTGTTCTACGGACTGGGCGAGATGCTCCTGTTTGTCCTGGGAGTCCGCTTGCTTAACATGTACGGTGGCATCGAGCTGCTCACGCTCGGCCTGCCTTTGCCAATGGGCGTCACCAAGTTCCCGATTTACATCGTCTTGGGCATCGTGTTTGCCGCCGTTTCGTTCATCGTTCTGGCGATGGTAATCAAGAAACTCAACCTCATGACGCCCGGCCGTTCCGCAGAGTGGTCTGCAGAGGTCTCCGGAGACAACAATGCTCTCGAGTCCTCCGGAACGCCGGAAGTCGACGCAAAACAGCAGGAGATGGTGCAGAACATCATCAACGGCCTTGGCGGCAAGGACAACATCAACACCATGGGCTGCTGCATGACTCGTCTCCGTGTCGAGGTCAAAGACCCCAGCAAGGTCAACGAAGAGACCATCAAGAAGGCTATCGACAAGGGCTTGTTTAAGAACGGTACCAATGTCCAGATTGTTGTGGGAACCAACGTGCACTCCGTCTACGACCTGCTGCGTCCCATCCTTAATCTGGAAGATTAACGATCGCCTAATCGACGGGCGATAAGCGAGGAGACCTCATGCTAACCAAGACGTTTCATTCAATCCAAGACATGTTCGAACGTTTGCTCAACATGTATAAAGAAAAGTCGACAAAGGGTCTTCTCGCTCTCATGGCTGCATTCGTATGTGGTTTTATCTGGCCGCTCCTTGGTCTGCTCGCAGCGGTTTGGACCCGGCATTCAGGAAGGCACACGGACGCAGGCAGCATTGCAGGCATGGCAGCGGTTATCAACATCGCTACTTACTTCATACAGATAGTGGTCAAGATTATCTGCGGCTCAATTTGATTTGAAAGGCATGAACAACATGAACGGATACAAGATTGTCATCTGCGGCGGCGGCAGCACCTATACCGCCGGCATCGTCAAAGACCTGATCGACCAAAAGGATGAATTGGGGATTCGCGAGCTTTGGCTCTATGACATCGACGAGGAGCGCCAAGATACGGTCGCCGTGGTGGTTAAAGCAGTCATCGATGACCTTGCTCCCGAGATTCCCCTGCATGTAACCGTCGACCCCAAAGAAGCATTTACAGATGCGAACTTTGTTATGGCGCAGATGCGCGTGGGCGGGCTCAAGATGCGTATCCAGGATGAGCAAATCAGCCTGCGCCATGGCGTAGTCGGCCAAGAGACCTGCGGAGCAGGTGGCATGGCATATGGCATGAGAACCATCTTCCCCATGTGCGAGCTTGTCGATTTCTGCGAGGAGTACGCCTGCAAGGACTACTGGATCGTCAACTACTCCAACCCCGCTGCCATCGTAGCCAAGGCAATGCACAAGCTGCGTCCTAACGCTCGCATTCTCGACATCTGCGATATGCCAGTGGAGATTGAAGCCCGCATGGCAGAGATTTTAGGGTGCGAACTCAACGACATTGAGGTCGACTATTTTGGCCTCAATCACTTTGGGTGGTTTACCAACGTACGCTGCAAGGGCGTCGACGTTACGGACAAGCTCAAAGAACATGTGCGCAAGTACGGTTACATTTCCGAAGCAAGCCTCAACGATGCCTTGGTGAAGGACCCAGATTGGGCCCACACCTTCAAGAATGCGGCAACGATTTCTACGCTATTCCAGGATTACCTCCCCAACACCTATTACCAGTATTACCTGTTGCCCGACGCCTGCGTGGAGTACATGGACATCAATAACACGCGTGGCATGCAGGTCGTAAACGGCCGCGAAAAGCGCATCTTCGACGCATCTGCGGCGCTTAAGCGCGGTGAAAAGGTCGATCTCACGCAGTTCTACGTAGGCGTGCATGGCAAGTTCATTGTCGATGTCGTCAAGTCTCTGGCAAAAGACCTGCGCCATCGCCAGCTGGTGATCGTGCCCAACAATGGTGCAATCGAGAACCTCTCGGACGACGCGACAGTCGAGGTTCCGGCGTACATCACTGATCGAGGAGCCGAACCGATTCGCGTCGGGAAGATTCCCCGCTTCTATAAGGGCCTTATCGAACAGCAGGATGCCTGTGAAGGCCTTGTGGTCGAAGCCGTTATCGAAGGTTCCTACCAGAAGGCACTCGAAGCCTTCGCCCTCAATCGCACGATTCCCTCAGCACGCATGGCCAAGGAAGTCTTGGACGACATGATCGAGGCGAACAAGGGCTATTGGCCTGAGCTGAAGTAGAGGAACCGCCCAAATACCAAAAGCACAAAAGATGGCCCCAAGGCAATTGCCTTGGGGCCATCTTTTATATGCCTAGATCTCAGCAAAACTCGTGAAGATGAATGAATCGGCCTCGTGTTTTACACGATAGTTCTCTTGATAGTCCTGATTGAATATAAGCGAATAAATAACCTGAAGCGTATACGTGAGCGAGACCAAAGAAGAGTAATTTGCCACCTTTCCAATCACGCGTTCTGATTTTGGAATGGGCAAGACAGTATCGCATTGCCTGGCGAGCACCGAATCAGAAAACGCCGTAATTAGACACGGCTTGATTCCGCGCTCGGAAAGAGTGGCAGCGTATTTGGAATAGTCATAGTGAATGCCACTGTAGCTTAGGAATAAAAACAGGTCGCCGGGCTTGCCGTTTTTAACATGCAGTGTCTGCAGGCCTCCGTCGTCCGCCATGGTGACATGACGATCGAGCTTAAGAAGATTGTTGCGAAAGATGCATCCCGCCAGGTAGCTTTCCCCTTTGGCAAAGATGTAAATTCGTGGGGCGCTAAGAACCGCCTTAGCGATTATGCTTAATTTGGCGCTATCGAGCTCGATTTTCGTTTGATCTATGATGCCCTTCAAGAGATTCGCAAGGTTACCCTCGATGGCCTCAATTGAGTCGGTGCTGTCAAAAGGACGATTGCGATCAACGGTGGCAGCCAGAAGATAATCCCCGCTTATCTCCTGGATGAGTTGCATGATCAACTCTCGATAGCCGCTTAGGCCCAGTTTCTTGCAAAAGCGGATGATAGTCGCGTTCGAAGTATAAGTCTCCTGTGCGAGCTTTGCCATAGTGAGGGTCTTAAGGTCGCCGGTATGATTGAGCAGATAGGTAGCAATAGCTCGGTCGGTTTCATTAAAAGACGCGCTGTTACGCAGGCTATCAAGAATCATGGTCGCTCCGATCGCTTTAGTTTGCCGCTTAATTATGTCATTATCAAAACGACGGGCAGCCCTTCATGCACTGACTTACGCCCTGCGATCTCTCTTCTGATATTCCGCATATAACGGCAACATTAATTGCGAGGAGCGTGTCGCTCAGTTCCTAGAGAACAAATGCGAAGAGGTTCGATTGCCTGAGTTCACTGCCCGCCTTGAGGCAAAGAGACGGCCCCGGCCAAGCTCCATGCGGATTTGAGGCAGCATGGTGCTTGTCCGTCGGCATCCTACAACCCGTAATCCCTACCCTCTGTTTCTGTGCTGGCTGGTTCAGGCAGGCGCCCTGTTCAAAATAGGCTGTTTAAAATTGATTTCGACCAAAATTCGACCAAGATTGAAAGTCAAAAAAGAAAACAGCCCAGAGGAACAATGCCTCTGAGCTGCTAAAAGTCTTGGTCGCGGGGGCAGGATTTGAACCTACGACCTCCGGGTTATGAGCCCGGCGAGCTACCAGACTGCTCCACCCCGCAATGTCTGGGCGCCTCATGTGCGCAAGAAAGAATATTACGCGGGAGTTCGGTAAGCGGCAAGGAAAATCTCGTAGAGCATAATTCCTTCATATTTAAACCCCTCAGCCCATATCACCGTAAGCGAATCGCGGCTCAGCGGCCCCGACGGCGCGTATACAATGGTGCGCGTCCTTTTACGCCGACACCTGGAGTAGACATGCTGCTCGCTATCGATATGGGAAACACGCAGACGGCCATGGGCCTGTTTGACGGAGACAAGTTGGTGCAGTCGTGGCGTATGCCCACCGACCGCTCCTATACCGCCGACGAGATCCACGTGCGCCTGATGGGTTTCTTTAAGATGTACGACCTCTCGCTCGGCGCGGTCGACGCGATCGCCTTTGCCGGCGTGGTGCCACAGCTCTCGCGCGAGTGGCACGCCGTGGCCAACCGCATTGCCGCGGACGCCATCGTCATTGGGCCGCAGACGGCGGCCGTGACCAAGCTGCGGGCGGCGCGTCCCCAGGCCGTTGGTGCCGACCGCATCGCCAACGCCGTCGCTGCCGAGACCTTCTACGGCGCCCCGGCGATCGTGGTGGACTTTGGCACCGCAACCAATATCGACGTCATCGACGAGGACGGCTATTACATTGGTGGAGCGATTGCGCCGGGCATCCGCATTTCGATGGACGCGCTCGCCGCCCGAGCCGCCAAGCTCGCCAGCGTTCCGCTCGAGGCGCCCGAGCACGCCATCGGCCGCGATACCGAGGAGTGCATCAAAGTCGGCGCCGTAACGGGCGCCGCCGCCATGGCCGAGGGCTTGGTCGCGCGCATGAAGCGCGAGCTGGGGCGCGAGGACGCCACCGTTATCGCCACGGGTGGCCTCGCCAGCATCGTCGCCGATTCAACCGACGCCTTCGACGTGGTCGACGGGCAGCTCACCATCAAAGGCATCTGCGAAATCTACCGCCGCATGCAGAGGCTGGGGTAAGGCGGGGTTTAAGTCGAGCGCGAGCGGCGAACTAGGCAACGCATCGGTCCTATTCCTCAAAATCAAAATTTTTTCGATTTTGAGGAATAGGACCTTTTGCTAAGCCTCGCCGCACAACCACCTCGCCAGGTCCACGATCTGCACCCCATCGCGATCCGTGACCTCGTGATGCGTGCGGGCGAGAATCATCTTGGGGTACGCGTCGCCAATGCTCAGCAGTGGTGAAATCTCGCGTTCAAATGTCTTATCCGAGCTGATGTCGTCGCTCACCTGAATATAGAGCTTCTCGCTCCGTTTGATTGCTACAAAGTCTATTTCCTTTTTATAGAGCACGCCGACATATACCTCGTATCCGCGGCGCAGCAGCTCGACTGCCACCATGTTCTCGTATACGCGTCCCCAATCCATATCACGTGTACCAAGAAGCGCATATTTAAACGCATGGTCCGCCAGATAGTACTTCTCGCCGCTCTTAAGGTATTTTTTGCCACGAATGTCGTACCGACGAACTTTATAGAAGGCAAACGCATCGCACAGGTACCCCATGTACGTGCCGACCGTCTTGTTCGTAATCTTTAACCCATCCGCATTTAATGCATCAGTAATGTTGCGTGCCGACGTAATGTTGGAAACGTTGTCCATCATGTAATCGGCAATGCGCAGCAGCGCCGATTCGTTTCTCACGTTATGCCGCTGCACGATATCTCTCACAATGAGCGTCTTGAAGACGTTGGAGAGATATTGATAGCGCTGCTCCTGCAGTGGATAAGGGTAAGAGCCGGACATACCGCCGGTTCTCGCGTACTCATCGAAGTCGCGGTCGACCTCGCCCTCGTCGCCATAGAGACGATACTCCTCAAACGAGAATGGGAAAACCTCGATCTCGAACGTACGCCCCGTAAAGAGCGTCGACAGATCGCTCGACAGCAAAAAGGCATTCGATCCGGTAATGAATATGTCGTACTGCTCGGATGCGTGAAGGCTATTGATCGCACGCTCAAAACCGTCGCACATCTGAACTTCATCGATAAGCAGAAAGTTTTGTTTGCCGGACACTCGATGCTCTTTTACATAGGCGAGCAGCGCGTGATACTCGAGCAGGTTCTCAAACTCATCGAGGTTGTAGTTGATATGGATGACATTCGAATTGGACAGATGTGCCTCCACGTAATCGCGGAGGGCCTCGAGCAATTTTGATTTACCGCTACGACGGATGCCCGTGATGACCTTGATGTCCGGCACGCCAATAAGACTCGTCAACGTGTCCATATATGACGTTCTATTGATGAGTTTCATCGGGGCCTCCTCGCGGTCTTTTATCGCTATTCCTCAAAAACGAAAATTTTTCAGTTTTGAGGAATAGGCTCTATAGCGAATATACCTCGCGAAAGACCGAGCTGCCTTAATCCTATTCCTCAAAAACGAAAATTTTTCAGTTTTGAGGAATAGGATGCTGGCAACCCATTCCCCAGATAGGCGAAACCCTCCCCGGCGCAGGCCGAGGAGGGTCTTGTTGTCATCGTTATCTTTGAGCGCGGGCGCCTCGCGCTACAGACCGCGAATGCGCACGGCCTCGGGCGGAAACTCTTGCTCACTGGCGTCGGTCTTAATGGTCGCGCGACCCCAGATGTCCAGGCCCGCAAACACGCCGACCGCGAGCGGCAGGCCGTTGGGCGACACCGCCGCGACCTGACGACCCAGCAGTGGCACCATATCGAAGTACTCACCCAGCACGGGAGCCAACGGACCGGCGGCGCCCTGCGGCGTGTTGGCGGCAACCGCCCAGGTGTCCACGCGGGTCAGCACGGCGGCGGTCAATGCCTCGACCAGTACCTCGTCGCCCATATCCACGCCGAGCTCGCCCAGTGCCGAACGCTCAATATCCACCGTCACCGCGGCAAACATGCCCGCGGCACCGGCGCCGCCGTTGACGGCGACGCGCGCGAGCGACGTCTCAAACGCAGGCGCGCCGCACACGATGTCACTCGGCCACTGGATGCCCACCTTGCCGGCAAGCCCCAGGCCCGGCGTTGCGGCCGTGCCCGCGAGCGCGTCCATCATGCCCATTGCGGCCACAAACGGCAGACCGTGGAAGGCGTGCATGTTCACATCGGGGCGCACGACCAGCGAAAACGTCAGCGATGCATCGCCCGCGCTCCACGCGCACCGGCCCGCGGACGCACCCTCGCGGCCCGCGTCACGCGCCGCGTCGAGCTCGGTACCGGCGGCAACAGCATTCATCTCAATCATCTACATACGCCCCAATTCGCCCACGATATGGCCCACGCGGTCCTCGGGCTCCTTGACCTCGACACCGTTGTAGCGGAAGAACCGCGCCGGGTCGTGCATCAGGTCCTCGAGCGGCACCAGCACAAAGTCGCGCTCGCCGATCAGCGGATGCGGCAGGCGCAGCTTCTTGCCGCCGTGGGTCTCGCCGTCCATCCACAGCAGGTCCAGGTCGATGGTGCGCGGGCCGTTGGCCTTGGCCTTCTTGGAACGGTCGCGACCCAGCTCGGCCTCGATCTTCATGAGCTCGTCAAGCAGCACCAGCGGAGCCAGCTCGGTCTTGATCTCGATGACGGCGTTGGCAAACGCGTCCTGGCGCGTCTCGTAGGCCGGCTCGCTCTCGTAGATGTGCGAGCAGTTGGACACGCAGGTGAGCGGAATCTCGGCGATCATGTCGCGCGCGGCGCGGATGTTGTCGCAACGATGCCCCAGGTTGGAGCCCACGGCCACAAACGCACGGCGCGGCTGCGGCTTGGCGACAGCCCAGTACCCGTTCAGGAACTGCGCAAAGCCCGCAACGTCATGCACGCGCACGATGTTGGCGCCGGCCTGGATGGCGCCCAGGCACACACCAAACGTGGCGGCATCGCGCGCGGCGGCATCGGTCACGCCCGAGACGGCGCCCACAAAGCGCTTGCGCGACACGGCGCACATGAGCGGATAGCCCAGCGACGCCATCTTAGCGGTCTCGCGCTGGATGACGATATCCTCGTTGGCCGTCTTGCCAAAGCCCGGACCGGGATCGATGCAGATGCGGTCGCGCGACACGCCGGCATGGATGAGCGCGCGGGCCTGGTCGGACAGAAAGCCCATGACGCGGCGCATGATGGGCGCCGAATCGGGCAGGGTAAAGCGGCGGAGCTGCGAGGTGGGCACATAGGCTTCCTCACGGCGGGCACTGCGGCGCATCATGGCGGCTAGGTGGTCGCTGGGCTCTGGTACGGCTTCGGTAGCTGCGGGCACGGTCTCGGGCGCAGCGGCGGCAGGGGCAGTCTGCTCGGCAGCCGGCGTCTCTGACTCGGCAACAGGCTCGGGCGTGGGCTCTGATTCGCCAAACGGCAGCGAGGGCTGCACCACGCCACCCGGGAGCTTTGCCTCGGGCTTGGGGTCGCCCAACAACTTGCCGCGACGGCGACGAGCGGGCTTCTCAGCCTCGCGCGCAGCCTCGGCGGCCGCTTCGCGTGCCTTCTCGGCAACAAACGCCGCGGCCGAAGTATCGAGCTGCACCGTCGCGTGCGTGCGGGCGGGTGCGGCGACCTCGCCGGCGTGCATTACGATAACGCCGCAGGTGCTCGTCTTAACGAACTCGACCATCTTGGGGTCGGTGAAGCCCGTTACATCGTTGACAATCGAAGCACCGCAGCGCACCGCCGCCTTGGCAACCGCCACATGACGCGTATCGATCGAGACGATAGCGCCCTCTTTGGCGAGCGCGCGCACGACGGGCAGCACGCGACGTGCCTCCTCGTCGGGGTTGACCGGGGTAAAGCCGGGGCGCGTGGACTCGCCGCCCACGTCGATGATGTCGGCGCCGGCATCGAGCATCGCCAGGCCGTACTCGATGGCGGCATCCGGGTCGAAGTGCTCCCCGCCGTCGCTAAACGAATCGGGCGTCACATTGAGGACGCCCATGATGCGCGGACGATCAAAGCTGAGCTCGTACTTTCCGCACCGCCATGTCTTGCTGTCGTTCGCCATGAACATCCTCCTAAAATGCCCACGCCGCCGCGCTCGGGCGCTGACGGCGGGGTCGCTTTGCAATCAGTCTTTCTATTGTATCCGCGCGCGCGGGCTAGAACGCAAACGCGGCCGCGATGTCGCAAGAAATCAGCAGGTCGGCATTTGCATCCTGATCGGTGGGCGCCAAATTGCAAATGGCCAGCGTATCGCCAGTAAAGTAACGCGTGAGGCCCGCCGCCGGATACACTACGAGCGAGGTTCCGCCCACGACGAGGGCGTCGGCTGCGGCGATGGCAGCAACGGCGCCGGTAAGCACACGCTCATCGAGCGGCTCTTCGTAGAGGACCACATCGGGCCTGATGCGACCGCCGCACGTAGGGCACACGGGCATGCCCGCGGCATCCTCGTGCTCGCGCGCGCAAATCCATTCGGCGCTGTAGACCGCGCCGCACGTCTGGCAGATATTGCGGTGGACCGAGCCGTGCAGCTCAAACACGCGCCGTGAACCAGCCGCCTGATGCAAGCCATCGATGTTTTGCGTCACCACGGCGTCGAGCTTGCCGGCGCGCTCCAGCTCCGCCAGCTTGGCGTGGCAGTGGTTGGGCTTGGCGCCAAGCGCGATCATCTTGGTCCGGTAGAAGTCGAAAAACTCCGCCGGATGCGCCTCGTAGAAGCTATGCGAGAGCATAGTCTCGGGCGGATAGGAAAACCGCTGGTGATACAGACCGTCCACGCTGCGGAAATCGGGAATGCCGCTTGCCGTGGAAACGCCCGCGCCGCCAAAGAAGACCACGTGGCTATGGGTTTCGAACAGCTCCGCCAGCGCGGCGGAGGCCTGCTTGGGGTCCGATATTGCCTGCGTCATATATGTCCTCCGCCCGTGTCTCCGGGACGGCGGCGATCGCGCCATCACTCGCGGACTCCGCCCCGCCCCCGTTACGCTAATCTTAAGCCTGCCAACACCGTCGAAAGGACACCATGTCTCAGACTTACACGTTCGCCTCGTGGAATGTCAACGGCCTGCGCGCCGTGCTCAAAAAAGACCCGAGCTTTATCCAGATCGCACAGGAGCTCAATGTCGATATCCTGGCACTGCAAGAGACCAAGCTGCAGGAGGGCCAGGTCGATATTGACCTGGCCGGCTATCACCAAACCTGGAGCTACGCCGAACGCAAAGGCTATTCGGGCACTGCGGTCTTTAGCCGCCAGGAACCGCTGCGCGTGCTGCACGCCGATGCGCTGTTACCCTACGCCGGCGAGGGCGAGGCGGCCGAGCTCGTCGCCCAAGCCGCAACCGAGGGCCGCGTCTGCGCGCTGGAGTTCGACAAGTTCTGGTTTGTGGATGTCTACACTCCCAACGCGCAAAACGA
>URGF01000008.1 GCA_900547285.1 uncultured Collinsella sp.
GCAAGAAGCCCTCGCTGCGCACTTCGTGCGGCGAGGGCTTCTTGCGTCCTGCGGAGTGCGCCGGGAGGGAACTTGTTCTCTGCCCTGCGGGTTCGGCGATGTCACAACGGGCAATGATTAATCTGAATAAAGATGGTGCGCGGCCTTTTAGGCTGCGCTTTTGCTTTGCTTCGCGCCATGTGGGGGCGGTGGCGACGTGCATTTTTGCGAGTATTCTGCAGTCGAAGGTCCCTGCATACCGATCTCGGGCAAAAAATCGGGAGTTCTCGATGTTTTCTACGAATGATGGGCGGGGTTATGGGCTGGCAGCGTTTGATTTGCAGGGATATTCGCGGTCTTTGGCATTTATCGTGGCGCCCGAAGCTCTTGGTTATGTTGAATACTCCTAAAAATGCACGACGCTTAGAGGGGGACCTTCGCGAAAAAGGAAACCGCCCCGTCGAAGTATGCATTCGACGGGGCGGTTTATGCATTTGGCCGATTAAGGATGCGCTGTCAAACTACTAGAACTTGACGGTCGGGGCCTGGCGGGCTGCTTCGGCGGCCTCGAAGCCCTGGCGCTCCTTAAACTGGAAGATGCCGGCAAAGATGACAGCCGGGAACGTCTGAATGGCGTTGTTGTAGCTGAGCACGCAATCGTTGTAGCTCTGGCGTGCATAGCTAATCTTGTTCTCGGTATCCTCGAGCGATGCCTGCAGCTGCGTAAAGTTGGTGTTTGCCTTAAGATCGGGATAGGCCTCGGCTACGGCGAAGAGCTGACGCAGCGCACCGGTCAGCACGTTGTCGGCTTCCATCTTGGCTTCGGGCGTGGTGGCCTTGACGGCGGTGTTACGCGCGCTGATCACGGCGGAGAGCGTCTCCTGCTCGTGCTTGGCGTAGCCCTTGACGGTCTCGACCAGGTTGGGGATCAGGTCGTTGCGACGCTGCAGCTGCGTATCGATGTTCTGCCAGGCGTTATCGATGCGGTTACGCTTGGTGACCATGTTGTTGTAGATGCCGGCGATGGCGCAGGCAATCACAATGACAACAACGATGCCGATGATGACGGGAAGCATGATGTCTCCGTTTCGAATGGCCGCGGCGGCATGCGCCAGCTGCCGTTGGTATAACGCTACTAGTATACCCGCAACGTTTTGTCGTGCCGAACTTTCCGGTAAGCGTTGTGTTTTCGGCGGGGTTGGCACCGGGGCAAAGCGCGCGAGGTACAGGTGTAAGATATGCGACAGATTGACGAGTGTTGTCTTTGCCCTGAGGATGGCGATACCAGTGGACCTTCGCATCAAGAAAACCTACCGCGCCCTGTTCGATGCCTTTACCGAGCTTCTCGAGGAGCATCGTTTTGAGGACCTGACGGTTGCCATGCTGTGCGACCGCGCCATGATTCGCCGCACGACGTTCTACAAGCACTTTCGCGACAAGAACGATTACTTTGCCTTTTATATCGATGAGCTCATGTCGGGCTTGCCGCAAAAACAGCCCGATGAGGCCGGCGCGGTATCTGCCGAGGACGTGCGCGCTTCGGCACGCGATTTTGGACGATGCCATGGATTTGATTCTGGCGCACGAGCGGCTCATGGATAACATTTTGGCAAGCAGCATGTCGGGCATGTTGACCAACGTTATTTGCGACCGCATTGCCCGCTCCATCCGCGAGCGTGTGATGAACGTGCTTGCCGAGGATGCCCTGGCCCCCGTGTCACTCGAGACGACGTCTGAGTTTGTCGCCGGCGGTATTATTCGACTTTTCACGATATGGTGGGAATCGGGCCACGATCTTGAGCGTCGACCTGAGATAGCCGATGTGGTCGATGCACTGTTTGAGCGGACCATGACACCGGTGCATCACTAGGAGTGGCGGAGAGAGGGGGATTCGAACCCCCGGAACGCTCTCGCGCTCAACGGTTTTCAAGACCGCCGCATTCAACCGCTCTGCCATCTCTCCGTGAGTCGTAATGATAGCATCGTTTTGGATTTGCAACAGGGAAGGCGAACGATGACGATCACCGAAATCGACGAGAAGTTCATGCGTGAGGCGCTGGCCGAGGCGCGCGCCGCCGCTGCGGTGGGCGAGGTGCCCATCGGAGCCGTAGTGGTGCGCGACGGCGAGATTGTCGCGCGGGCGCATAATCGCCGCGAGCTCGACCAGGATCCTTCGGCGCATGCCGAGTTTTCGGCCCTGTGCGCCGCCGCTCAGTCGCTTGGACGCTGGCGTCTTTCCGATTGTACGGTCTACGTGACGCTCGAGCCCTGCTGCATGTGCGCGGGGCTTATGGTTAACGCGCGCGTGGGGCGCTGCGTGTACGGCGCGGCCGATGCTAAAGCGGGCGCTCTGGGGTCGCTATACGACCTCAATGCCGATTCGCGCCTGAATCATCGGTTTAATGTGACCGCCGGCGTGCTGGCAGACGAGTGCCGCGCGGTGCTGAGCGGTTATTTTAGTGGGCTGCGTGGCACCGATGGTGCTGGCTGCGGTTGTGGGGCCGATCTTGAGGCGCATACCGCCCACGCCGAGGCGCTTGCGGGTGTCGAAGATACTGCCGTTGGGGCGGTCGATTTTGGTGCCGCGTGCCGCCGGCCCCGCCGTGTGCAGCTGGCGATCGACTCCTTTAAGGGCAGCGTTTCGAGCGCGCAGGCGGAGGAGGCCGTTGCCGAAGGTGTGCGCCGCGTGTGGCCCGATGCCCAGGTAAGCGCGCTGCCGCTGGCGGATGGCGGCGAGGGAACGCTCGATGCCGTTGCCGCGTGCGGCGGTGAGGTCGTGGCATGTGAAGTCGCAGGCCCTCTGGGCGACTGTGTGTCTGCCCGGATGCTGGTGGACGGCGAGTACGAGTCGGCTGTAATCGAGATGGCCGAGGCGGCGGGTATTGGGTATTCGCCTTGCACAGAGCCGGCGGCGTTGGCCGCTACGACCTATGGCGTGGGCGAGCTCATGCTTCGAGCGGTTCGTGCTGGGGCAAAGACTATCTATATTGGTCTGGGCGGCAGTGCCACCAACGACGGTGGCGCCGGCATGCTGCAGGCGCTGGGCGCGCGTGTGGTCGATGATCAGGGCTGCGATGTCGCCCCTGGTCTCGCGGGGCTTGAGCAGGTGGCGAGTATCGATTTGGCACCGGCGCTTCGGGCGCTGAATAGCGCGCGTATCGTCGTGCTCTCTGATGTCGAGAACCCGCTCGTGGGGCGTCGTGGGGCACTTGCAGTGTTTGGCGGGCAAAAGGGCCTGCCGACAGACGATGTCGAAGCGCTGGGCAGGTACGACAGTTGGATGGTCGGCTACGGCCGCCTGCTCGATGCGGCGATTACCGGGGTGCGGGCTCAGGGGTTGTTGCGCGTGCCCGAGGGCGTGCGGACATTTGGCTCGGTGCTCGGCGTGCCTGGCGCGGGCGCGGCAGGTGGCTTGGGCGCCGCGCTGCTGGCGCTCGGTGCTGAGTTGCGTTCGGGCGTGGAGACGGTGCTCGATCTGATTGGGTTTGACGAGCGCGTGCGCGATGTCGACCTGGTCATTACAGGCGAGGGCAACATGGACGAGCAATCCGCTGCCGGCAAGGCGCCGGTGGGCGTGGCCCGCCGTGCCAATCGCTATGGCAAGCCGGTAGTCGCCGTCGTGGGCGGTCGTGCGGATAATTTGGATGCGGTGTATGGTCAGGGCATCGACTTGGTCCTGCCGGTCTGCCGCAGGCCCATGCCTCTTGACCAAGCGCTCGACCCCCAGGAAGCCACAACCAACCTCATCTGCGCCGGTGAAGCAGCCGCCCAAGCCTACGACCTCGCCCGCCTCTAAAACCCAACTCCCTATAAGTTGCGGTGGAATAGTTCCTGTTTGGCGGCTCAGGCGGCAAAAACAGGAACTATTCCACCGCAACTTCGAGAATGGCTATCCGAGGCTGGTCGCCTTGGGCCTTGGGTCGGACCGTCCGCCATGAAATGCGGCCATCTACTACGTTTAGCCGAGCGCCCTTGACCATCCCGGATTTTGTGAAATTAAAACCGCAGGTAGAAAGCTTGCCGATTTTCGAAAAAGCCGGCTATGGTTGACCCCTGCGGCCTAAACGTAGTAGATAGGCCCCTTTTGTGGCACGGCAGCAGACCAGTCTTTTTGGGACGGGGCTTATTTGACTACCTGTCGATCTGATTGCCCAAGTAGTCAAAAAGCCCCGTCCCAAATTAGCTACCTTGCCCCATCGGGCGGGAGCGGGTAAGATATATCGAGCGCCTAGCGCGTTCGATGGGTTCGGATGACGACATGTTCCGAATCTGGTCAGGTCCGGAAGGAAGCAGCCATAAGGAGCCTCTGTCGGGCATCCGAATCCATCGAGTGCGCAGGCGTTTTTTGGTGCCGCGGCTACCCGCGAGTGCCGGCAGGGCGCTTGGTGTCTCGCTGGTCCTCGGCTTCGCCTGCGGGATCGCTCGACTACCAAGCGCCCTGCCGGCACCCGCGGGTAGCCGACCAAAACCGCCTGAAGGGTCACATTTATCTGATAATTGAATCCCCGGCGTTATGCCGCTCGCTGGCGTTGCCAAAACATCGGCTGCTACGTGCCTTGGGCGCTAGTGACCGTTGCCCTTACATCTGTAACGAGTTGCTTACGCATCTCCAGGGTTCTCCGTACTATCATGAATCAGATTGAATTGAGATGATGATAGGGAGCGCCTTTTTATGATTGAGCTGCTCAGGCGTTTTGGTGGTAAGTTTCGCCGGTATATGGTGATTGGCCCTGCGTGCAAGTTGATTGAAGTGATCTTTGACCTGCTGACGCCGCTGGTGATTGCCCAGATGATCGATAAAGGTATCGGTGCGCACGACGTGAGTGCCGTCGTCCGCTACGGCATGGTGCTCGCCGCCATGGCTGTAATCGGCATCTCGTTTACGCTTGTTTGCCAGAAGATGGCGGCGCTCACCTCGCAGGGCATGGGTACTGACATTCGCGGCGCACTCTACCAGCACATCAACAAGCTGAGCTATGCCGAGCTCGACCGCTTTGGCACGCCGTCGCTCATCACGCGCATTACCAACGACGTTAACCAGGTCCAGCTCGCTGTGGCGCTGGGCGTGCGCATGCTCATCCGCTGGCCCTTTCTAGCGGTGGGCTCCATGTGCGCGGCCCTTGCCATCGACCTTAAGCTCGGCATCATCTTTTTGATCTGCACGCCCGCCATTGGCCTGGTGTTCTGGGTTGTCATGGCGCGCTGCATTCCGTACTACAAGCAGCTGCAGGCAAAGCTCGACCGCATCGCGCTTATCTGCCGCGAGGGCCTTTCGGGCGCCCGCGTGGTTCGCGCCTTCGTGCGCGAAGATCACGAGCGCGAGCGCTTTGCGCAGGCCGCCGACGACCAGGCCAATACTGCCATCGCGGTGGGCAAGCTCTCGTCGATTCTCAACCCCGTCACGTTTTTGGTGATGAACCTGGGCGTGTGCGCCATCCTGTGGGTGGGCGGCATCCAGGTCAGCGTGGGCGAGCTTACGCAGGGCCAGGTCATGGCGTTTGTGAACTACATGACGCAGACCCTAACCTCCATCGTGTACGTCGCCAACCTGGTCGTGGTCTTTACCAAGGCGAGCGCCAGCGCGTCGCGTATCAACGAGGTGCTCAATTGCGTGCCGGGCATCGCTGACGAGGGCAACCAGCCGGTCGCGCTGCCCAAGCCGGGCAATGTCGCTTCAGTTCCCGCGCTGAGCTTGAGCCATGCGAGCTTCTCGTTTGGCGCTGGCGCGGCCAATGCTGTCAACGATGTGACGCTGGAACTCCCGCTGGGCAAGACGCTCGGCATTATCGGCGGTACGGGTAGCGGCAAGTCCACGCTCGTCTCGCTCATCCCGCGCCTGTACGATGCGAGCACCGGCAGCGTGAGCGTGATGGGCGTCGACGTGCGCACCTGGCCGCTCGACCAGCTGCGCCGTGTGGTCGCGACCGTTCCGCAGCGCGCATCGCTGGTGAGCGGCTCCATCCGCAGCAACCTGACCTGGCGCGATGAAGCTGCGACCGACGAGGAGCTCTGGGTGGCACTCGACATGGCGCAGGCCAGCGAGTTCGTGCGCAACAAGCCGCAGGGCTTAGACGCCCCGGTCGAGGCGGGCGGCAAGAACTTTAGCGGTGGCCAGCGTCAGCGCCTGACTATCGCGCGTGCCTTGGTTGGTTCGCCTCAGATATTGATCATGGATGACTCCGCGTCGGCGCTCGACTTTAAGACCGACGCGGCGCTTCGCCATGCCATTCGCGAGCGCAGCATGCGCGGTGCCGCCAAGGGCGGGCTGCCGCTGACCACGGTGATTGTGAGCCAGCGCGTCTCGACCGTGCGCGATGCCGACGTGATCTGCGTGCTCGACCACGGCTCGGTTGCCGGCCTGGGCACACATGACGAGCTCTATGCGACCTGTCGGCTCTATCGCGAGATTTGCCAGTCGCAGCTGCGCCGCGAGGAGCTTGAGGGCCAGCGGGGGAGCACAGCGCCCGCGCCCACTCCGGCGCCCGCGTCCACCCTAAGCCCCGCGTCCGCCCCGACTGCCCCGGCATCCATTTGCGCAAAGGAGGGCTGCTAAATGAATCCGTACACTTCCTCCGGTTCGGTCGCCACGATGACGGCCAACGTGTCCGGTAACGATAACCTCAACGACCTGGGCGACGGTCCGCGCCAGCCCGGCGACCCCGAGCGCTATCCCGTGGGTGCGGTGACTCGCCGTCTGATGGGCTACGTTCGTCCGCATCGCATTTCGTTTGTTGCGTCGTTTGTGAGTGCCGCCATCTCCGTGATTCTGCAGCTCTACACGCCCATTCTCATCGGCGAGGGCATCGACCTGATCGTTGCCGTCGGGCAGGTGGACTTCGACGCGCTGCTGCCGCTTGTCACCAAACTCGCGCTCGTCGTGGTGGGAGCCGCGGCCTTCCAGTGGCTGCAGGGCTACTGCGTCAACCGCCTGTCCTACGAAACGGTGCGCGACATGCGCGTGGAGGCGAGCGACAAGCTCAGCCGCATGCCGCTCAGCTTTATCGACAGCCATGCTCACGGCGACCTCATGAGCCGCGTGGTCAACGATGTCGACCAGGTGGGTGACGGCCTGCTGCAGGGCTTCACGCAACTCTTTACCGGTGTTATTACCATCGTGGGCACGCTCGCGTTTATGCTTTCCATCAACCTGACCATGACGCTCGTGGTGGTGCTCGTCACGCCGCTTTCCATTTTTGCAGCCGGTGCTATTGCCAAGCTCTCCAACAAAAGCTTTACGGCACAGCAGCGTATTCAAGGGCAGCTCGGTGGTCATATCGAGGAGTACGTAGGCGAGCAAAAGCTTGTCGACGCCTTTGCCTACGGTCCCAACGCCCAGCAGCGCTTCGATGCCCTCAATGCCGAGCTTTACACCGCGGGCGAGCGCGCACAGTTTATGGGTTCGCTCTCCAACCCCGGCACGCGCTTTATCAATAACATCATCTATGCCGTGGTCGCTGTGATCGGCTGCGTGGGCGTGATCACGGGCGTGCCCGCGGCGCTTACGGTGGGCGGCGTGCAGATCTTCCTGTCCTATGCCAACCAGTACACCAAGCCGTTCAACGAGGTCACCAACGTCATTACGCAGATCCAGACGGCGTATGCCTCGGCGCGCCGCATGTTTGCGCTGCTCGATGCCCGCGAGCAGGAGCCCGATGCGGCGGATGCCGTGGAACTTGCTGCCCCGCAGGGCGAGGTCGCCTTTGAGCATGTGGACTTTAGCTACGTGTCCGACCGCAAGCTGCTGCAGGATATCTGCATCGAGGCCAAGCCCGGCATGCGCTTTGCCCTTGTTGGCCCCACGGGCTGCGGAAAGACGACGCTCATCAACCTGCTGCTGCGCTTTTACGATATCGATGCCGGCCACATCACGGTTGATGGCAGGTCTTCGCGTGACTACACGCGCGCAAGCCTGCGCCATGCCTTTGGCATGGTGTTGCAGGATACGTGGCTGTTCGAGGGCACGGTGGCGGAAAACATCGCCTACGGCTGTCCCGACGCCACGCGCGAGCAGGTTATCGAAGCTGCCAAGCGCGCGCATGCGCACAAGTTTATCGTGCAGCTGCCAGGCGGCTACGATACGGTCATCGGCGAGGACGGCGGCACGTTTAGCCAGGGTCAAAAACAGCTGCTGTGCATTGCGCGCGTTATGCTCACCGATCCGGCGATTCTGCTGCTGGACGAGGCAACGTCGAGCATCGATACGCGTACCGAGCTGCAGGTGCAGGCGGCATTCGACGAGCTCATGGCCGGCCGTACGAGCTTTGTCGTGGCGCATCGCCTGAGCACGATTCGCAACGCCGACTGCATTCTGGTCATGCGCGACGGCCAGATTATCGAGCGCGGCACGCACGACGAGCTGCTAGCGGCAGGCGGCTTCTACGCCGAACTCTACCGCAGCCAGTTTGCCCAGTAAGCAAGCCCGTGGGGCAAATTAATCAATCGACAGACGGTGGTTTACATCTGTCACGTTAGTACTAAGATAGTCATCTAATAAATTGCATTAGTGGCTTTAGTTTTGGGGGATACGAGGCAACGTGACTATGACGTGCTCTTTGGTGGTTAACAGCAAGAGCGGTAATACCAGGATGGTTTCGGGTGCGATCAAGCGCACTCTGCAGGCTGCGGGTGTTGAGTTTGTCCATGCCGCGGCGTTGAGCGACGATGCGGATGCAGATCAGGTTGCGCTCGAGGCGCAGGGCGCCTGCGCGGCCGACACGGTGCTCGTCGGTTTTTGGTGCGACAAGGGCGCGTGCACGCCTTCGGTCGCGGCGTTGCTCTCCGCTTTGCACGGCAAGCGCGTCTTCCTGTTTGGCACCTGCGGCTTTGGGGCCGATCAGAGCTATTACCAGCAGATTATCGACCGCGTGACCTCCAATTTGGCTGGAGATGCCGAGCTTGCGGGCTGGGCGATGTGTCAGGGCAAGATGGGCCCTGCGGTCAAGCAGCGCTACGAGGCCATGCTCGAGCAAGATCCCGACAACGCCCGATTTAAGATGCTGCTCGACAACTGGGTTGCCGCAAAGGACCATCCTACCAAGGAGGACCTGGACAACATGGCCGCAGCCGCCAAGAAGGCCGTGCTGGGGGAGTAGCTCCCATCGCTGACGGCGGTCGGTCCATCTTTCTAAATGAAACGTCCTCCCGGGCGTCGGGGCACGAAGTTCCCTGCTCTACAGTCCTGCGCAAGACGAAGGCCACATTAAGTGGCCTTCTTTGCGTGCGGAACTCGCGATGAACTTCGTGCCCCGCCGTCCGGGAGGACGCCTCTTTATTGATGGGAGGCCTGATAGGTCGATGGTTCCGTGCCCGGATGCGTCCAAAGTGGGACGGGCTTTCCGGATGGGCAGGCTTTCGAAAAATGCGTCCCGGAATTTGCCTTTGGAATGGGACGTAGTTTCCCGTTGAGGTGCTTTGCGGAAAGTGCATCCCACTCTGGGCGGTCGAAGTGGGACACACTTTCCCAAAGGCGCTCCAACGGGAAATTGCGTCCCATTATTCGGTCAAGAAACGGGATGCATTTTCCCAATGAGAGCAAAACCGGAAAATGCATCCCACAATCAGCCCTCAAAGTGGGACGCCGTTTCCCAATGAGGCTCAAGCGGAAAATGCGTCCCGGAATTTGCGCTCAAAGTGGGATGCGGTTTCCGGTTGAGGGTCTAAGGGGAAAATGCGTCCCAGAATCGACGCTTGAAATGGGATGCAGTTTCCCGATGAGGCACTCGACGGAAAATACATCCCAGAAATGGCCTTTGAGCTGGGATAAGATTTCCGCGGCATCTCGGATTCTCAAAAATGAGACACGCCGTTGGCGAAGATGAGACACGTGATATCGGGCATCGGATGTATCATTTGCAAAAATGAGTCCACTCCACTCGAATAAAGCGAGGTCCCTCATGTACGTTCCACACCCCCGTATCCGTAGGCTGTCGAAAATCCCGCTTGTTGGGACGGCGGCGCTTGCTGCGTTGATCGCCACGAGCGTCGCCTGCTTCACGGCCACGCCCCAGGTTGCCCAGGCGGCAGACGCGCCCGCAATCACCGATATGACCGAGCAGGATTATCAAGCCCTGGGTCTGGGCACGAGCGAGGACATTCCGGCCGATACCGTTGGCCCCTATTCCACTGATACCCCCACGACGTTTGCCACGCGCAGCGAGGTCTATATGGCAGCTAACGGTAGCCATGGCAATCGCTACACTCTGCGCGACAAGCTCGAGAACGTCGAGCGCGGTGACATTGGCGGCAGCAGCAAACTCACCGATGGCTATGGAAGTGTGTGGGGCGCCGCAAAGTTCTGGCAAAACGTCAACAACTTCGATACGAACAGCGATCTCTACAAGCATAGCGACTACGGTGGCGGCACCTGGTCGTACCTAAGCAACAATGAGTCCTCAACAGTACTCGCCAACGACAACAACGGTTTCTCGGGCATTCACGCCACGAGTGTTGAGTTCTGCAGCGACGCCAGCACGGGCAAAAAGAGCCGCGTTGCCGAGCTCCGTGCCTACGGCGACAGTTCCTCCACGACGATTGACGGCAAGTCATACGCCGGAAAGGTTGAGCTGGTCCTCTACTCGTTTAGCAACGGGCGTACGCGCACTCTCGACACACACCTGCCGGTGACGGTCAACACTAATATGATGTACGAAGGCCGTTTTAAGTACCTGGATGCCGGTTACCTGCAAGAGCACGACGCCGTCTTTGATGTCGAGGCGGGCGATGTCGATGGCGACGGCGTCGACGAGCTTTTTGTCTACGCGGGCTGCTATGTCGACGAGAACGGCGTGCGCAAGGCTGTAGTCGACATGTATGACTTGGAGGGCGGCAACTGGAAGCAAAGCGTCGTCAAGATCGATGCCGGTAACGCCGCGGACTACACCACGCACAACAAGGGCGGGAACGACTCCTGGACGCAGCTTCAGTCAGCTCCTGTCGTTTCGCTAGCGGCCGGCGACCTCGATCGCGATTTTTGCGATGACCTCGCCATCGTGGTCTCGGCACCCTACGGCAAGAAGAATATTGATAAGTCGACGCATTGCGAGCTGTTTTCGTGGGATGCATCCAAGGGTGCGCTCGTCCATGTCGATGCTCTGGGCGACGCGGGCGCAATCTCCCTCTCCGCGAACGGCAAGACCATGGTCGCTGCGAATGCGACGTTCGGCACGTTTGCCGCCTACGATGAAGAAGGAAAGAAGACGGGTGAAACCGTCACGGGCCTTATTCTTGCGGGCTATGACTGGCAACGCAGCGCTTTTGATTACGGCGCTTCTGACGGCAGCAAGGGGCTGTACGGCGCGCTGTACCGCTACGCGTATTTTGACTCGGAGTCTGGCGAGTTCAAGCTTTCCGATTGTAAGGAATACAGAGACGGGCTCCTCGCCTCCTATGGGCTGATGCATGTGCCCAACAGCGCATGGAAGGATAGCGCTCAGGATAAGCGCTATCCGTGCACCTTGGCGCCTATTGCCCTTGCCACTGCCAACCTTGACGGCCTGTCCGAGCAGCTGGCGGTTGACGAGGTGCTCGTGGGCGGCGATGTGTTCCGCGACTTTGCCTGCAACACGGCACAGAGCGGGGCTCAGGGCTTGGGGTCCATGGTCGGAACCATGAGCATGAGCGGTCAGCAATACAACAGCAGCAACAAGCATGACCACAAGGGTATAGAACAGGTGTGGATCAGCGACGTCAAGGCGGGCAGCGTCTCGGGTTCGGACCGCTATAACGAGAGCTTTATCGCCGTGGTGGGCAAGCATCGCGACGAGGACCTGCGCAAGAACGATGACTACTATTGGATGACCGCCTCGCATTTTACGCTCGACGAGAACGGAAAGGTGCGCCGCGGCGAGGAGCAGGTGATTAGCGAGAGCAACCGTCGCGGCACTACCTACGGCACATTTATCTCGCTCGCGCTGCCCGATGTCGACAACGACAGCGTCAAGATCACGTACAAGGACCGCTACAAGGTCTATACCAACCCGCGCGTGCTTGCCGTGCTGCAGGATGCGCCCTATGTTGAGGATCTGGAGCAGGCATACGGCTATCTGGTGTTGGGCGGCACGTCATACGGAGAGGAAAAGGGCACGGGGACATCCCAGGGCTATACCATTGGCGCCGAGTTGGGCGTTGCCGTCGAGGTGCAGACCGGTCCGCCCCTGGTCGCGATGAATGCTTCAGTCGATTTTGCCGCCGAGGGATGCTATGACTACCGGAGCGAGCGCACGGTCAGCGCAAGCGTAAGCTATGAGTCGCATGCCGGCGAGGGTGACAAGGCCGTGCTCTACACGATTCCGATGGTCTATTACGAGTATGAGATCGAAAATGAGGAAACTGGTGGCAAGGGCGTGATGGCGGCGCCCGTGTCGCTCGGCGCGCAGACCTCGGTCGTTAATGTCGAGGCCTATGACCGCATTGCCAAACAGCACAATATGACGCCGCTCAGCTACTTTTTGACCAACCGGTCGGGAGAACCCGGAACCTATCAAGCGACGCTCAACGGCGAGACTCCCGTTGGGGATTCCTTTGGCCTGGGCAAGCCTGGCGTAACGCGCGCCTACACGCACGATGGGTTTAACGGCGCCGCCGCGCAGTCGGGGGCGAGCATTGAGCAGACCATCGAAGTCGAGGAGGGCAAGGAGCAGGAGCTCGAGCTCGGCTTGACGCTGAACGGCAGCGTTGTCATGGGCGCGAAGCTCGCAAAGCACGAGTTGTTTGGCGGCCTGTGCTTTGGTGCCAACGCCGGCTTTACTACGGGTAACTCCTCGAGTGAATCGACCGAATACGGCGGCACCGTCGACAACCTGCCCGAGGCCGCGCAGGGCAAGTACGGTTTTGTGTGGCGTCTGGGCGTCAACGCGGTGGATGTCGACAAGTTCGAGGCAGACTCGGGCGACAAGCTCGGCACCAAGGACACCGACCAGTTCTGGATCGTGGGCTATGACGTTAAGGACGTCGAGATGCCCGACGCGCCGGCCGTGACGGGCTTTACGGCAAACGCCGTCGATTCGACCAGCGTTACGTTTAGCTGGGACGATGTACTCGCAAACAAGAGTGGCTTTAGCTACGGCGTGGGCATGCTGCAGAGCAATGCGGCGGATGCGGTCGTCAATAGCTGGAAGATTGCCGACAACACGCAGACCTCGCTCAAGTGGGATGGGCTGCAGCCCAATACGGAGTATCGATTCGCCATCGCCGCCGTTAAGAATGGATTCACGACCGAAACAGGTATTCGCTCGGCAATCATCACGGCCAAGACCATGCCCGATGGCATGACGATGACCGTGAGCGGACCTGCGGCGGATGCTGCGGAGGGGTCGGATCTTGGATACGACTCTTCGGTTGAGCGCGCGGCGGGAAGCCACCTGACGCTCTCGGCGATTGGCCATGTGAAGCAACTCGGTGCCGACGATAGCGAAACAGGGCTGGCACCGACCTATATGTGGTACCGCAAGGGCCGCGGCGAGACAGAGTTTAAGCTCGTGGGTGCCGATGGCAACCTCGCGGCTGGAACGGCCTCAAAGCTCGAGATTGACCTGACCGCAGACGATGACGGTGCGCAGTATTACTGCCACGTGGGATACAACGACGTGGGCCTCGACACCGGCACGACGCTCGTGAATATCGAGGCCGAGGAGACGGCGCCCACAACGGTGAACGCCACCCCAATCCGCACGCGCCGCCTGTTCTCACAGGCAAGTGCGGGCGCCAAGAAGTTCCTGGACCATACGCTGGTAAACACCGCCGGCCCAACCGATTCCGAAGGCTCAAAGGACCCCGAGACTCCTGAGACCCCGACGAACCCGGACAAGCCCAAGTCCGACAACGGAGCTAAGACCGACACCAAGGTCAAGGCTACGACCACAGCGAAGAACCTCGCAAACACCGGCGACCAAACATTCGCCCTAGTCGCCACCGCAGCAGCAGCGGGAGCAACGCTCGTAGTGATAGCCCTCATCATGCTGATCAAGCGCCGCAAGACCCACTAGTAGCCAGTCGAACATATCGACAACCCAAAAACCCGGGTAGCCAAAAAAAACAGGCCACCCGGGTTTTCTGTTGAGTGGAGACTCCGCAAGCGGAAACTGCGTCCCATAATTAGCGCCCGGAACGGGACACATTTTTCGTCAAGCCCTCATCCGGAAAATCCATCCCAGTTTGAGCGCCCAGACCGGGACGCACTTTCCCAAAGGGTCCTCAACGGGAAACTGCGTCCCATAATTAGGCCGAGAAATGGGATGAACTTTCCCAATGAGAGCCAACCGGAAACCACGTCCCAGAATCAGCCCCCAAAGTGGGACGCACTTTCCCAACGAGCCTCAACCGGAAAATACATCCCGGAATCCAGCTGAATAGTGGGACACACTTTCCCAATCGGGTCCCAAGCGGAAACTGCATCCCATTCCAGACAAGAATTCCGGGACACACTTTCCGCAAACAAAGAAGGCCACATAACGTGGCCTTCAACTTATATATGTTCGGCGATACACCCAAGACAAGCCACGCCCCAACATCAGGGAGTCTGTCCAGGCGGAGGCATATAAGGTTCATCGCGAGTTCCGCACGCAAAGGAGGCCACTTAATGTGGCCTCCGTCTTGCGCAGGACTGTCCGAGCAGGGAACCTTACGTTCCGCGCCGCCGGGCAGACGAACCAGTTATGAGCGACCCGCTACTTGATCTTGGTCGTACCCGGTGCCAGGTTGGGGTCGGTCTCGTTAGCCTCGGTCTGGAAGTGCTCGGTGTACACGTTCTTGCCGTCGCGGAACATCTCGTAGTACTGCATCTTGGCGTAATCTTCGCGCGCCTTGGTGGCGGCTGCGGCGGCGGCATCGTCACCGGTGACGTTGGAGGAGAGCGCCCAGCGCAGGCTGGCGTCCTCGTAGCCGACCGAGTTGATGGCGGGCAGCGACTCGCGCAGCGTCATGTGCGCTTTCTGGTAGTCGGTCAGCGGTGCGCCGATCAGCTGCATAAGCTGCGTGGACAGGTAGTTGGTGGACAGGTCGTCGACCTCGCTCGTCTGGTCGCAGCCGGCAACGTCGTAGTTGGCCCAGATGATGTAGTCGGTCTGCCACAGACGTTCCTGGTGCGTGGCGTCGTCCTCGCCGGTAAACCACTTATCGTTGAACTTGGACGGGAAGAACGGCTGGTGGTCGCCCCAGAACACCACGACCACCTTACGGTCGAGCTTGCTCAGGGCGTTGAGGAAGTAGCGAAGCGCCTGGTCGGACTGCTCGATGCACGAGACATACTCGTCGACATCGGAGAGCGTGCCGTCCTCGACGGTCTTGGCGTCCAGGTCGGTCGTGTCGATATTCAGGTGCATCTGCTTGTCGACCGGCAGCAGACCCGTGTCGTAGCCCGAGTGGTTCTGCATGGTCACGTCGAAGATAAACTGCGGATCGGCGTTCTGGTCGAGCAGCTCAAGAATCTTGTCGTAGGTAGCCTGGTCGGTCACCATGCCGCGCAGGGTATCGGCGCCCTGGAAATCGTTGATGGACAGGAACTGGTCAAAGCCAAAGTCCTTGTAGACGTTCTCGCGGTTCCAGTTGGTCGCGTGGTTGGGGTGCATGGCCGTGGTGGAATAGCCGAGCGATTTGAACTGCTCTGCCAGATTACCGGTCGTTTCCATGTTGTAGATGGTGTAGGGGTACACGCCCGAGCCCAGGTTGGCCATAGAGTTGCCGGTCATAAACTCAAACTCGGTATTGGCGGTACCGCCGCCGTAGGCGCTCACGTAGAGCTTGCCGCGGCTGAGGCAGTTAGACAGGCTCTTAAAGTACTGCGGGCCCTCGTAGCCGGCGCGCATGTTCTGGTAGATCGACAGGTCGGAGAACGTCTCGTTCATGATGGCGATGACCGTGGGCTTCTCGCTATCGAACTGCTCCTTTGCGGCGGCGCGCTCGTCGCTCTTGGCCGCGTCGGACTTGTCGTAGGCCTTGGCGTACTTTTTGAGCGTGGCCTTGGCATCGTCGACGGAGTAGTCGGCGGGTTTGGGCGGCTTGATGGACTGCGCTGCACTAATAAAGGCGGGCAGGTAGCCCTCGCGCCAGTAGCTCTCGAGCGGGCGCCAGGTGTAGACGGTGATGCCGAGGGTGTTGTAGTAGTCGATGAGCGTGACATGCGCGGTCACGCCGCCCAGGCACAGTACGGCGACGAGCAGGTTGGTGAGCAGCATGCGCTTGGCGTTGGCGGCGCCCTTCTGACGGTGCGGTGCCACCAGGCCGGCGTACTCACACAGCAGCATGGCGATGGCGGTAAAGCCCATGGACAGCACGCAGAACAGTGAGATCGAGAAGGTGTAGCCGGTGCCGGCGACCGCGGCGGCGGTGGAGATGGCCGAAAGGTCGCCCGGCTGGATGGGCATGGATTTAAACGTGATGACGAAGAACTCGGCAATGCCCAGGACAAAGAGGGCAAAGGCCAGGACCGCGGGAGCTACGCCGTGGCGCTGGAACAGGAAGAACAGGCCGACCATGAGCACGGTGATGATGGCCCACTCGAGCAGGATGCACAGGGGGTAGACCCAGGTAAAGTCGTGGTTGGACGAGACCTCCATGCCCAGCAGCGCAAAGACGCCGGCGAGCAGCAGGCACAGGACGGCGGCGACGAGTGGTTTGCCCACAAAGGCGCCGCGCAGGCGGGCGAGCTTGCCGGTGGGGGCGGGGGCGTCGGGCTTGGCGAACGCAAAGACGCGCGGGGCGATGCGGTCGCGTGCGATGCTGGCCCAAGCGCAGCCGGTGAGGATGGCGTTGGTCAGGATGAGCATCACAAAGGCGAGCGGCTCGTTTTGGGCGACGAGGCCAATGGCGCCCCAAATGGTCAAAAAGAGCTGGAACAGGCCGAAGGCGACGCTCCACCCAAGAGCGCTTTTGGCAACGGTGCCCGACTGAGCGCAAATGGCCTTGGCCTCGCGCAAGACAAGGTAGACGGTCGCCGCAAGACCGACGAGCGAGATGGCGGCAGCGAACATGCTGAGACTCCTCACAAACTAAAACGTACGAAAGCGGAGGTTTACCCGATTGTTACCAAGATATGCGCTGCAATTGGTGGCTGCGCACAACAACCAGCCATATTAACGCGCACGTGTGGCGGTGTGGCGCAATGTAGTGGCGGCCTGCGCGATAATGGACGGGAATTACACGGAAACGTAAAGGCTTCTTAAAGAATTAGCGAGGATAGAGCTATGGGCGAGCAGGTTTGTATGACGGGCACCGAGTACTGCGGCGGGGCTGTGGGCGTGGACGCGGGCGGCTATCCGGTCGAGACTACGGGCAACGCGGCGCTGGACATCTTGGAACACCGCTCGTCCACGCGTGCCTTCGCGCGTGATGACGACGACCGTCCCGTGGCGGTGACCGACGAGCAGCGGGCGGCGATCTTGCATGCGGCGAGCCGCGCGCCGTCGGCGGGCGCCATGATGATGTATTCCATCGTGAGCGTCCGCGAGCGGGCAACGCTCGACCGCCTGGCCGACCTGTGCGACCACCAGCCCATGATCGCCAAGGCGCCCTGGGCACTTATATTTGTGGTCGACTATGCCAAGTGGATCGATCTGTTTGAGCACGTGGGCTGCTTTGAGCCCGAGTTTGTCGAGCGTACGGGCAAGGCGCCCCGCCGCGCGCCGGGTCTGGGCGACTTTGCCATCGCGGCTCAGGATGCCGTGATCGCCGCGCAAAACGCCGTGGTTGCCGCCGAGGCCCTGGGGCTGGGGAGCTGCTATATCGGCGACATCGTCGAGAACGCCGAGGAAGTTGCCGCGCTGCTCGATCTGCCGCCCTATACCATGCCGCTGTCGATGCTCATCATCGGCACGCCCCGTAAGGAGCGCCCGGCAATCGCGCACCCCGTGGTGAACCTGGTGCACGAGGAGCGCTACTGCCGCGCCGATGCTGCGACCATGGACGCGCAGGTGGCCGAGATGGACGCGATGTTCCGTCCGCATGCCCGCGAGGTGGGGGAGCGCGTGGTGGATATCTACACCCGCAAACACACCAGTCCCTTTATGGCCGAGATGAGCCGCTCCATGGAGTGGTGGTTCAAAAATTGGCTTGGAAAATGACGAATGTGACAAAGGGACAGTCCCTCTGTCACATTCCATATCGCCGAGGTGGCTTAAAGGCCGTATAAATGTTTATCTAGCTGGGAAAACAGTGCCGTTCAAACATGGGCCGATTACCTATAATTCCTTCGAACATTAAAGTTGGGAGGAAACCGGCTTATGGAACAAAAGGCCAAGGAGGCAGCCTCGCACGCTGCGATTCCTGTGAGCATCTCGGCGATGCTCGTCACGCTGGGCGTGGTGTACGGCGATATCGGCACCAGCCCTATGTATGTAACCAAGGCGCTCGTTGCCGGCAACGGCGGCATCGGAAGCGTCACGGAGGAGTTCGTGCTTGGCGCGCTCTCCCTTGTCGTGTGGACGGTCACGCTGCTGACCACCATCAAGTATGTGCTCATCTCGCTGCGCGCCGACAACCATGGCGAGGGCGGCATCTTTGCCCTGTACAGCCTGGTCAAGCGCTGCGGCAAGTGGCTTATCATCCCCGCCATGCTGGGTGGCGCCGCGCTGCTCGCCGACGGCATCCTGACGCCGGCCGTTACCGTTACCACGGCCATCGAGGGCCTGCGCACCATCCCGGCGGTCCATGCCGTGCTGGGCGATGACCAGGGCCGCGTCGTTGCCATTACGCTCGCCATCATCATCGTGCTCTTCTTGGTTCAGCGCATCGGTACGGCCAAGATCGGTCACGCCTTTGGCCCCATCATGACGCTGTGGTTCCTGTTCCTGGGCGGCACGGGTCTGTTCTTTGTCTTCCAGCACCCCGCCGTGCTGCTGTGCCTCAACCCGGTGCGTGGCATCGCCTTTTTGCTGAGCCCCAACAACCACGCGGGTATCATGATTCTGGGCAGCTGCTTCCTCGCCACCACCGGTGCCGAGGCGCTGTACTCCGACATGGGCCACGTCGGCCGCGGCAACATCTACGCTACCTGGCCGTTCGTTAAGTGCTGCCTGCTGCTTTCCTATATGGGCCAGGGCGCTTGGCTTATGAACAACGCTGCCAACCCCGAGCTCATGGGCATTGCCGATCTCAACCCGTTCTACCAGATGCTCGCCCCGGGCCTGCGCCCGTTTGCCGTAGGCCTTTCCACCGTCGCGGCCATCATTGCCTCGCAGGCGCTCATCACCGGCGCATTCTCGCTGGTGTCCGAGGCCAGCCGCCTGGACCTTATGCCGCACATGCAGGTCTTCTACCCTGCCGAGACCAAGGGCCAGCTCTACATCCCCATGGTCAACAATGTCATGCTTGTCGGCTGCGTCATTGTGGTGCTGCTGTTCCAGAACTCGGCGCATATGGAAGCCGCCTACGGCCTTGCCATTACGCTGACTATGATGTGCACCACGCTGCTGCTCTTCTTCTACCTGCACGAGGAGCGTAAGCTCAAGGTTGCTCCGTGGATCTTCGCAGCCTTCTTCCTTTTGCTCGAAGGCTTCTTCTTCGTGAGCTCGCTCACCAAGTTCTTCCACGGCGGCTACTTCACCATCCTCATGGCTGCACTCATCATGGGCATTATGGTGTGCTGGTACAACGGTACGGCTGTTGAGCAGCGCCAGTTTACGCTGCTGCCGCTGCGCAGCTACCTGCCGCAGCTCAAGCGCCTGCGCGATGACGATCGCTACGAGCGCCTGAGCGACAACATCGTGTACCTGACCAAGGACACCCATACCGACTACATCGACCGTGATATCGTCTACTCGATTCTGGACAAGCATCCCAAGCGCGCTCGCGCCTGGTGGTTCGTGAATGTCGAGACCATGGACGAGCCGCATACCTTTGCCTATTCGGTCGAGACGTTCGGCACCGACTACGTGTTCCGCGTGCATCTGTACCTGGGCTACAAGATTAACCAGCGCGTCAATGCCTATCTGCGTCAGGTCGTTCAGGACCTGGCTGCCACCGGCGAGCTGCCGCCGCAGACGCATGACTACTCGGTCTACAAGGATCCGGGTAACATCGGTACGTTCAAGTTCGTCCTGATCCGTAAGCTTCTGGCGCCCGAAAGCGATGTGGAGCCCAGCGAGCGTACGGCCATCACGCTCAAGTACATCATCCGCCGCGCCGCCGGCACGCCCGCACGCTGGTACGGCCTGGAGAACTCCAACGTGAGCTTTGAGTACGTGCCGCTGTTCACCAAGTTTAAGGCCGTGAACAAGATGCAGCGCCTGGCTCCCAACGAGCGGCCGTAGTCGACGCTCGAGGTTTGTCTGCGAACGGGCGGGCTTGTATTGACGGGGATTGAGTCCTGGGAGGAAACCATGGATGCAAAGGTGCTTGACGGTTGCGATCTTGCGACCGAGCTGGTGCGCGAGGCACGCGCCGATGCCGCCGAAGATCGGTTCTTTACGAATCGGGCCAACATGGATATGGCCGACCGCGTGATCTCGATTGTGGCACTGGTATTTGGAGCAGTGTGCGTGTGTGCCCTACTCGCGCACGTGCTGTTTGTCTAGCGACCGCCGGTTGCAAAGGCTATACACTTGGAACCACCACAAGGGAAACCACCACAAAGGTGCCTGTCCCTTTGTGGTGGTTTTTGTTTTTGAGAGAGGGGCGGGGCGCTGATGGACGTCCGTACGGACGGCGATATTGCCGATAGCTTTTGGTGGCGGCGCACAACGCTGACGCGCCGCACTCCTCTGTATGACGCCTGCGTGTCGGTGGGGCTGTTGGTGGCGGCGACGATTGTGGGCGCGCTGCTCGACCATCCGGGTCTCGCGCCGAGCATCATGATCGTCTATGTGTTCGCCGTGCAGCTGTGCGCATTCTTTACCTGGAGTCGCCTGTATTGCTTGCTGAGCTCGGCTGCCGCCGTGGCGCTCTACAACTTCTTGTTTGTCGACCCGCGCTACTCGCTGTCGCTTATCGACCGCGGCTATCCCGGCATGTTCTTCATCATGTTTGTGGTCTCGCTTGTATCGAGCTCGATTGCGTTAGCCCTGCGCCGGGCCTTGGCGCAGGCTGCCGCCAGCGACCGTCGCACGCATATGGTGCTCGAGACCAACCGCATGCTGCAGCGCTGCGCCGACGAGCAGCAGATCGTTCACGCCATGGCCACGCAGCTGGCGCGTCTTTCGGGCTGTCCGGTCGTGTGGTACAGCGCCGACGCCGAGGGCGATGACCTGCTGCCGCGTTCGACATACACGGCCGTGGGCGATGCTGCACCGGTGCACGAACTGGCGCCGCAGATGCCGCCGCGGCTCTCGGCGTCCGCCTATGTGGGAACGCCGCTCGACGCCACGTTTGGCGGCTCGGCGTTTTATGGCATCTACCTGACGGTTCGCACAGGCGACGGCTTCGCGCGCTCGGGCGACCCCGCCTCGGTGGTGGGCGTGCTGGCTATCGTTGCCGAGCCCGACGTGCTGACGCACGAGGAGCGAACACTTGCCGATGCCATCGTGAGCGAAGGCGAGCTGGCACTTGATCGCGCTCGCGCCATGGAGGCCCGCGAGGAGGCGGCGGTGCTTGCAAAAAACGAGCAGCTGCGCGCCAACCTACTGCGCTCCATCTCGCACGATCTGCGTACGCCGCTCACCAGTATTTCGGGCAATGCCGACGTGCTGCTCGACCAGGGCTCGACCGGCACCGCGGTGCTCGATGCCCAGACGCGCCGCGGCCTGCTTCTATCCATTCGCTCGGATGCGCTGTGGCTCAACGCCACCGTCGAGAATCTGCTCGCCATCACCAAGCTCGAGGGTGGCGGTATGCGCCTGTCGACCACGCTCGAGCTCATGGACGATATCGTCGAGGAGGCGCTGCGCCACGTAAATCCGGCCGTGCGCGAGCACGACCTTAAGGTGGTGGCGTGCGATGAGCCGGCGCTCGTCAACGTCGATGCGCGCCTGATGGTGCAGCTGGTGGTCAATCTGGTGAACAACGCCATCACCTATACGCCCGCGGGTTCGCATATCGTGATTTCGATTAGCGTCGACGATGGACGCGTGGCGTGCTCGGTGGCCGATGATGGTCCGGGCATCGCACCCGAGGATCGCGAGCGGATCTTTGAGTCGTTCTATACCGCCAACCATGGTCTGGCCGACAGCCACCGCAGCGTTGGCCTGGGTCTTTCGCTCTGCCGTTCCATTGCGTTGGCACATGGCGGTAGCATAGAGGTTGCCGCGGCGGACCCGCACGGCTCGGTCTTTACGATTGAGCTTCCTGCCGCCGACGTTTCGTTTGATAAGGAGTAGCGCTGTGCCGAACTCTGCCGTAAAACCGCTCATCTTGGTCGTTGAGGACGACCCCGCCGTCCGCAATCTTATTGTTGCCGCGCTCGAGGCGCACGGCTTGCGCCATATGGCTGTGGAGACCGCCCATGCCGCTATCGCCGCCGCCTCGTCGCAGACGCCGAGCATTGTGCTGCTCGATCTGGGCCTGCCCGATATGGACGGCGTCAAGGTGGTGGAGTCGGTGCGCGCATGGTCGGGCATGCCGATTATCGTGGTCTCGGCGCGCAGCGAGGACGCGGACAAAATCCGCGCGCTCGATGCCGGTGCCGACGACTACCTGACCAAGCCGTTTTCGGTCGAGGAACTGCTCGCGCGCATTCGCACGACGCTCAGGCGCCTTTCGTATGCGCAGACGGGCGGCGTTGTCTCCGAGGGCTCGTTCGATACCGGTGAGCTGCATATCGATTTTGATGCCGGCATCGCCACGATGGATGGCGAGGAACTGCATCTGACGCCGATCGAGTATAAGCTCCTGTGCCTGCTGGCGCATAACGCCGACAAGGTACTGACGCACCAGTTTATCCTGCACGAGATTTGGGGCACGGCAACTAAGAGCGACCTGGCGAGCCTGCGCGTCTTTATGGGCACGCTGCGCAAGAAGATCGAGTCCGACCCCGCGCATCCGCGCTATATCCAGACGCACGTGGGTATTGGTTACCGATTGGTCATCCAGGGATAGGTCGGCATCCGCCATCCCAATATGAGTTGCGGTGAAATACGGTCTAAATTTGCCTAATTCCAGGCAAAACAGTCCGTATTCCACCGCAACTTTTTTATTTGCCCTTGGGCTTGCTGGCGTAGAACTTCTTCTTTTTGAGCTTGCCGGCAGGAGAGGGTTTGCCGGCAAAGTTCGACTTGCCGTTGCCGGCCTGCGCGTGCGCGGGTACTGCCGCACGGGGCTTGCGGGCCTCGGGATTGCGCAGTTCCTCGGTTCGCTCTGCAATCTCCTCGGCGCTAAAGCCGACCTCGGCCATGGCATCCTCGATGGGCAGGCGGCGCACGATATAGCAGTGGTGCACCTTCTGGTTGCGCGCGAAGTCCTCGGGGATGGTCTGTGCCGTAATGTCCTCCAGCACGACGCCCGCGCGCGCGAGCTTGCGCGTTTCGGGGCGGAAGCCGCGCAGGTTGCAGCTAAAGATGGCATGGCCGCCCTGTGCGAGCAGGCGCGACACGCCGGCCAAAAGCTCAACATGGTCGCGCTGGACATCCCAGGTGCGACGGCCCATCTTGGACGAGTTCGAGAACGTGGGCGGGTCGACAAAGATCAGGTCCCAGCGGTTGCGCGTCTGGCGCTGGTCGCGAATCCAGGCGAGCACGTCGTCGCGCACAAAATGATGCTGCGGACCCACAAAGCCGTTCTGGCGCATATTGCGCTCGGCCCAGTCCAGATAGGTGTTGGAGAGGTCGACCGTCACAGTCTCCTCGACGCCGCCGTCTGCCGCATAGCAGGTGGCGGTGCCGGTGTAGGCAAACAGGTTGAGGAAGCGGCGCGCCTGCTTGGCGTGCTCGCGCACCAGGTTGCGGGTGACGCGGTGATCCAGGAAGATGCCGACGTCCAGATAGTCGTCAAAGTTGACGGCAAAGGTAAGGCCGCCCTCTTCGATAAGCGGCAGACGACGGCGTGCGATATTGGCTCGCTCGCCTGATGCGCCCTTACCGGCGCCCTGCTTGCCGTACTGCGAGCCGCCGCGCGAACGCATGCGGGCCTTGGCGTGCACGTGTTCGGCGGGAACATCTAGGATGCGCGGCGCGATGGCCAGAATGTCGAGCATACGGGCCTGGGCCAGTGCGGGGTCGATGGTCTTGGGCGCGGCGTATTCGGCGATGACGAGCCAGCGGCCCGGCGTCTGCGGGCAGCCCTCGTACAGATCGATGGCGGCGGAGTAATCGGGCAGGTCGGCATCGTAGACGCGGTAGCAGCTCACGCCCTCGCGCTTTGCCCACTTGCGACGCAGGCGTGCGTTCTTGCGCAGGCGGTTGGCGAACTGCTCGGACCCGGGGATGAGCACGGGCAGCGGCTTGCCGCCGCCCAGGTCGAGCGTGGCGGCAGGTTCGGGCATGGCGGGGGCGGCGCCTTCGTCGTTGGCTTCGTTGGCATCCGCAATCTCGGCCTCGGCATCCGCGCTGGTCGCAGCCTCAAACGCTGCGGCGGCGTGGTCGAGCGAAGGCCAGACTTCGACGGTCGCCTCTTCGTTATTGGGCATGATGGCGATCGAGCGCTCGGGCTCGGCGTGGAGCGCGCGGGCCAGCAATCCGTCGCGGGTGAGCGCGGCGACCGGCGCGGCGGTGAGCTCAGGCGCGCGGCGCAGTTCGCCGATCAGCGTCATGGCGTCGTGCATGAGCGAAAGCGGGGTCTCGGTCGTGTCCGCGACCAGGGCGGCACCGGCAACGGCACCTGCGTGGTCCAGCACGGTGGCGGGCTTGGCGGCACAAAAGTCGACAAAACGCTTGTAGCCGGCGCACTTGACCATGCGCTCGGCAGTCTTGCGGGCGGCGGGGTCGATGTCTACGGCCACGATGCGCGCCTGGCGCTCGCGCGCTGCCGCCTCGCGTTCGCGCGCCTCGGCAAGCAGCTGCTCCCACAGAGCGGCGTCGTGCAGCTGCCAGCCCTCAAAGCCCCAGCGCTCGCGTGCGGCGCCCGGGGCGCGGTCGGTCAGAATGTTTACGGCTTCCAGCAACAGGCCGCCGCCGGCGCACGAGGCATCGACCAGCGTGGGCAGGGCCTCGTTCTCGTAGTCGTCGGCCGTCAACTCGCGCTCGCACAGTGCGGTCCAGCCGACCTGCGCCAGCACCAGGGCGGCGTAGTCGGGGCGCAGCACGTGCGCGCCCTCGCCGGCGCGGGTCGCTGCGGGCGGCAGGCGTTTGAACAGCGGGTCGCCCGAAAGGTCCAGGCTGATGCTCGCGCGGCGCTGGCGCAGCGAAAGCAACAGGTGAACGTCGGGATCGGCGGCGTCGACATCGGCGCGACGGCCCGTGGTCTCGGCCAGACGGTCGCACAGCGCGTCCTTGGCGCGCAGGGCCGAGAAACGCGTGTTGCGCAGCTGCTCGGTCACGCCGCGGGCGGTGATGGCGATGGTGGCGCCGGGGCGGATGATGGTCTCCCAGGTGATGTCGTAAACGCTGTCGTACAGCTCATCGGCATCCTGCGCCTCAAAGCGCCCGAGTACCACGAACACACGGCTCGCCAGGCGCGACCACAGACAGGCGCGGTAGCCTTCTTCGAGCTCGCCCTCAAACGTGGCGCGGCCCTTCAGCCGGCGAACATGCGAAAGCCCGAGGCGTTTAAGCTCATCGGCGAGTGCGGACTCAAAGCCCTCGGGGCAGCTTGCGTAAAATTCCATGGGTGACCTCTCTGGTTGCGTCGCTCCATTATATGATGGATACTTCGTTTACTCTCGCCCCCGAAAGGAACCCATATGATTGATGCGTGCCCCGATTCCGCCGTGCTCTTTTTTGACGTGGACGGCACGCTGACGTCGTTCGATCCCGACAACATGACCGACAAGGACTTTTCGGCGGTTTGCCCCTCGCAGGCGGTCGTCGAGGCGTTTCATCGCCTGCGCAATGCGGGTCACCAGGCATTTATCTGCACGGGTCGTCCCTTGTGGCTGATTGCCGATGGTCTGCGTGCTTTGGAGCCTGCGGGTGTCGTTGCCATGGCGGGAGCGACGCTCGAGGTCGAGGGCCGCGTGGTGCATGAGGACTGCTTTGACGAGGACGTTATTGAGGAGCTTGCGCGCCGTATGGCCGCGGCAGGGATTGAGGCCTTTTTCGAGACCAACGTGGCTACTTTTGCCCTGGAACCCGCGGGTGTTGAGCAGTCGTCTCTGATCGGCACTTCTGTGGTGCACAGCACCGAGGAAATGCGCGTCGACGGCAGTCTGCGCGTGGGCAAGGTATGCCTCAGTGTGCCCAGTTTGGCTCGCGTGGCCAACGATGACGGCTTTATCGATCGC
>URGF01000009.1 GCA_900547285.1 uncultured Collinsella sp.
CCAGATCGACTACGACTTTTCAGAGGCAGAGAAAAACTCCCGCAGCCTGATGCAGCGCTTTGGTGCGCTGGAGGTGGCCATGCGGCAGGGTGATCTCGCTTTCGAGGTGCGGGATTACCTGAAAGACCACCCCAATGCGGCGGTGGTCAATCTGGGCTGCGGGCTGGACAACACCGGCAGAACCTGCGACAACGGTAAGTGCAAGATCTACAATCTGGACTTCCCGGATGTGATTGCCTTGCGGCAGCAGCTACTGCCCGCCGGGGATCGAGAACAAAATATCCCCTGCGATCTGAAAGACACCGCATGGTTTAGCAAAATCGATGCCTCCGGCGGGGCGGTATTCTTTGCCTCCGGGGTGTTCTATTACTTTCTGACCCAGCAGGTCCGGGAATTGGTGCGGGGGATGGCGGACGCTTTCCCCGGCGGTGTGCTGGTCTTTGATGCTGCCAATCGGACGGCAGTAAAGATGATCGCAAAAACATGGCTTAAGACTGCAAAAATCAAAGATGTGGGGGCATATTTTGCGGTTTCGGATGCCGCCAGGGAAATCGGCGCGTGGGACAGCCGTCTGCAGGTCACAAGTCGCGGCTATATGCTGGGTTACAACGATTTGAGGGACTCTTCTGTCAACGGCTTTTTCCGGTTTCTCGCAAGGGTCGGTGACAACGGGATGAAAATGCAAATCGTGAAAATAAGATTTTGAGAGGCAAAAACGAAGCGCATTCACTTGGACGTTGAAGAAGACGGCTTTTACGGCGCATATTGGGCGTGCAAGGACACACATACAGCAGCGGGCACGGATTCAATTGAAACCGTGCCCGCTATCTGATACTAAATTATTTTATCGAACGCCTGTTCTATTCCCACTCGATCGTCGCGGGCGGCTTGGACGTGATGTCGTAGCAGACGCGGTTGGCGCCAGGGACCTCGGCAACGATGCGGCCAGAGATGCGGGCCAGGACGTCGTAGGGCAGCTTGGCCCAGTCGGCGGTCATGGCGTCGCTGGACTCCACGGCGCGCAAGATGATCGGGCGCTGATAGGTGCGCTCGTCGCCCATAACGCCAACGGACTTGATGTCGGGCAGGACTGCAAAATACTGCCAGCAGCTGTGCTCGGAGTTGCGCTCGCCGGTCTGCTCAAACAGACGCTGGTTGTAGGCGTCGAGCTCCTCGCGCACGATGGCGTCGGCGTTCTTGAGGATCTCGAGCTTCTCCTTGTCGACCGCGCCGATGATGCGGATGGCAAGGCCCGGGCCCGGGAAGGGCTGGCGGAACACGATGTGGCCCGGCAGGCCGAGCGCAAGGCCAAGCGCGCGGACCTCGTCCTTAAAGAAGTGGTCGAGCGGCTCAATAAGGTCGAAGTGTACGCCCTCGGGGAACGGGATCAGGTTGTGGTGGCTCTTGATGGTGGCCGTCTTGCCGCCCGTCTTGCGAGCACCGGACTCGATGATGTCGGGGTAGATGGTGCCCTGAGCCAGGTACTTGACCGGCTTGCCATCGGTCTCGAGCTGCTGCGCCACGGCGAAGAACTCTTTCCAGAACTGCGTACCGATGATACGGCGCTTCTCCTCGGGCTCGGTCACGCCGGCCAGAAGCTCGGCATAACGGTCCTCGGCGTGGACGTGAATAAAGTCGACGTCAAACTGCTTGGTGAAGACCTCCTCCACCTGCTCGGGCTCGCCCTTGCGCAGCAGGCCGTGGTTGATGAACACGCAGGTCATCTGCTTGCCCACGGCGCGGGCGCCCAGCGCAGCCACGACGGAGGAGTCGACGCCGCCGGACAGGGCCAGAATCACGCGGTCGTCGCCGACCTTCTCGCGGAACTCGGCCGTCATGGTCTCGACCAGGTTGTCCATGCTCCAGTTGGGCTCCAGGCCGCAGATCTCAAACAAGAAGTTGCTCAGCAGCTGCTGACCGTACTCGGAGTGCTTGACCTCGGGGTGGAACTGCGTGGTGAAAATCTTGCGCTCGACGCACTCCATGGCGGCAACCGGGCATACGTCGGTGCTGGCGGTAACGGTAAAGCCCTCGGGCACCTCGGACACGGCGTCGCGGTGGCTCATCCACACGGTCTGCTCCATGGGCGTGGAGTTAAAGAGCTTGGCGCCGGCAGTGCGCGTAATAGTGGCGCGGCCGTACTCGCCCACCTCGGAGTGACCGACCTTGCCGCCGAGCGTCACGGCCGTGATCTGATGGCCGTAGCAAAAGCCCAGGACGGGAAGGCCCAGGTCAAAGATGGCAGGATCGATGGACGGAGCGTCCTCGGCGTACACGGAGGCCGGGCCGCCAGAAAGGATGAGCGCAGAGGCGTTCATCTCGCGAATCTCATCGGCCGAGATGTCGCAGGGAACGATCTCGGAATACACGTTGAGGTCGCGGACGCGACGGGCAATGAGCTGACCGTACTGCGCACCAAAGTCGAGTACGAGGACCTTTGCGGAAGCCTTTTGATCCATGGTTTCCCCTCCTGTTGGCGGGGAGCCGGTGCCCACCCGCGTGAATGAACGAAAATAACTTTCATAGTGTACACGTTATATGGGGTTTCTCGTCCCTCGCAGCCATCAGCGCACGGCAAACGCACGACCTGGGCCCTTATTTGACGGCAATTGAAGTGTTACTAAACGTTACAGATGATGTATTACGTTTGAACATTGGACGCCCTGTGCCACAATACTGCCGAACGACTCCGCCTCTGCGGCGGCAAATACGATAGGAATACCAGCATGAAGCGCATCCTTCTCATCGCCACGGGCGGCACCATCGCATCGACCGAGGACGGCAACGGCCTCTCCCCCGCCCTGACCGGTGAGGAACTCGCCCAGAGCGTCCCCGAGATCTCGGGCCTCTGCGAGCTCGACGTGGTGCAGCCCATGAACATCGACAGCACCAATATGCGCCCCAGTGACTGGATGCGTATCCGCGACGTCATCGTCGAGGGTTATGCCGACCACGACGGCTTCGTGATTCTGCACGGTACCGACACCATGAGCTACACCGCGGCAGCGCTTTCCTACCTGATTCAGGACAGCCCCAAGCCCATCGTGCTCACCGGCTCGCAAAAGCCCATGGGCAATCCCTTTACCGACGCCAAACTCAATCTGTACCAGAGCCTGCTCTATGCGCTCGACAAGCATTCGCACGACGTTTCGATCGTGTTTGGCGGTGTGGCCATCGCCGGCACGCGCGCCCGCAAGCAGCGCACCATGAGCTTTAACGCGTTCATTAGCGTCAACTATCCGCCCATCGCCTATATCCGCAACGACCGCATCGTGCGCAACGGACTTCACGGCACGCGTCAGGGCGAAAACCCGGTGCGTTTCTACGACAGCATCGACCCGCGCGTATTTGTACTCAAGCTTACGCCCGGCGTAAACCCGGGCATCCTCGACGCCCTGGCCGATAGCTACGACGCCGTGATTCTGGAGACCTTTGGCATTGGCGGTATTCCCGAGTTTGGCGAGTCCGGCGAGTCATTCCAGGAGGCAATTTTCCGCTGGGTCGATTCGGGCCGCACCGTCGTTATGACCACGCAGGTCCCCGAAGAGGGCCTCGATCTGGGCGTTTATGAGGTCGGCCGTGCTTACGCCGATCATCCGGGCATTCTGCGCGGCGACGATATGACCACCGAGACGCTCGTGGCCAAAACCATGTGGGCACTCGGCCAGTCACGCGATGCCGCCGAGATCCAGCGCCTGTTCTACAGCCAAGTCAACCACGACCGCATCCCGATGGCGTAATCCCTAAGGCAGTTCCACTTATCGCAGCCTCAAACGACAGGTGGTCCCCCTCGGGCCGTGCAAAAATCGGAGTATTCTGCAATTTCTCCGCCGGAGGCGCAGAATCGGCTGATTGTTAGACAAACTTTTAGGACGAACGGCCGTCTAGTAAATATTTATTCCTCATTTTTATTTAGCGCGTGGATTAACTACTGTTAAAAAGGCAACGCCAGCCGCTCGGGCTACCATCTACGGCTGAACAGGTGCTGAATACTCGCGATTTTGCACATCGCAACCAGGGGGACCCGCCCAAAGAGCGTCAAATACAGCGGGGGAACGCCCTATTCGATACCCTCGAGAAGCTCTGACACCGTCATGCCAAGGGCGGGCGCGATCTTAAATAGAACCTTGAGCGTGAAATTTGCCGTCCCATCTTCGATTCGGTCGAGGTAGGGTCGGCTGATTCCTGTCGCCACACAAAAATCAACCTTGGAGATACCAAGGTCCCTGCGTGTCTCTTCGACCCGCCTGCCAAGAATCTGTTTAGCACGTTCGTCCATGCAGACGAGTTTGAAATGGAGCCGAACATAAACGTAAACTATAGTTTACGTTTTGCCGAATACACAGGAGTTTTCTATGTCGGGTTCTTCGGTCCGCACGTACCGAGCCACGCTTCGCACAAACAGCGCACCGCCAAAGCTCGTCGTCGTTGAAGCAGAATGTCTTTCGCCCGATGAGCGCACAGCATTTGCATTGCTATCAAGTCGCGTCGCCGCCGTTCTGGTCCCTTGCCCGGCGCAAGGCGAACTTGCCATCCAATGCCAAGCGCACAGCTGCTCGCTCAATCAGGCTGCCGTAATCGCAACCAGCCAACGTGGTCTGCCCCTTCTCCTGGAAGCCGGTATCGCACTCGCCCTTCGCGGCGCCGGATACGAAAACGAGGCCGCCGCCGACATGGTCTTTAAACCACAATCGAGCGGCGGCCTCGCAGCAGCCCTTGAATATGCGTGCAGGCTCGTTGCCTAAAAGGACAGGCTAGAAACCAAAGCCAAAGCCCGTTCCGGTAATCGCCGAGTACATAAAGTAAACGTTGACCACGTTGAGGAACACACCCGTGATGCAACCATTACGCAGGTAGCGCTCGCACACGATGCGCGCCATGGCGGCGGAGTCATCATTGTTTTTAGCCTGGCGTCCTGCCGTAAAGTACGTCGCCACGCTCAGCAGCAGGTTGAGCACCGGCAGTGCCAGCAACTCGTAGCTCTTGCCCCAGCGCGTCACCTCGCCGGCTGCATTAAACTTCGTTGCCACCTCGGGACCAATGTTGGGGATCACAAACGCCGCTACCACCAGCGGAAGCACCGCAAGTACGAGCAGCGCGATACCCATGTAGCCGGCTTTTTTGCCATATTTAAACATGTGCGTCGTCCTTACACGTTAAAGCGGAAGTGCACGACGTCGCCATCGGCCATGACATAGTCCTTGCCCTCAATACGCAGCTTGCCGGCGGCCTTGGCGCCCTGCTCACCGCCGAGCTCGATGTAGTCGTCATAGCCAATGACCTCGGCCTTAATAAAGCCGCGCTCAAAGTCGGTGTGGATAACGCCGGCGGCCTGCGGGGCGGTCGCGCCCTGACGAACCGTCCAGGCCTTGACCTCCATCTCGCCGGCCGTAAAGAACGACTGCAGGCCAAGCAGCTTATAGGCCGCCTGTGCGAGCACGTCCAGGCCGGGCTGCTCCAAGCCCAAGCTCTCCAGGTAGTCGGCGGCGTCCTCGGGATCGAGCTCGGAAAGCTCGGCCTCGATCTTGGCGCAGATGGGCAGCGGCTTAACACCATCGATGGGCGCCAGATCGTCGTTGAGCATATCCTCGTCCACGTTAGCCACATACAGGATGGGCTTCATAGTGAGCAGGAACAGGCCCTTGGCAGCGGCGCGCTCCTCGTCGGTCATCTCCATAGATGCGGCGCGCTTGCCCTCGTTGAGCCAGGCAAGCAGACGCTTGGCGACCTCGAACTTGGGCATGAGCTCCTTGTCGCGCTTGGCCTCCTTCTCGAGCTTGGGCAGCTGCTTCTCGAGCGTACCCATGTCGGCCAGGATGAGCTCGGTCATAATGGTGTCGGCATCGCCGGCGGGATCGACGAACTCGCCCGTACGGCCCACCTCGCGCATGACGTTGGGGTCCTTAAAGTAGCGCACGACCTCGCAGATGGCGTCGGTCTCGCGAATGTTGGCCAGGAACTGGTTGCCCAAGCCCTCGCCCTCGTTGGCGCCCTTCACCAGACCTGCGATGTCGACGAACTCGACCGTCGCCGGCACGATGCGACCCGGGTTAACGATGTCGGCGAGCTTTTGCAGGCGGCTATCGGGCACGTCGACGATACCCACGTTGGGGTCGATCGTGGCGAACGGATAGTTGGCGGCAAGGCCGGTCTTTTTGGTAAGCGCGGTGAACAGCGTCGACTTGCCCACGTTGGGCAGGCCCACGATACCGATGGAAAGGGACACGACAGCTCCTTTTGGTACAAGCATTTCAAACTGCATAAGTATAGCGCCGCCGCAGCATCTGGGCTAACCCGGACGCCACGGCGGCACGAATGAAGCAGAGATAGGGGTCGCTGACTAGTCCGCGAGCTTTTCCACCTGGTCGAGCATCTTGTCAAGCTTGGCCTTTGCCTCGGCCTTGACCTTCTCAGCTTCTTCGTGGGCCTTGGCCTTCTGGGCGGCCTTTTCCTCGGCTTCGGGATCGACGACGACCAGATTGGACGCGTCATGCTTAACTAACTTGAGTGCATGCTCGGGGCACACCTTGACGCAGGCACCGCAGCCCAAACAATACGTGGACTCCAGTGCAAAGCGGCCGCTTCCCACCAAATCGCAGGCGAACGTGGGACACACATTGACGCACTCGCCGCACGACGTGCACTTGTCAAAATCGCACTCCGGCGTGCTCACCTGCATGTTCTGGGCAAGCTCGGGGTGGTTTTGCAGCGTCGAGAGCACCAGCTGCCGCCCGTGCGTGAGCGAACGGCGACGCTTGGTCGTCGTGGTGCCGCACATGGTGTTGAGCGTACGCTCCAACTGGGTAATCTGATGGCGATGGGCTTTGAGCTTCTGCGTCACCGAGGCCAGTGCCGCCGTTGCCGGATTGAGCTTTGTCACGGTAAGGCCCGTGGTGCGGGCGATCTTTTCCATGTACTCCTTGCGCTCGTACTCGCGGCGCTTATGACATTTGAGGCTCTTGGGATCGACCTCCAGACCCATGCCCGCGCCGGCCCACTCCTCGGCCTTCGCAATCGCCTCGCCCAGGATGTCCTCACCGCCGGTGTTGCGGCACTTATCGCACACGCCCAGTGGCAGGTACACGCTCACGTTGGGATAGTCCGCCAGTACCGAGAACCAGGTCTCGGCCGTAATATCGCCCACGCAGGCGACAACAACCTCGTTCTCGCGCGGCATGCGCTTAAGGGCACGCGTGCAGGTAACGTAGGCGGTCTCGTGGCTCGTAGCCGCCGAGACAATGTCGTCGTAAAGGTTTTTGGGCGCCAGACGCGGCGAAATAATCGCCTCAGTCGGACAGGCGGCAGCGCACAGGCCGCACTTGCGGCAGGTATCGAGGATCTCGATGGCGTCTTCCTCGACCTCGATGGCGTTGACCGGGCACACGTCCATGCACGCGGTGCAGCCGCTCTTTTCGTTTTTGCAGGTCAGACACGGAATCGTGTTGCCGCGCGGACGCTCCTTGTAGTCGGCAGGATTCCACTGCGGCGCCGACGGATCGAGCGCGTCGGTCACGCCGCCAAGCGGGTTTTTAAGAAAGTCGAAACCCTTGCTGATCTCGATAATGTCATCAAACAGATCGTGTTCCTGCGCCATGCGCGGCCCCTCCCTGAGCAGTGCAAACAAGCAAGAGATAATAATACGCTATCGGCCCGTGCCTCGGGCAAATTACACGCGGAGCACCTTTGCGGCAAATAGCCTATGGCCTATCGCCGCCCCGATTGCACAAGGTCGATCAAGCGCCAAGCTATGCCTCGCGCATGAGCTCGACGAGCTTTTGCTTGGTCACCTTGGCCTGCTCGTTGGCCATATTGCGTTCGTTTCTAAAGGCCGCATCCGCAACGCTCATCAGGTCGGCATCGGAAATCTCGCCAAGGCCCAGCTCCTCGAGCGTCGTCGGCAGACCGACGCGCTGACAAAACTCGAGCACCTGTTCAAGCTCGGGCGCACGCTCCAGACGAAGCTGGACCACCAGACCAAACGCCACGGCCTCGCCGTGCATAGCCTTGCACTCGGGCAAAATCGTCAGGCCGTTGGCGATGGCATGCGCCAACGCCAAGCCACCGCTCTCAAAGCCAACGCCCGAAAGCAGGATGTTGCACTCGATCAGGCGCTCAACCGCTGGTGACATGCGACCCTTCTTGAGGTCGCGCTTGGCAGCGACGCCGCATTCCATAAGCGTGTCGTAGCAGGCACGTGCCGCGACCAGTGCCAAGTGCCCCGGCGCGCCACCGTGCTCGTTCGCGCCTCTCGCCGCGGCGCACGAACGCGCCTCGAAGTACGTTGCCAGCGCATCGCCCATACCAGCGACCGTCATACGCAGTGGGGCCGCCGCGACCACGTTGGTATCGACCACGACCAGGTCCGGATTCTTCTCGAGCATCAGATAGCGATCGAACGACCCATCCTCGTGATACAGCACCGAAATCGCGCTGCACGGACCGTCCATCGAAGCCGCCGTGGGGCATACACACAACGGCAGCTCAGCATAAAACGCAACGGCCTTTGCGATATCGAGCATCTTGCCGCCGCCAATGCCCACCACCATGTCGCAATACTCGGCCTGGGCTTCCTTGGCCATTTCGACAACGGCATCTTCCGTACACGGACCGTTGTAAATCTTAAAGAACGGCTCGCTTAGATCTTCATCCAGAAATCCATCGACGATCTGCCTGCACAGCCGATCCTCGGTGCCCTGGTCAAACAAGACATAGGCAGCGCAGCCCAACCATGACAAATACCTGCCCTGACGCGAAAGTTCGCCCGGCCCCTGAACATACCGGCCGGGACCGCCGTAAACCATAGGAAGCGCCATACGAGAATCCGCCCTTCATCAAACAATGATTGGTGCAAAGTAACCTGACCCCTTTGCACCATAGCAAAAAGGGGCAAAGCCATCTGTTGGCTTTGCCCCTTCCTTAGCTTAGTTTACTCATCCATAAGGTAGTAGTGTCCCAGCGCGTCGGCACCCAGGATGGCGTTTGCGACCATCTCGGGCGTCACCTCAAACGGCATATTGCACATGGTGTCATCGGGCGCGCAGGCGGCCTCGGCAACAATCATGGCCTGTTCGCGCGTAAGCTCGGCAACGCCAAGTTCCTTCATCGTGACCGGCAGGCCCAGCTCAATGCAGAAGCCCAAGACTTCCTCGAGTTTCTCAGTCGGAGCATCCTCGAGTACCAGCTGAACGATGGTGCCAAAGGCGACCTTCTCGCCATGATACATGCCGTGGCACTCGGGCAGCATCGTCAGGCCATTGTGGATGGCATGAGCAGCAGCAAGGCCCGAGCTCTCAAAGCCAATGCCCGAAAGCAGCGTATTGGCCTCGATGATATGCTCGACTGCAGGCGTGAGCGCACCCTTCTCCAGCGCGACCTTGGCCTTGACGCCATCGGCCATAAGCGTCTCGTAGCAGAGCTTGGCGAGCGCCAGACCGGCCATGCCGCCCTTGCCGCCAGCGCAGGTGCCACCGTCGGCATCATGCGTCGCCTGGGCCTCAAAGTAGGTTGCGAGCGCATCGCCCATACCGGAAACCGTCAGGCGCACCGGGCTCGCCGCGATAACCGTCGTATCCATCAGGACAATGTTGGGGTTTGCCTTAAGGAAGAGATATTTATCGAACTGGCCATCGTCGGTGTAGAGCACCGAAAGTGCCGAACACGGGGCATCGGTCGAAGCAATGGTGGGGCAAATGATAACCGGGGACTCCAGGTAATAGGCGACGGCCTTCGCGGTGTCGAGGATCTTGCCGCCACCGACGCCGACGATGATGTCGCAACCGTTGTCGCGAGCGAGCGCAACCAGGCGATCGACCTCGCCCTTGGAGCACTCGCCGTTAAAGTCCTCAAACAGCAGCTCGGCCTTAGCCTCGGCAAAACCGCCCTCGATCTTGGCACCGACGCGCTTCTTGCCCGAAGGCGTCACGATGACGAGGGCCTTAGCGCCGAGCGGCTCGACATAGGAGCCGAGCTTGGCGAGCTCGTCCGGACCCTGGATGTACTTGCTGGGGCTATTGAAAATTGCAGCCATAACTATCCCATTCTCTAAAAGAAAAAAGAAAGGGGCTCCGTACAGATACGTGCGGAGCCCCTCGTTACGATAACAAGAGTCGATTAGAAATCGATGTCGGTGTCATAGTAGCAGGCCTTGAGAATCTTCTCGAAGTCGGCAGCCTTGGTCTCGCGCGGGTTCTCGGGCGTGCAGGCGTCCTGCTCGGCGTTCGCGGCGATCTCGGGGAGCTTGGCGAGGAACTCCTCCTCGGAAACCATCTGCGGGTTCTCGGCGTCGACCTTCACGCCACCATTCGCGTAATCCTTGATGGACTGCGGAATGTTGAGCTGGTCGTTGAGGTCGCGGATCTTCTGGACGAGCGCAGCGATAAGCTCCTCGTTGGTCTCGCCGGGAAGGTGCAGGATCTCCTTGGCCACGTAAGCGTAACGCTCGGCAGCACGGGGATCCTTGGAGTTCCACTGGATGACCTTGCCCAGGTACATGGCGTTAGCAGCACCGTGGATGATGTGGCCGTTCTCGAAGGCAGCACCGGTCTTGTGAGCCATGGAGTGAACGATGCCGAGCAGGCCCGAGGAGAAGGCGATACCGGCGATGCACTGAGCCTCGTGCATGTGCTGACGGGCCTCATGGTCGCCAGCATAGGACTTGGGCAGCCACTCAACAATCTCGCGGATGCCGTGCAGGGCGTTGGCATCGGTGAACATAGAGGCGAAGGTGGAAACGTAGGCCTCCATGCAGTGGGTCAGAGCGTCCATGCCGGTGTGAGCGCACAGCTTGGCGGGCATGGTGTAGGTGAGCTCGGGGTCGACGATGGCGACATCAGGGGTGATGTTGAAGTCGGCCAGCGGGTACTTGATGCCCTTGGCGTAGTCGGTGATGACGGAGAAGGCGGTAACCTCGGTAGCGGTACCGGAGGTAGAGGAGATGGCGCAGAAGTGAGCCTTCTGACGCAGCTCAGGGAAGCTAAACGGCTGGATGATGTTATCGAAGGACTCCTCGGGATACTCGTAGAAGACCCACATGGCCTTAGCGGCATCGATGGGCGAGCCGCCGCCGATGGCGATAATCCAGTCGGGCTCGAACTCGCGCATGGCCTCGGCGCCCTTCATGACCGTCTCGATGGACGGATCGGACTCGACGCCCTCGAACAGCTTGACCTCGAAGCCGCCTTCCTTAAGGTCGGCCTCAACGTCCTGCAGGAACCCGCCGCGGCGCATAGAGCTGCCGCCAGAAACGATGATGGCCTTCTTGCCCTTGAGGTTCTTCACCTCGTGGCGAGCGCCCTCACCAAAGTACAGATCGCGAGGATTGGTAAAACGTCCCATACTGTGCCTCCTAAACAAGCCCCTCTTAGACTTGCGTATATAACGGAGCACCCGATTGGCTCCGTTAGGACCGTTTTGCGCGTTGCCGGCGATGACAATGCGCGATGTCTAAACGTCTCAACGCTCAGACAAACACTATTTTACCGTTCTGGTTGGTCAGTTATTCACCTAAAGCCGACAATGATGAAACGTTTTTTCTATCCCTGAAGACCCTTGTGGGGCATTCATACTCCCAAGCTGGGCAAACGTTTTATCAAGGTTGACCACATATCCCGGGCAGGACTGTGCCCCTCCAAAATACGCCCCGTTCGCCGCCAAAAATCGACCGTTTGCGGCACCGTGATACCACTCAGTCGTCCAAGGTGCCGACATTTGTGCGACATCCGTCTTCGTGGTGCAAAGGTGCATGTCCAAGTGCGGCACCCCCGGTGTGCCACATGCGGGTAAACTAGAACCTTATATAGAGACATTTGAACCCTAACCGCAGCAAAGGAGGCCCCATGGCATTCGATCCCATTCAAGAGGATTGCCATCGCCTCGTTCTTGAGGCCTTGCGCCGCGACAATATTCCGCTCACCGATGGTGCCGCCGTAGAGCGTCTGATGGAACAATTCACCCGCAACCCCGCGCCGCTCATCGTGCACGACCGCGACCGCGCCGGGCATCTCATTGCCAAGGTGGTCGAGGCTGTCGACTACCGCATTCCCTTTATCCCTGACGATACTCAGGCAGAACAAGAAGAGGCCGCTGCCGAGAACATGCTTCGCGAGGCGGCCGAGCTCGATCCGACCAACTGGGACGCTCAGCGAATGCTGACCGCCCTCACCGCCAACTCCAACGAGGAGTACGTACAGTATCTGGTGTCCAAGTGTGACGAAGTGGAGCACGACCTGGCGCTCAAGATTGCCTCGGCGCAGGACCCCTACGAGTGTGAGGCCGCAGGCGACCTGACCCGCCGTCCCTACCTGCGCTGGCTTGCCGCCCTTGCATCGCGCGCCCTCATTAGCGGCCGCTATCGCATGTCGCTCGAAGCCGCAAACCGCAGCCTGGACTTTGCGCCCAACGACCCCGCCGGCGTCCGCCATACCGCGATGCTTGCCATGGCAAAGCTCGAATACCCTGCCGAGGAGCTCAAGCGCTTTCGCTCTGCCCACTCCGTCCCCTATCTCGCCAACACGCCGCTGCGCCGTCGTCCCAAGGACGCGGAGCGTGACTTGGACCCGTGGACGCTCATCGCGCTGATGAGCGCTGCCTGGCGCGAGCTGGACTACGAGGGTGCCGAGCGCTACTTGCGCATCCTTGCACGCTCGTGTCCGCACGCAGCCGAGGCACTCTACTTCCAAACTGAGTTTCCCGATGGCGTCTATGCCCGCGTCAACGTGGGTGTGGGCTCTACCGACGAGCTTGTCCTTGCGCTGTCCGAGGCGACGCCGGTACTGCAGGAGGGCTTGGGCGCCCCCGACAACGCCAGCTTCGCCGCCTGGGTCGCCACCAACGATATCGTGCGTTCCCAGATCGACGAGCGCATCCTGCGGGCGGCCGAGCAGGGCCTGCCGTTTAAGGGAGGAGACCTCTAATGGATCCGAGCGTCTACATCCCCGCCTACCTGGAGCGCGCCTACGTTGCGTCGCACCCCGAACTCACCGATGCAGCACGCGAACTTGTCCATAACGACGTGAGCGTTAACCCTCAAAAGTACGCGCAGACCGAGCATGCGCAGGCGCTGCTTTCCTATGCCGGCGTGCATCGTCATTTGCTCGACGAGCTCCATCGCATCGAGGACATGGGCAGCGATGAGGAGTTTGAACAGACGCGCAACCGCCTGTTCGACGATATGCGCGATGAGCTGCTCAAGATCGTCCGCGTCGATGCACTGGCCGTCGACGCGCAGCTGCTCGCCATCATCCTGGCCGACACGCCCGTTGACGCCTGCCTGGGCGACCTAATGAAGCTCGAGGCGACCACGGCCGATTACCTGCAGCAAAGCGTGCCCGGGTTCGACATGGAGGCCCCACACTACTGGGCCAATAATGTTTTGGCCGACGGTGTCACCGCAGCGGACCTTACCGTGAGCGAGCCGGCCCTTATCGGGTGGCTCCACACACTCGAGGCCATCTCGCAGCTGTGCATGGCGAGCGCCCGCTACCGTGCTGCCGCCAACTACGCCCGCCGCGTCCTTAAGGCAGAAGGCTATCCCACCCGAGCTGCCGGCACCGTGTTGCTCGCTCTCGCTCGCCTGGAAGACCAGGACGGCTTTTTTGCCCTAGCCCACCAGCTCGAGGAACAGATGGGGGCAGACGCACTCGAAAACTCTCCTTGGTACCTGCTCGCCCGCACGATTCTGCTGTTCAAAACAAACAAGATGCGCCCGGCGACGCGCGCGCTGCGTGAGTTCGCTAACCGTTGCGAGGGCGGCGCGTTCTTTTTGCTGAACCCCATGTATCAGACACCGTACCTTCCCTGCCGGCCCGAACCGCACGACCCCTGGGACCTTTCGCATCAGGCAGTTTGGGAAGCCGACGGCATCATCTCGGACACCCCCGACTTTGCCCCCTGGGCCAACGCCTGCGAAGATGTATCGCAGCTTGCCCAGGAATTTGCGCGCCGTTACGGCTTTTAACGGCGCAAACGCCACGACCATGTCATTCACGTTAGGAACGGCTTCATGAACTTCCGCTCATCTCTCGCCTGTGCCTCGAGCGATATCGCCCGCTGGGGGCTGCGCTCCGTCCTTAAGCGCCAGGGCGGCGTACTCCCCGGCCGCATCGCCATGAAGATCGACCCCGAGCTGCTAAGCGACCTCGCGAGCCTGGTCGACCGCAGCGTGGTGATCACCGGCACCAACGGCAAGACCACCACCTCCAACCTCATCGCCGACGCCGTTGCTGCCAGCGGTGCTACCGTGGTGTGCAACCGTGCCGGCAACAATATGGAGCCTGGTGTGGTGGGCGCTCTGCTCGAGGCCCGCGGCAACCTTAAGCGAACCGCCAGCAGCAAGCGCGTAGGCGTTTTTGAATGCGATGAGCTCTACACTGTGCGCGTCCTGCCCAAGCTCAAGCCGACGTACTTCGTGCTGCTCAACCTGTTCCGTGACCAGCTAGATCGCTATGGCGAGATCGATCACACCCAGGAGGTCATCGCCCACGCGTTGGAGCTTTCGCCGGCAACGACGCTCATCTACAACGCCGACGACCCGCTGTGCGCCTCGATTGCCGCGCGCGTTCCCAACGCGAGTATTGCCTTTGGCATCGATGGCGCCACGGGCACCGAGTCCGACCGCATTAGCGACTCGCGCTTTTGCTCGCAGTGCAACGCCCCGTTGGAGTACGACTACGTACAGTATGGTCAACTCGGCGCCTACCATTGCCCCTCGTGCGGCTGGGCCCGCCCTGCGCTTGTCCGTCGCGTGACGGGCGTGGAACTCGGCTGCGACGGCTACGGCTTTGACCTTGTCTTTGGACCCGATACCGACGCACCCGCAACGCACATCGCCACGCGCTACAACGGTCTGTACATGGTCTATAACGTTGCCGCCGCCTTCTTTGCCACACACGAGTTGGGCGTGAACACGGCGCTTCTACAGCCTACGCTCGATGCCTATGTGCCTGCCGGCGGTCGTATGGGGCGCTGGGATATCGCCGGCCGCACCGTCGAGGCCAACCTGGCCAAGAATCCCGTAGGCTTCGATCGACAAATCCAGTCCATCAAGACGGCAGGCGGCAGACTCTGCGCTTTCTTCCTCAATGACAACGACGCCGACGGCCACGATGTCTCGTGGATCTACGACGTCGACTTCGAGCGCATCGCCGATACCCCGGGGCTTGTCGCCTTTGCCGGCGGCACGCGTGCACACGATATGCAGGTGCGCCTCAAGTACGCCGGCATCGACGCCGCCATTATCTCGGACGTCGCGCAGGCAATTGGCGCCGTGGCAGACGAGGCCGCCGATGACACCTTCTACGCCGTCGCCAACTACACGGCCTTCCCGCCGCTGGTCAAAGAACTCGACGGGCTGAAGGGTGCCGATGCAGCCACGGTTGCCGCCCGCGCCGCAGTCCGCGCCGACGGCAGCGCTCTTCCTGTCGGTATCGCGCCAGTCGAGCTCTCGCGCCCGCTGCGCATCGTCTACCTGTATCCCGATGCCCTCAACCTCTATGGCGACGGCGGCAACGTCATCGCCCTCGAGCGCCGCTGCGCCTGGCGCGGCATCCCCGTTCGCGTGGATGAGGTCCGCATGGGCGAGGTGCTCGATCTGCATGATGCCGATATCGTCATGATGGGCGGCGGATCCGATCGCGACCAGCTAGCCGTGGCACACGAGCTGCTCGCCCAAAAAGACAAGGTCGCAGCCTATGTTGAGGACGGCGGTTCGCTGCTCGCCATCTGCGGCAGCTATCAGCTGCTCGGCCGTTCGTACTATATGGGCGAAAATCGCATCGAGGGCCTGGGCGTCATTGCCGCCGAGACTGTACGCGGCTCCGACCGCCTGATCGGCAACGTCGCCGTCAAGACCGACCTGGCACCCGAGCCCTTTGTGGGATTCGAGAACCACGGTGGCCGCACGCTTTTGGACGCCGATGCCACGCCGCTCGGAACGTCCGTCGTCACGGGCACCGGCAACAACGGCGACGATGGCTTTGAGGGTCTCATCTACAAGGGTGTCATCGGCACGTACCTGCATGGCCCGGCGCTGCCCAAGAACCCCGAACTCGCCGACTGGCTCATCGCGCACGCCCTCGAGCGCCGTGGCGACACACAGGCCGCCGCCCTGCTGCCGCTCAAACCCCTCGACGACACCTACGAGCACGCCGCCCACGACGCCGCCATGAAGCTCCTCCCCTAACGCCCCAACCACCACAAAGGGGACAGGTACCTTTGTGGTGGTTTTCCAGTTTGCCAACGATATACGCGCCGGCAAAAAAGTCTGCTATACTCTTTCCCGCTGTCCCCATCGTCTAGCGGCCAAGGACGCCACCCTTTCAAGGTGGATATCGCGGGTTCGAATCCCGCTGGGGGCACCACAGAATCTGAGAAGCCCGTTACCAATTCGGTAGCGGGCTTTTTGCTACCCATACGCCGGGATTCGAACCCCGAAGGCATAAAATCACACTGTCATCCAAGGGCCCGTGGACAAAAAATAGCAAATATGAGTACTGTTACCAATTTAGTAACAGCGATTTCATGCCATCAGAAGGCGATTTGGACACAAGGCGTCCTACGGCGGAGGAATTGCAGGCATTTATCAGCTAAGTACTTGGACATATGTTGCGTAACACTGCATATTTTGCAAAAAGATAATGCTACAGGGCTTGTGACAGTACTCATATTTGACGTTTTTTGCCCACGACCCCTTATTGCGTGGGCGAATCAGTTGCAAAGCGGGATCCAAAGCGTCCTTCGCAAACAAATAGCCGGGCCCCGCGCGATGCGGACCCCGGCTCAATACCGTGACGATATGTCAGTTACGCTCTACACGTAGAACAGGATGTCGTCGTAGGTCGGAACCGGCCAGTAGTCGGCGGCCACGATCTCCTCCATGGCATCCACGGCGGCGCGCAGCGTATCCATAGCGGGAACGACCTCGTGTGCATACACGTTGGCCTGCTCCTGGCCATCGAGAGCCTCGGCCTTCTGATGCACGGCGTCGAGCGCCTTAATGGAGTCGTTGATGGCGGTGATACCATTGCAGAGCTTGTTGAGCGTGTTCTGCTCGCACTGCATGGCGGCCTCAGCACCGGCGGCACGAATAGTCTCAAGGCCCTTAGCGACCTTGGTAGCATAGGCGGTAATGACCGGGCGATAGGTACGACGCGCCTCGCGAACCATCGTGGTAGCCTCGATGTTCATGAGCTTGTTGTACTTCTCGAGCTTGCAGTCATAGCGGCACTGGGCCTCGGCCTTGGTCAGGACGCCCGTCTCCTCAAAGAGCGCAATGGCCTTATCGGAAACAAAGGCGGGAAGAGCGTCGGCCGTGGTCTTGTTGTTGGCAAGGCCGCGCTTCTCGGCCTCGATGGGCCACTCGTCGGAGTAACCGTCGCCGGAGAACAGGATGCGCTGGTGATCGGTCAGCACCTTCTTGCAGTACTCGAGCGCGGCGTCCTGGAACTTATCCTCGGGCGTACCCTCGAGTGCGTCGGCGAAAGACTTGAGCGACTTGGCCACGGCAGCATCGAGCACCAGGTTGGAGTCGGAGACGTTCTGCTCGGAGCCGCAGGCACGGAACTCGAACTTGTTGCCGGTGAAGGCGAACGGGGAGGTACGGTTGCGGTCGGTGTTGTCCTGCATCAGCTTGGGCAGGGTATCGGCGCCCAGGTCGAGCACGCCGCGCGTGGCATGGACGGAAGCCTTGCCATCGATGATCTTCTCGACGACCTCGGTAAGCTGGTCGCCCAGGAAGATGGACATAATCGCCGGAGGAGCCTCGTTGGCGCCCAGACGATGATCGTTGCCGGCCGAGGCAACGGAGGCACGCAGGAGCTCCTGATAGTTATCGACGGCCTCGATCACCGCGGTGAGGAAGACGATGAACTGCAGGTTGTCGAGCGGGGTGTCGCCCGGGTCGAGCAGGTTCTCGGACTCGGTGCCAAGCGACCAGTTATTGTGCTTGCCCGAACCGTTGATGCCCTCGAAGGGCTTCTCGTGCAGCAGGCAGACCAAGTCGTGGCGGGAGGCGATGAGCTTCATCTTCTCCATCATGACCAGATTCTGGTCGATGGCCTCGTTGACCTCGCCGTAGACAGGGGCGAGCTCATGCTGGCAGGGAGCGACCTCGTTGTGCTTGGTCTTGGCAGGAATGCCAAGCGCCCACAGTTCATCGTCCAGGTCCTTCATATAGGACGAGACGGTGGGGCGGATAGCGCCAAAGTAGTGCTCCTCGAGCTCCTGGCCCTTGCAGGGAGCAGCGCCAAAGAGGGTGCGACCGGTGATGACCAGGTCCCTGCGCTTGCGGTAAGCGTCCTTCTTGATCAGGAAGTACTCCTGCTCATCGCCCACGGAAGGAACGACCTTCTTGGGGGTCTTACCAAACAGCGCCAAAACGCGCTTGGACTCACGCGAGAGTGCGGTCATGGAGCGCAGCAGCGGGGTCTTCTTGTCCAGGGCCTCGCCCGTGTAGGAGCAAAAAGCCGTGGGGATGCACAGGACATCGTCCTTAATGAATGCGGGGCTGGTGGGATCCCAAGCGGTGTAGCCACGGGCCTCGAAGGTGGCACGCAGGCCGCCGTTGGGGAAGCTGGAGGCGTCCGGCTCGCCCTGGATGAGGTTCTTGCCCGTAAACTTGGTAATGGCGGTGCCGTCGTGGTTGGGCTCCAGGAAGCTGTCGTGCTTCTCGGAAGTAATGCCCGAAAGCGGCTGGAACCAGTGCGCGTAGTGCGTCGCGCCCTTGGAGATGGCCCAGACCTTCATGGCGTGGGCAACGGCGTTGGCCACATCCAGGTCGAGCGGCTCACCGTCCTCGAGGGTTGCAGCAAGGCGCTTCCAAATGTCCTTGGGGAGGTAGTCCTTCATGACTTCCTCAGAGAACACCATGGTCCCGAAGCGGTCAGTAAGTTCGGCCATACGGAACTCCCTTCGTATCGGCACCGCGTGAGAAGCGGTGTTGATTACTAACGAACGAGTCATAGCTTAGACTCGTCGTGTTTCCGCAACATTACCGTTATGTTGCTGTCACGAAACCAATCAATGAGGTTACCGCATCGCGGCGGCGTTGCCGCCCTCAACAGCCAATCAACTGTATAAATTGCAGACCTCTCCCCATGGTTTAAGGGTAGTCAATTTGGGATGGGGCTCTATTAACTGGTATTTCGCATCAGATACCAGTCTTTATAGTCCCATCCTAGATTGACCGCTCTGCTATAGGGAATGTCGATAGCAAGGCATCTTTGATTGGTATCCCCGAATAGCGAGTGAAACTCCACCGTGACACAGTGGTGCTGTAGAATCCTTACAACACATCACGCTATTACGTATCTAAAGGAGCACGATATGCGCGTCGACGAGGTTTTTAAGCAGGCAGCATCCCAGGGCACCGCACCCGTTTCGTTTGAGATGTTCCCGCCCAAGGGCGAGCTTACCCTCAACACGGCTCGCGAGGTGGCAGGCAATCTGTGCAAGCTTTCGCCGAGCTTTGTCTCGGTCACCTGCTCTGCCGGCGGCTCGGGCAACGGCGCCACCACCGCCCCCATCGCGCAAATGATTACGAGCGAATTCAATACGCCCTCGGTGGCGCACCTCACCTGCGTGGGCCGCTCGCACGCCGATATCGCCGCCAAGATCGACGAATACCGCTCCGCCGGCGTAGAAAACATCCTGGCCCTGCGCGGTGATCTGCCCGCTGGCGCGACCGAGGATGACAAGCCCGCCTCGGACTACCCCTACGCCCGCGAGCTCATCCCCGAGCTTGTCGACGCCGGCTTTTGTGTGGGCGCCGCGGCCTACCCCGAGGGCCACATTGCCTGTGAGGACCTCAACGCTTCGGTCGAATACCTCAAGCAAAAACAGGACGCCGGCGCGAGCTTCTTTGTGACGCAGCTCTTCTTTGATAACGAGTGCTTCTACCGTTTTCGCGAGCTTGCCGACAAGGCCGGCATCACCGTGCCCATTACCGCGGGCATCATGCCGTTTATGGGCAAGTCACAGATCAGCCGCATGGTCTTTATGTGCGGCGCGTCGCTGCCCTCCCCCGTCATCAAGATTCTCGCCAAGTACGAGAACGACCCCGAGAGCCTGCAGGCAGCCGGTGTAGATTATGCCGCCCGTCAGCTTTGCGACCTTAAGGAGCACGGCGCCGACGGTCTGCACCTGTACACTATGAATCGTCCTGCAATCGCCGCAACCATTATGGAGCGCCTGGGGTAATGGAAAAACCGCACATCGATACAACCGCTGTCGAAGTGCCGGCCGACCTTGCGTCGCCGGCGCTTTATCGTATCGATGATGCCCACCACCCCCGCGTCGATCGTGCCGAGATGCTGCGCTATCTGGGCTACAGCGGTCAGCAAATTGAGCCCGAGCTGTCGCAGCGTATTGAGCTTGTCGTTGAGCGTCTGGAGCTGGACATTGAACCCCGTGGCGTGCGACGCGTGTTTGCCGTCGATGCCACGGGCGTGGACGAGCAGGGCGAGCCCTGCATCCGCTTGGTCGGCACCAACGTTGATCTGCGGGGTCGCGATATCTATCGACATCTCAAAGACGCCCGATTTGCCGCGCTCATGGCATGCACCCTCGGCATGGACGCCGAGCGTCGCCTGCGCACCACGGGAGCCCAGCAGCCCCTGGAGGGAGCCGTGCTCGACGCCGCATGCTCTGCCTATGTAGAAGCCGCCGTCGAGCAGATGGACCAGCAGGTCAAGGCTGCGGCCGCCGCACACGGACTCGCCGGCAACTGGCGCTTCAGTCCCGGCTACGGCGACTGCCCGCTTACGGCACAGCGCTCAATCGTGGACGCGCTCAACGCCACGCGGCTCATCGGGCTTACCGTCACGCCCACCAGCCTGCTCATGCCCACCAAGAGCGTGACCGCGGTGATCGGTCTGTTCGACGGCGAGGTCCACGACGCCCGGAGCCGCCCCACCTGCAATATCTGCCGCATGCGCGAGCACTGTCGCTTCCGCGCCGCCCACACCACCTGCTATTCCAGCCATTAGGAGCCCTCGATGTTTACTCCGCTTATCACTCATGATTCTGACGGCACTGCATTGGCGGCACCCGTTGATGCCGCACGTCGCAACGGTGCCACGTACAAGACGCGCACGATCGACGATCTGCGCATTAAGGACGATCGCCTGCGTGCGGCCATCGAGGGCACGGGGCATCTGCTGTTCGACGGCGGCATGGGCACCATGCTGCAGGCGGCCGGCATGAAGGCCGGAGCCCTGCCCGAGCTGCTCAACTTTGAGGAACCCCAGGTTATCACCGATATCCAACGTCAATATGTCGAGGCCGGCTGCGACGTGATCACCGCCAACACCTTTGGCGCCAACGCCCACAAGCTCGACGGCGCCGCCACCGTGGCAGACGTCTTTGCCGCAGCCGTCACCTGCGCCCGCGAGGCCGGCGCCCGCTACGTCGCCGGCGACATCGGCCCCATCGGCGCGCTGCTGCGCCCCTTGGGTACCCTCAGCTTCGACGAGGCCTACGACCTCTTTGCCGAGGAGGTGCGCTCTGGCGTCGCCGCGGGTGTGGACCTCTTTATTATCGAGACTATGACCGACCTGGCCGAGATCAAGGCGGCAGTCCTCGCCTGCCGCGAGAATTCCGACTTGCCCGTCTTTGCCACCATGACCTTTGAGGAAGACGGCCGCACCTTCTTGGGCACGAGCCCCGAGGTCGCCGCCATCACCCTCGACGCCATCGGCGCCGACGTTTTGGGCATCAACTGCAGCCAGGGCCCGGCCGAGCTCCGAGGACTCGCCGCGCGTATGCTCACCGTTACGGACAAGCCCGTTATGGTGCAGGCCAATGCGGGACTCCCCCACGTAGACGACGACGGTAACACCGTCTTTGACATCCAGGCCCCCGAATACGCCAAGGCCGTCGCCGGCATGATCGCCGACGGCGTAAGCGTCGTGGGCGGTTGCTGCGGAACCACGCCGGCGCACATGGCGGCCTTGCGCACGCTTATCGACAACCACACGCCCAGCCCGCGCCACCGCAAGCCCAGCATGTCGGTCACGAGCGCCCAAACGGTCGTGGACCTTCCCTGCGACGGCCACAAGATCGCCGTCATCGGCGAGCGCATCAACCCCACCGGCAAAAAGCGCCTGCAGCAGGCCCTGCGCGACGGCGACCTGGACTACGTCGTGAGCCAGGGCATCAGCCAGCAGGAACAGGGCGCCGACATTCTGGACGTCAACGTGGGCCTGCCCGAGATCGACGAGGTCAAGATCATCCAACAGGCGACCGAGCAGCTCCAGGGCTCCACGCTGCTGCCGCTGCAGATCGACTCCACCGACCCCGCAGCCGTCGAGGCCGCTGTGCGCCGCTACGCCGGCAAGCCCATCATCAACTCGGTCAATGGCAAACAGCAGATCATGGATGAGATCTTTCCACTGGTCGCCCACTACGGCACCAACGTCGTCGGCCTTACGCTCGACGAAGGCGGCATCCCCGATACCGCCGAGGCCCGCTTCGCCATCGCCGAGCGCATTGTGGCCGAAGCCGCCCGTTACGGCATCGGCCCGGACCGTATCCTCATCGACTGTCTGGTCATGACCGCCTCGACCAATCAACGCCAAGCCGAACAGATCCTGCGCGCCATGTCCCTGTGCAAGGAGCGCCTGGGCGTCAAATGCGCGCTCGGCGTGTCGAACATCAGCTTTGGCCTGCCTGCCCGCCCGCTGCTGGGTTCGGTCTTTTTGGCTGCCGCTTTTGGCGCGGGCCTGGACGCCCCCATCATGAACCCAGGTTCCAAGCGCTTTATGGACACCGTCTACAGCTATCGCGTGTTGAGCGTCGAGGACGAGGGCTCGACCGGATACATCGAGCGCTACGCCGGCTGGACCGACCCGTACAAGATTGCCGCCAACCCGGCGGCCGCTCAGTCAGCATCGAGCGATGCCGCACCCGCTGCTGGCACCGCCGGCTCCGACGGCAACGACGACCCGATTCGTCGCATGGTCGTCTCGGGCCGCAAAGGCGAGATTGCTGCCGAGACCGAGCGTCTGCTGGCAGACCACGACGCCATGGACCTCATCAACAATCACTTTATCCCCGCCCTCGACGAAGTGGGCGTCCTCTTTGACCAGGGCAAGTTCTTCCTGCCGCAGCTTATGGCCTCGGCCGAGGCCGCGCGCGTGGGCTTCGACACCATCAAGCGTCTGATGCCCGCCGGCGAGATTGCCGACAAGGGCAAGATCTGCGTGGCCACCGTCAAGGGCGACATCCACGATATTGGCAAGAACATCGTCAAAATGCTGCTTGACAACTACGGCTACACCGTCTTTGACCTGGGCCGCGACGTCGATCCGCAGGAGGTACTCAAGACCGTCAAGGAGCGCGATATCAAACTCGTCGGCCTCTCGGCGCTTATGACCACCACGGTCGTCGCCATGGAGGAGACCATCAAGCTGCTCCATGCCGAGGTGCCGGGCGTCAAGATCATCGTAGGCGGTGCCGTGCTCACCCCCGAATACGCCAAGCAGATCGGCGCAGACTACTACGCCAAGGATGCCGCCGAGAGCGCACGCATCGCCGAAGAGGTCTTTGGCCAGTAACACAACGGAAACAACCCCGCACCAAAACGTGCCGCATGCGCCACTTGGCACGTGCGGCACGTTAGAATAGAAAAGTCTATGCTCGTTTTGGCAGATAGGAGCGCAAGGATGGCGATCACGCCCGCAGAAATCGCGGAAACCCGCGGCATGGTTGAGGAGCAGAACCTCGACATCAGGACCATCACCATGGGTGTTTCGCTCATGGGTTGCGGTGACGAGAACCTCGACCGCATGTGCACGAAGATCTACGACCACGTGACGCACACGGCTGAGCATCTGGTCGAGACCGCCGAGAACCTCGAGCGCGAGTACGGTATCCCCATCGTCAACAAGCGCGTTTCCGTCACCCCGGTGGCGCAGATCGCCGCATGCTGCAAGGATGAGGACCTCACCCCCATCGCGCACGCCCTCGACCGCGCGGCCGAGACGCTCGGCATCGATTACCTGGGCGGCTTCTCCGCGCTCGTCCAGAAGGGCATCGGCGACGCCGACCGCCGCGTCATCCAGTCCATCCCCCAGGCGCTCGCCACCACGAGCCGCGTCTGCTCCAGCGTCAACGTCGCCAGCCTGCGCGCCGGTATCAACATGGATGCCGTGCTCATGGCCGCCCAGACCATCATCGATGCCGCCAAACTCACGGCCGACCAGGATTCCGTCGGCGCTTCCAAGTTTGTCTGCTTTGCCAACATGGTCGAGGACTCCCCGTTTATGGCGGGCGCCGTCCACGGCGGTGGCGAGGCCGACGCCGTCATCAACGTAGGCGTCTCGGGCCCCGGCGTTATGGCCGCAGCCCTGGAGACGCTGCCCGATTCCGCATCGATGATGGAGGTCGCCGAGAAGATTAAGCAGACCGCCTTTAAGATCACCCGTGCCGGTGAGCTCATGAGCCGCGAGGCCGCCCGTCGCCTGGGTGTCGAGAAGGGCATCGTCGACCTGTCGCTGGCGCCTACGCCTGCCATCGGCGATTCCGTTGCCCGCATCCTCGAGATCATCGGTGTTGGCACCTGCGGTGGCCCGGGCACGACCTGCGCACTCGCCATGCTCAACGATGCCGTCAAGAAGGGCGGCGTTATGGCCAGCTCCAGCGTGGGCGGTCTCTCCGGCGCTTTCATCCCCGTGTCCGAGGACGCCGGCATGATCGCCGCCGTCGAAGCCGGCGCGCTTTCGCTCGAGAAGCTCGAGGCCATGACTTGCGTGTGCTCCGTTGGCCTGGACATGATCGCCATCCCCGGCGACACCCCGGTCGAGACCATCGCCGGCATCATCGCCGACGAGATGGCCATCGGCGTCATCAACAACAAGACCACGGCCGTCCGCGTGATTCCCGCCATCGGCAAGGGCGTGGGCGACTGCGTCGAGTACGGCGGCCTGTTCGGCCGTGCGCCCATCATGCCGGTGAACCCCAACGCCGGCACCGTGCTTGCCCATCGCGGTGGACGCTTCCCGGCGCCGCTGAACTCGCTGAAGAACTAGCTGAGGGGGACTGGCGAGGAGCCCCGCCGCCGGGCGGCAGACATATAAGGTCGCCTGCTCGGACAGTCCTGACTCGCACGGAGAGCACATTAAGTGCTCTCCGGCTCGTGCGGAACTCGCGATC
>URGF01000010.1 GCA_900547285.1 uncultured Collinsella sp.
GCCAGGCAAGGCGCGAGCCTGACGCTCTTTGCCAACACCACATCTATGAAAGACCGGGCGCGCGCCGAGGAACTCGAGGCGGCGTGCGATGAACTGCTCGACACGTGGCTGCCGCGCGCCGATGCACTGGCGCGCCGTGCTGCTGACGCCGCAAGGAAGAGGGGATAGCCATGGCCGAACTGCTCAAGGGTGCTCCCGTTGCCCCCGCTTTGACCGAGGAACTTGCCGCTCGTTGCGCCGCCCTGCGCGAACAGGGCATCGTGCCGACACTGGCCATCGTTCGTGTGGGCGAGCGCGAGGACGACCTGTCCTACGAGCGCGGCGCCCTCAAGCGCTGCGAGAAGGTTGGCATTGAGGCTCGCCGCGTTTTGCTACCCGCCGATGTTTCGCAGGATGAGCTGCTGGCGGCTATCGAGGGCATCAATGCCGACCCCGCTGTTCATGGCTGCCTGATGTTTCGCCCGTTGCCCGCTGGGCTTGACGAGGATGCGGTTGCCGAGGCGCTCGATCCCGCCAAAGATGTTGACTCCATGACGCCGGCCTCGCTGCTCACCACGCTTTCGGGGCGAGGCGAGGGCTTTGCTCCTTGCACGGCAGAAGCCGTGTTGGCGTTGCTGGACCATTACAGCGTTGAGCTGGATGGGGCCAAGGTCGCGGTCGTCGGTCGGTCGCTCGTGATTGGCCGTCCCGTTGCCGCCATGCTTACGGCTCGCAATGCCACGGTGACGACGTGCCATACGCATACGCGCGACTTGGCTGCCGAGTGCCGTGCGGCTGATATTGTGGTTGCGGCCGTTGGACGCGCACGCACGATTGGCGCGGATGCGGTTCGTGGGGGCCAGACAATCATCGATGTTGGCATTAATTGGGACGAGGCCGCTAGCAAGCTGGTCGGGGACGTCGATTTTGATGCTGCGGAACCGATCGTTGGCGCAATTACTCCGGTGCCGGGCGGCGTGGGGGCTGTGACCACGGCGATTCTCGCCAAGCACGTGATCGAGGCGGCGGAGCGCGCATCGAAATAGGCGTTTTTTGCCCACAGGGGTTGCCAGCGCCGTGGTTTCGCCCTTTCTGCGCCGAAGCGATACACTGTTATCGTTTGATTTCTTCGCTCAAGGAGGATGCGCATGCCGTGCACAACGATTTTGGTTGGTAAGAATGCGAGCTACGACGGGTCGACGCTTGTCGCCCGCAACGAGGACTCGTCCAACGGGGTGTTTGAGCCCAAGCGTATGCGCGTGGTGCATCCCGACGAGCAGCCGCGTGTCTACACGAGCGTCCTGAGCCACCTGACCGTTGAGCTGCCCGATAACCCCATGCGCTATACGAGCGTCCCCGATGTTGTCCCGGGCCACGGTATCTGGGCCGAGGCCGGTTTCAACGAGCTCAATGTGGGCATGTCCGCAACCGAGACGCTCACCACCAACGAGCGCGTCCGCGGTGCCGACCCGCTTGTGGACTACGTGCCCGCCAAGGGCAACGAGGGCGAGGACGGATACGTTCCGGCACAGCCCGGTGGCCTGGGCGAGGAGGACATGGTGACCCTGGTGCTGCCATATGCCAAATCTGCCCGCGACGGCGTACGCATTCTGGGTGACCTGCTCGAGCGTTATGGCACCTACGAGAACAACGGCATCGCCTTTAGCGACGTGGACGAGATCTGGTGGCTCGAGACCATCGGCGGCCACCACTGGATCGCCAAGCGCGTGCCCGATGACGCCTATGTGACCATGCCCAACCAGCTGGGTATCGACAGCTTTGACCTGGATGACGCCGAGGGCGCCCAGGCCGACCACATGTGCTCCGCCGACCTGCGTGCCTGGATGGCCGAGTGGCATCTGGACCTGACGCTGGGCGTCGATGGCGACGGCCCGGCTGCGATCTTTAACCCGCGCGAGGCCTTTGGCTCGCACAGCGACAGCGACCATGTCTACAACACGCCGCGCGCGTGGTACATGCAGCGCTGCCTTAACCCCAGCGATGTGTGGGACGGCCCCGACGCCGACTACACGCCCGAGAGCGATGACATCCCCTGGAGCCGCGTGCCCGAGCGTAAGGTGACCATCGAGGACATCAAGTACGTACTCTCGAGCCACTACCAGGGCACGGAGTACGACTGCTACGGCAGCAAGGGCACGCCCGCCACGCGTGGCGCCTATCGCCCCATCGGCATCAACCGCAACAGCCAGCTCGCTGTGCTGCAGCTGCGCCCCTATGCGCATCCGGCCTACCGCGCCGTGCAGTGGATGGCCTTTGGCTCCAACTCGTTTAACGCGCTGGTTCCGCTGTACGCCAACGTCGAGACCATGCCCGAGTACTTTGCCGACACGCAGGCTCGCGTGACGTCCGAAAACTTCTACTGGGCCAACCGCCTGATCGGCGCGCTGGCCGACGTCCGCTTCCATGAGTGCGGCCGCGCAGTCGAGGATTATCAGGAGAAGGTCGGCGGCATGGGCCACAAGCAGATTCATGACGTCGACGCTGCCGTAGCCGTTCTGCCCGAGGCCGAGGGGCCTGCCGAGCTTGCACGCGCCAACGAGGAGTTTGCCGAGCTCGTGCGCGTGGAGACCGATGCCCTGTTGGGCAAGGTGCTCTACACCACGAGCTGCGCCATGAAGAACTCTTTCGCGATGAACGACAACGTGAGATAGGGATTTCCCGTCGATCGAATAGCGCTAAAACGCTTTGTCGCTTTCACTCAATCTTGGGTACAAGAACGCCAATGCAGTTGTTTGTGATTGGAGACAACCATGGTTATGAAACTCGATCAGCTTGTTAACGGCGCCATCAACGTGGGCTTTGGCGCTGCCGCCGTTGCTGTCGAAGGCGGCAAGAAGGTCCTCGACGACCTTAACACCAAAGGCGAGCAGGTCCGCAAGGACACCGCCACCCCCGATATCGCCCGCAGCGTGTCCGACATGTTCGAGCAGGCCGGCGGTACCATCTCCGATCTGACCGAGCGCTTGGGCATGCAGGGCGAGACCGCGGCCCAACGCGTGCTCGACGAGCTCATTCTGGCTCGCGTCCGCGTTATGACCGCGCCCGAGCGTACGGCCTTCCTGGCCCATGTGCGCGACATCGTCGATTCGGTCGAGGACAACGTGACCTCGGTGCCCGTCGAGTCCGTTGAGCCCGACGATGCGAAGGATACCGAAGAGGCCGAGTAGCAGCGCAGATGGCAGATTCCACCACCGATTACAACAATCTAGATCCCTTGGGTGACGAGGCGGCGGTTGTCGATGAGGTCGACGCCGCCGTCTCGGGCGCTCGCAAGAAGCCGCGCGCTGTCGATATGGTGCCAGAGGAGCCCGACGCGATGGCGCCGGACGAGGAATACCAGCTCACGCCGGCGGGTCGCCGCGAGCGCATCGGGCAGATTGTTCGCCTGGTCAAAAAGTACCGCGTGTGGGACAACCTCACGCCGGTTCGTTTGCGCCGTCTGCTCGAGGAACTCGGCCCCATGTTCGTCAAGATGGGGCAGATTCTGGCTAACCGGTCCGAGATTCTGCCGCAACGCTTTTGCGACGAGCTGCGTCGTCTGCGCTCCGACGTGGAGCCGGTGCCGTACGAGGTCGTACTCAGTTGTCTGGAAGAAGAATACGGCCTGCGCCTGGGGGAGATGTTCGATGCGATCGACCCCAATCCGCTTGGTAGCGCATCGCTCGCGCAGGTGCACCGCGCCCGTCTGGTGACGGGCGAGGACGTGGCCGTCAAGGTGCAGCGCCCCGGTGCGCAGCAGGTTATGGCACAGGACATCGATATCATCCGCTCGGTGGTGCGTATCGTTTCCAAGTTCGTCAACACCGATCAATTTGTTGACCTGCACGGCGTAGTCGAGGAGTTGTGGACCTCGTTTCGCGAGGAGACCAACTTTTTGGCCGAGGCCAAAAACCTCAACGACTTCTACGAGTTCCATAAGAGCGTTCATGGCGTGACGTGCCCTAAATCCTATCTGGACTTGTGCACCGAGCACGTGGTGGTTATGGACTACGTCGACGGCATTTCGATCGCCGATCCTGAACGCTTGGTGGCCGAGGGCTATGACTTGGAAAAGATCGGTGCCGCGATTGTCGAGGACTACTCGACGCAGGTGCTCGACGACGGCTTTTTCCATGCCGACCCGCATGCGGGAAACATTATTCTCAAGGACGGCATCGTTTACTTTATCGACTTGGGCATGGTCGGACGCATGTCGAGTCACGATCGCGGTATCGTCAAGGACATGATTTTCGCCGTGGCCGAGGGTGACGTGCCCAAGCTCAAGGATTCGCTCATGCGCTTCGCCGTGACGCGTGGCGATTCGGCCGAGCTCGATCATTCGGCCTTTTTGTCCGATTTGGACTTTATCGTCGCAGACTTTGCGGGCCTTGACCTGAAGGATCTGGATATCGGCGAGTTTTTGACCTCGCTGTTAAACCTCGCGCGTAAGAATGACGTTGAGCTGCCGAGCGTGGTGACGATGTTCGCCCGCGGCATGGTGACGCTCGAGGGCCTGTTGACCGAGTACATGCCCAACGTCAACATGATCCAGATCATCCAGACGCACATCAAAAACGAGAAGAGCACCTACGCCCGCATGCGCGAGATGAGCCGCGATCTTGCCGCGAGCAGCTATCGCGCGGCAAAAGGCTCGCTCGAGGCGGCCGAGTATTTGGGCTTGGCTTCGCGTATGCTCACGCGCGGCCAGCTTAAGGTGAACACGCAGATCATGAGCAGCGATAAGGCGCTGCGACAGCTGGGCGGAATTATCGACCGCATGTCGATGGCTATCGTGATCGCCGGTCTGTTTATCGGTTCGTCGGTGGTGTACTACGCGCGCATCGAGCCGGTTGTGTTTGGTATCCCGGTCATTGGCTTTATGGGCTACGTGAGCGCGCTGGTGCTGGCGCTTATGCTGGGCCGCAATATCTGGCTCAACAGCCACGGCGGCAAGCACTAGAGGCTGCGGCCGTCACCGCATTTTCCTATCGCAAACAATAGCTTTTACCTTGGGCTTCGCCTGTGTGCGAGGCCCTTTTGCGTGATACCATTTTGACGGTAATAATCGATGGCCTAGATGGTGGTGCGGAGACGCACGAATGCGCGGTTTTCCTGCGCGTTTGGGAGAATCGGGGTGCAAGTCCCCGGCTGTACCAGTAACCGTAATTCCTCTTGGCTCGGGATGTTCGCGTCGCAGATCGGACGGCGCGCCCGAGTCGTTAAGGTTAAGTCGGATCGCCTCCCATCTTGCGTGCGGCTGCGGCGTATGCCGCCGGTGTGCATAGGGCTCTGGAGGGAAGGGGGACCCCGATGGGGGAACTCGAGCGCAACATGCGCGATGACGTGGGGCAGCCTCAAGGCAACGCTCCAAGTACAGACAATGGGGGACAAATGGATATGTTTGAGGACGAGCGCGAGCGCGCCTCGTTGCATCGCCGTGGCGCGATTGCATGCGGCGTAGCCAAGCGCGGCCTGGCGGCATTCCTGGCCTTCGCGATGGCCTTTGGCACCACGCCGGCTCAGCTGTGGGCCGAGGGCGCCGAGGGCATTGCCGAGGCTGTGGCTCAGGCTGCGACGCCGGACGAGAACGGCTCTGGTGAGTCCGCGACAAGCCCCGCTGCCGACCTCAATGCGAGCGGCGTGGTGGCGAATGGGGGCACTGCCGAGCAAGATGCCGCCGCGACAACTTCGGGCCCTACCGACAAGACTGAGGACGATAGCGCTGCAGGCAATGAGGCGCCGGTTGCATCGACGTCCGATGCCTCGAAGCAGGACGCCGCCGTTGTCTCTGCCGCTGGAGAGGCCAAGACTCAGCCTGCCAAGGCCGAGAGCCAGGATGTCTCTGCCACGTGCTCCGTCGTCGGCACCGACGCCAAGGGCGCCCAGCAGACCTGGGCCGCCGCGCAGCGGATCACGCTGAAGGAGGGCTCGACCGCGGCCGACCTCTCCGAGCAGCTCTTCAAGCAGGCCGGCCTGACCACCGATTATGATCCCAACGGCACCTGGGGCTGGGCGCTCAACACGATCACGTCGCCCTTCGATAAGGACCGCAAGCTCGGCTACGACTCGGCGACCGGCGCGTACTGGCAGCTGTTCGTCAACGGCAGCGCCTCCGAGGTCGGCGCGGGCGGCTACACGCTCAAGGACGGCGACTCCGTCGTCTGGTGCTACTCGAAGTACGGTGACCCCGCGCCCGCCAATCAGATTTCCGTTAGCTGCACCGTTGTCGGCCAGGACGCCTCGGGCGCTCAGCAGACATGGGCGCAGCCCACGACAGCTTTGGTGGAAGAGGGCACGACCGCTGCTGATCTTTCCGAGCAGGCCTTTAAAAAGGCCGGCATTGGCGCCAAAACGGGGAAAGGCACGTACGGCTGGTATCTCGAGTCGCTGACTTCACCGTTCAACAAGACCGTGACGCTTTCGAGCGAGAAAGTTAACGAAAACACTTGGAAATTCTGGCAGTTCTTCGTTAACGGTCAGGCGGCCAATGTCGGCGCGGGCAATTACACACTCAAGGCCGGGGACAAGGTTACCTGGGTCTATGGCTTTGATGGAACCATGCCCGGCCAGGTTTCCGTTTCAATGGAGATCATCGGTAAGAAGGATGAGAAGGCGCAGCGCTGGACCGATCCTTCGACGCAGGTGTTTGTCGAGGGCACGACGATCAAGGACGCTTCCGCTGCCTACTTCGATGCCATTGGCATTGAGTCCAAGATGTACGACCAATTTGGTTATTGGGGTGTTCATAGTCTTGTCTCCCCGCTTGATGGCACCGAGCTGTCGGGTGCATGGTCGTTCTTTGTTAATGGCGTTCCCGGGCCTCAGCTCGATAGCGATTACGTGCTCAAGTCGGGCGACAAAATCGTCTGGGCTTACGCCCCTGGCGACACCGTTCCTAATCCCGATGAAGTCGTAGTCGATCCGAGCGCTTCGCGCCCGACCGGTTGGAAAGCCGACTGGAGCGGCAATTCCAATGCGGTGGTCAAGAACGTGTCCACGCCTACGGGCACGCTGGCAAGCTCTTGGACGTTCGATTGGAGGGCCTACTCGGGTGCCACGTATCCCAATGCGAGCGAGCCTATTGTCGTGAACGGCAACGTTTACCTTGCCGTGAACAAGCGTTTGCTTAAGATCGACGCCGAGTCGGGCAAGGTGCTTGCCGAGTCGAACCTTCAGACTGCGATTGGCTACACCACGCGTCCGATTTATACGAAAGGCTTGGTCATCGTCCCGCTCGACGGCGGTGCGGTCCAGGCTCTGACGGCCGATACGCTGACGACGGTTTGGGTCACTGACTCTGTGAGCAAATCTGCCCAGTCAAATTCCCAGTTGACGGTCGATGGCAACTATCTCTACGTTGGCACCGTTGATGTCGACTATGGAACGAGTACGTACAATAACGGTCATCTGACGCGTATTAATATACTGACCGGCGCTGTTTCTTGGCAGCATGTTAATGCTGATGAGGGCTACTACTGGACGAGCGCTACAGTGGGCGACGGCTATATTCTGGTTCCGACGAGTGCAGGTACCGTTGAGATGCTGAGCAAGTCGACGGGTGATGTGCTCGGCAGCGTTTCGGTTGGTGCCATCGTCAACTCCAGCTGTGTACTGTCCAAAGACGGCAAGCATGCCTATGTGATCTCGCGTGACGGCAAGCTCCACGTGCTGGCACTGTCGGACGCAAACGCAAGGGCCTCTTCGCGCATTTCCGAAGAACGCGTCATCGATCTTGGTCTTACGGGTTGTGCCTGCATGCCCACGCTGTATGGCAATAAGCTGATTGTCGGTGGCGAGGTTTCTGGCGGTTCGGCGCTGGCGATTGTCGACCTTGATAATGACTTTGCTACGACGTTGGTTTCGTCTGCCGATGGCTCCGTGCTTCCTGCCGGTGGCATTAAGGGCGCACCGCTCGTGAGTGTCCAGGCGGATGACACGTACGTTTATTTCACTGTCAACTATGGTGCGACTTCCGACTATGTGAACTACACCTCGGGCGGTGGCGCGTATCGCTACAAGATGGGTGACGCACAGGCGACCGGTGCGTTTAGCGCGGCGGGACACAACAATTACTGTGACTCGCCGATTGCCTGCGATGCCAAGGGTAACCTCTACTACATCAACGATTCCGGCACGCTTTTCAAGCTGAGTGGTGGCGTTAAGGTCTCGTTTGAGACTGGCGAGGGTTCTAAGGTCGACTTCCAGACTACGGCCGATGGCAAGCTGGTCAAGCCGGCCGATCCGACGCGCGATGGCTATACTTTCGGCGGTTGGTATACCGATGAGGCTTGCACGCAGGCGTATGACTTTATCGCGCCGGTGACGGCCGATCTGACGCTGTATGCCAAGTGGACCAAGAATGCCGTTAACCCTGGCGGCAATGGCGGTTCTGGCACTAATGGTGGCAACGGTGGCGCTGGCAACGGTTCCGGCGCTGGCGCTGGCACTGGCACGGGTTCCGGCTCCGGCTCTAAGGGCCAGCAGGCCGGCGGCGCTATCGCCCCGGGTCATAAGCCGACGACCAAGACGACGGTGTCGACCAAGACCGAGACCAAGGACAACAAGTCCGACAAGAAGGACACCGATAAGTCCGATAAGAAGGACGAGAAGAAGTCTGACAAGAAGGACAGCAAGTCCGACAAGAAGTCCGATTCCAAGTCCGATACGGGTGCTGCTTCCACGACCACTGCTAAGAAGTCCTCTAGTGCCTCCGAGCAGGAGGCTGGCACCAACCCGCTCGCCATTGTTGGCGTTGCTGCCGGCGTCATCGGTCTCGCCATCGTCGGCGTGTTCGTGTTCACCAAACGTCGGTAGGTGAGGGCTGTGTCCAATAAATCCAAGGACGCTGACCCCAAGCAACCAGATTCCTCGTTTATCCAGCTTGACGATGCAAAGCAACAGGGCGCCGCTTCGGCGGCGTCCGCCCCTCGTCGCAAGGCGCTCCTTGGCGTTCTGACTGCCGCGTGCACCATTCTGACCGTCGTCTCGCTGGGTTTCGTCCATCCTTCCGAGAGCGGTGCCTGGTCCATCGACTGGATCATTCAGACCGTGACGGGGGAGAGCGTCGTCACCAAGGACACCAAGGTGTCTGGCTCGACTACGACTTCGGGCGAGGCCAGTTCCAAGGATTCCAAGTCATCGAATGACGCAAAAGATGAGTCCAAGCATTCTGATGAGTCCAAGTCCAAGGACGATTCCGAGTCTTCAAACAAGGAATCGGACAAGAACTCGGATAACAAGAAGTCCGAGGACCAGGACGGCAAGAAGTCTGGCGATAAATCCGCTGCCCAAAATACGGGAGCCGGTGATACTTCCAATGCGTCTGGCGGTGGCCAGTCGTCTGATGGAGCCTCATCCTCTAATGGTGGAAACGCCTCCTCGGGCGGACAGGGCGGTTCGCAGGAGTCCAGCTACGTAACGGTGACGGTTTCGGTCACATCGAGCGCTGTGGGCAATCCTGTGTCTTCTGGTGGCACCTTTACCTTTAACGAAGGCGCCACGGTCTACGACGCTCTGTGCGCGCTGGGCCTTTCCGTAAATGCTGAAAATTCGCCTCTTTACCATGGCGTTTACGTCAAGGCTATTGGTGGACTGGCTGAGAAAGAATACGGCGGCAGCAGTGGTTGGTGCTATTCCGTTAACGGTGTGCAGCCCATGACGGCCTGCAGCAACTACGTTCTCTCCAACGGCGACAACGTGGTCTGGTATTACGTTACAGGCTAAAGACCTCGACATAGTGCGCCAGACGGGCGGTTCGGACAAACATCCGGGCCGCCCATCTTTATGCGAATGGGACGCCGTGGCCCGCCTCACATGCCTTCCTCGGCAGGCTCTGCAAACAAAAAAACCGGCTGGAACGAGAATTCCAACCGGTTATACATTCAAGCAAATAGTGAATCGACTACGACCGTGCGCCCTCAAGGAAGAAGCGGCGACTGAAGTAGTTGTACCAGGTGACGAGGAACGTAGCGATCGCTTTCATGGCCTGGTAGCCGATGCTCAAAAACGTGACACCCACAAACATGTACAGGTCGTTGAGGCCCAGACCGATCACCGACAGGATGGTGAAGATTGTGAACTCACGCTTGCGGCTCATGCCTTCGCGGTGGTCGAACACGTACTTCATGCTGAGCCAGTAGTTGACCACGACGGACGTGATGAACGAGACCGTGGTGCTCATCAAAAAGTCGAGGTGGAACAGCTCGACGAGCGCAATGAGCATGCCCCAGTCGATGCCAAAGGAGATAAGACCCACGACAGCAAACTTGAGGAACTGCTTGGTATGAGGTTGTGCCAGCGCCTTGCGCACGTAATCACATCCAATGCGTTGATGAATCGAGCAGAGGATACTTTAGAGCTTTTGCGAGGGAAACGTAAGGTCTTTGCCAAGAACTATACGAACTCGCCAAATTATCAAGTGCTAATCCGCAAACGTTGAAAATTTGCCCGTAAACGAGCGGCACCCACGGACGATACTGCGCTGAGCGCGCGTCGTCCGTGGGCGCCGTAATGCTGCAAGGGTGTCGAGCTATTTGGTCTCGTCGCCCTCCAGGAAGATCTTTCGGGTCACAAAGTTGTAGACCATGACAAGCGCGGTGGCGCAAATCTTGGCGATATTGGCTTCGAGCCCCAGACCGGCGTTGAGCGCCAGCACGATACCGTCGTTGAGCACCAAACCGATCACGGACAGCACGACAAAGATAATGAACTCGCGGCGGCGGCTCATGCCCTCCTTGTGCGCAAACACGTACTTCATGCTGGCGACGTAATTAAAGATGAGTGAGACGATAAAGCCGCTGGTGTTGGCGATTAGGATGTTGAGGCCCAGACCGTAGTGGAGCAGATTCATAATGTCAAAGTCGATGACCGTGGCAATGACACCGACGACGCCAAATTTCATGATCTGCGCGAGGAGCTTTTGCATGGTACCTGCCTTAAGCTGGCGCCGAAGCGCCGCGGGGATGACAAACTCAGCAAGTTTAGCCAATCCCCGCAGGCGGGGCTAGGCGCGCTCCTCGATAGCACCGTTTCTATATGCATCGAGCAGTTGGCGTAGGTCCTGGATCTGGCTGCGGATCTTGGCGCCGGTATCGGTGTCGCTCACCATGCGGCGGCGGTCGGCCTCGTCAAAGCGGTTGGTCTCGCTTTCGATATCGATGTTGCGGGTGAGCGCCTCGGCAACGGTGGTAAAGGCCTGGTGCGATTTGAGGCGGCAGCCGCGCGAGCTCGAGATGAGCGTATAGCCGGCGATACCCGTCTTGGGATGGTAAGCGCGGCAGAAGCCGCCATCGATGACCAGCAGTTTGCCCTCGGCGCGGATGGGCTGCTCACCCTTGGTGGTCTTGACGGGCGTGTGGCCGTTGATGATGTGACCGGTCGGTGAGCATGCCATGGGCGCGACGCCAAACTCGCGCATGATGTCATTGCAGACCGAGGGCGACTTGGTAAGCGTAAAGTACGGGTCCATCGGCTCGACCCAGGTGCTCTTATCGGCGATATAGGCGCGCTCAAAGGTGCGCACCAGGCGTCCGCTGGCGGGTGAGTTAAAGCCAATCCACAGGTACCACATCCAGTCGAGAGCGTCGCGGTCGCCCACGCGCCAGGCGCGGCGGGCGATGTGGTCGCAAAAATCGAGATAATCGCGGCCAGCGTGCCAGGTGCCCAGGCAGTTCATGCTGCTAAAGGTGCCGTCTTCGTTGAGCGGCACGCAGCCATGGAACAGCAGGTTGCCGTTGGCGACCTTGTATATCGAGCCGTGGGAATAGAGGAAATCGATATGGCGATGCAGGTGATCGGCGGTGACAAACTCGGACACGAGCTTGTCGATGATGTGCTGCTCCTGGGGCGTGAGCGTATAGGGGTCCGTCGGGTCGACGGTGGGGAAGTCGTTGGTCGTGAGCGGCCACACGCTGCCGTCGGCGAGCGTGACCGTGCCGGTGTCGTGGTCGATCTTGTCGAGTAACAGGCGGTCGGTCATGTCGAACTCGGGATGGCGCTGGATAATCTGACCCTCGAGCTTAAAGAGCAGCACGTTGATGGCCTTGATCAGCGGGGTGATGGACTCACCGGCGGTGTAGGTGGCATCGGCAAAGGCGACAAGCTCACGCAGCGAGATGCCGTAGTCGTTCTCCAGGATCTCGTAGTTGTCGTAGCGTAGGTTGTTGCGCAGCACCGTGGCGATGCAGGCGGGCTCACCGGCCGCAGCGCCCATCCACAGCAGGTCGTGGTTGCCCCACTGGATGTCGAGTGAATGGTAGGTGAGCAGGCGGTCCATAATCTTGGCCGCGCCGCCACCGCGGTCGAAGATGTCGCCCACCAGGTGCAGGTGGTCGACGGCCAGGCGCTTGATGAGCGAGGCAAGCGACTCGATAAAGTCGTCGGCGCTTGCGGTCTCCAGGATGGACTCCACGATGCGCTCGTGATAGCGCACGCGATAGTTGTTCTCGTCCGGGTGCGTGTGCAACAACTCGTCGATGATATAGGCGTAATCGCGTGGGATGGCCTTACGCACCTTGGAGCGCGTATAACGGCTCGAAAGCGAGCGGGCAACCATAATGAGTTGGTCAAGCATCGTCTTGTACCAGGTGGGCGAGTCCTCGCGCTGGCTGCGGACCAGCTCGATCTTCTCGCGCGGGTAGTAGATGAGCGTGCACAGCTCGCCCTTCTCGTCAAAGGAGAGCGTTTCGCCAAAAATCTCGTCGACATGCTCGCGCACGACGCCCGAGCAGTTGTTGAGGATGTGCATAAAGGCTTCGTACTCGCCATGCACGTCGCTCATAAAATGCTCAGTGCCTTTGGGCAGGTTGAGGATGGCCGAGAGGTTGATGATCTCGGTAAACGCGGATTGCTCGGTGGGAAACTGTCTCGACAGCAGGCGCAGATACTTGAAGTCTTGCGGATTGCGATCGAATGCGACCATGAAACACCTTCCGATGGGGTTGGTAAAACTGATAAACAGCGTCAAACGTTTATCAGTATGCGCCGCTTTTGTTTCGATTTTGCGCCAGCGGCTGAATTGTCGGCTGAACGGTTTGGTAAATCGATTTAGTTGAGGTAGATATGGCGGTTGAGTGGAGACGACAGAGGGTGTTTTCTCAGATATTTATGCGTGGGGCCGGTGGAGACGATGGTGGTAAAGATGTTCGCTATTTTTGGTTCGATTTGGTAAATAGTGGACATATGTACCGTATGTAGGCTCACTGTGCGATAATTTGCGCAGCAATGAGTAAGGAGCCTCATATGAGTGATTTTGTCCTGACCTGTGAATCCGCCGCCGACCGAACCCGTGAGTTCTTTGCGTCGCGCAATATCCCTGTCGTGTGTTTTCATTACGAGATCGACGATGTTGTCTATACGGACGATCTGTATCAGTCGATTACGCCGGACAAGTTTTTTGCCCAGATTGCCGCGGGCGCCATGCCCAAGACGTCTCAGGCGAGCGTGGGTGAGTACGAGGAGTTTTGGGAGCCGTTTGTTGCCGAGGGCAAAGACGTGCTGCACCTGACGTTGTCATCGGGTATTTCGGGCACGTATGGATCGGCCTGCGTTGCGGCGCAGATGCTCGCGGATCGCTATCCCCAGGGCGGCAAGGTGTGCGTCATCGATTCGCTGGCGGCGTCTTCGGGCTTTGGCCTGTTGCTGGAATATGCCGCCGACGTGCGCGATAGCGGGGCGTCACTCGACGAGACGGCCGCTTGGATCGAGGAGCACAAGCTCAACCTGCACCACTGGTTCTTCTCGACCGATCTGTCGAGCTACCTGCGCGGCGGTCGCATTTCGGCCGCGAGCGCGATCATCGGCACGGCGCTTAAGATTTGCCCGCTTATGACGGTCGATTGCGAAGGTGGGCTGTCGCCACGTGAGAAGATTCGCACTAAGAAGCGCGCGATTTCCGAGATGGCTAAGACCATGATGGCACACGTGCAGGACGGTGCGGATTATTCGGGTAAGTGCGTCATGTCGCACTCGGCGTGCCGCGAGGATGCCGAGGCAGTTGCGGCGCTGATCGAGGAACAGATTCCGCAGCTTAAAGGCAAGATTGAGATCAATAACATCGGTACTCTGATTGGCTCGCATACCGGACCTGGCACGGTGGCGCTCTTCTTTATGGGCGACAAGCGCGTGGATTAATTTGCCCCATCACATCGCTGCATGATTGCTCAAACGAAAACGGCCCGCCTCACGTTTGTGGGGCGGGCCAAGATGTTTTGCTAGCGTTTCTTTCCGCGGAAGAAGAAGCCGTGCAGTGACGGCTTGAGGCCGCGGTTGGCGCGACGCTCCTCGATATGATCGTGGATCGAAGCGACGCGCTCGATAACCTCGTCGGGAATCGGCACGTCGGGATTCATGTTCTCGACCTGGCTGACCTCGGCGGCGGCGACCTGGTCGATAATGGGCACATCGTCGTGCGAGATGACAGGCGTGGCGTCTTCTTTCATCTTGCGGTAGCGCTGCATCATGTCGGTCTGTAGCTGCTGGGCCGAAGGCGGTGTCCAGATGATGGCGTTGGCACCGGCGGCGATGGTCTCGCGGATGCTCTCGGGCGTCTTGCCGCCCGGCGCGATGAGCGGCAGGTTGGGATAGTGCTCGCGCAGTACACGCAGGACCTGCGGCGTGTTTTTGCCAGCGGCGATGTTAAGAATCTTGGCGCCGGCGCGCACCTTGGCGTGAGCATCGTCGTCGCAACGTACGACCGTGGCGATGACGGGGATGTCGGCGATGTTGGTGATGTGCTCGACCATCTCGGCGGTGGCGGGGGAGTTGACCACACAGCCCGCCGCACCCTGCATCTCGGAGACGGCTGCCATCTGAACGGAGCGCTTGCCGGTGGTGGTGCCACCGCCCACGCCTACGAAGACCGGGCACTCGGCGACGGTCAGCAGCGCCTGCGTAATGGCGGGCTGCGGCGTGAAAGGGTAGACCGCAAAGACGGCATCGGCGTTGGAGTTGCGGATAACCGCGACATCAGTGGTGTAAATGAGCGACTTGATGCGGCGGCCGAAGAGCGTGAAGCCGCTGGCCTCCTCGATCTCGTCGGGCATGCGGAGGGCCGCCTTGCGCAAACGCCCGTCGATGGGCAGCGGCTCCATGGGGAGCAGTCCGTTGGGGGTCACGGCTACCTGGGGCTCGGTGAACTCGTCTGCGAGCTCGACCTCGGAGAAATCGACCGAGGCGACGATGTCCTCGTGAACCTCGGCGGGCACATCGATGGGGGCTTGGTCGTTTGCCGCGGCAGGCGTGTCGAAGGAGCTGGTGCCGACGAAGGCGTCGACGCGCTCATTTAGATCGTTGAGGGTATCCATGGAAGCTCGATTCTATGCGATGACGGCCGGCGCGATGCAGCCGGAATTGCGAATGCTAAATCGTTTGACGAGTTGATTTTTCCCCGCCACGCAATTCGTTAGACCGAAGGGCCGGCGAACGTGAAGGAGCTGTGGTGGCGGGGATCGAGGTGCTATCTTGAAAGTCCCGTTTAAAAGAGAGGTGACGCGGTATGGAATTGACAGCAATGTTTGGCTCGATTGGCCTGTGTGTGGGCGCAATTGTTGCCGCCGCGGTCATCTACTTTGTGGTCACGGCCATTAAGGGCAAAAGGGCCGAACGCAAGGAGCGCACGATGCTTAAACAGCATCGCGACCAGCAGGGCAAACGCGCACGGAGATAGCTTGTTGAGTTTTGGATCCGTGCGCTAACTGCGTTTTCGGATCAGGGCAATGTAGAAGCCCTCAAAGTCGCGGCTGGGCGGAATGGTGAGCGTGCCGGGCAGGCCGTTGGCGATGGCCGATACCTGACCCGCGGCAATGGCTTCGGTCAGGGCGTTGGACTCGATGCGCGGCTCCTCACCAGCTTCCTGGGCGCGGCGTGCCTCACTTTCGCTCGGCGTGCCATCGAGGGGGATAAGCTCGCAGTCCATGTGCTTGTCGAGGGCCTCTTGCAGGGCGTCCTCGTTTTCCTGCGGCAAGATCGAACAAGTCGAATAGACGAGCGTGCCGCCCGGTTTGAGGGCTCCCATGGCGCGGTCCAGAAGTGCTCGCTGCGAGCGGGCGCACCTGCTCAGCAACTGCTCGGTGAGGCCGCGCAGGCTCTTCTCGTTGCCGCTGACGACTGTGCCCGTGCCGGTGCAGGGAGCGTCGAGCAGGATACGGTCAAAGCGGAAGAACTCGTCGAGCTCGCGTGCGTCGATGCGCATGACGGGCACGTTTTTTGCGCCTTGGCGGTGGAGGTTGGCTTCGAGCTTCTCGGCGCGGGGAATGCTCATCTCGCAGGCGGTGAGGTGTGCCTGGCCCTGGGTGAGGGCGGCGATCTGCGTCGTCTTGCCGCCGGGGGCCGCGCACATGTCCAGGATGTCCTCGCCGGCCTGGGCGCCCAAGACCAACGGCGGCATCATGGACGACAGACTTTGCAAGTAGATCTTGCCGTCGCGGTAGATGTCGAGGTCCCACAGGTCGGAAACCTGGGCCTCGGGCAGGATGGAAGCGTCCGGGTACCATGCGACGGGGCGGTGGGCGATGCCGGCGGCATCGAGCGCCGCGGCGATGTCCTCGGCGGTTGCCTTGAGCGTGTTGGCGCGCAGCGTGACCGGGCGTGTGGCCGCGGCGCCGAAGCCCTCGATCATAAGCTCGGCATCGGCGGGCGCATAGGCGCCGGCGACCGTGTCGACCATAAAGCGCGGCAGGTCGGCGGCGGAGTGTTGGGCGGCAAGCTGGTCGGAAAGCTCGGTGGCGGCAAACTGCCTGAGCTTGAGCTCGGCCTTGACCTGCTTTTTCTGCTTACGACGACGCGGCTTGGACATCCGTCTTTCCTTCCCATTCCATTACATGTCGAGTGTTTAGTACTGGCTCTCGTGCTTGCTAAAGAAGTCGAAGCGCGGGGGCAGCGGCTTCACGCGGTGCTCGCCGGGCTTCTCGCCCAGGATCTCCACGAACTCGTCCGTGGAGGCAAAGATGTTATCCCAGCTAAAGAAAGCGACCGGGTCGACGTCGAAGTACTCGCAGATGAGCTCGCAGCCGGCCGGCACAATACCGTGCATCAGGACGGTCGCCACGCGCAGCTCGGTAAAGGCGTCGACAAGGGCCTGTGTCATCGCGGCGTTTGCCTCGTTACCCTCGAGCTTGTTGGCGGCCTTGGAAGCGTCGCTCCAGCGCTTGTTGGCGGCGCGCAGGTAGTCGTCGCACACGGCAAGCGCGCGGTGCGTCTCGAACTTGTACATGGCCTGCTCAAAGGCGAGGGCTGCCTGCTGGGCGGCTTCGACCACGGTGTCAGAAGCGGCACCGGCGGGGATGCAGCCGTTGCGGTAGGGGCTCTCGTCGCCTTCCTTGACGGCGACGCCGTAGAAGCAGCTGCGGGCCAGACGGTTGAACACGCCGGTCAGCAGCGCGCTCTCCTTAAGGGCCGGGTCGATAACGCGCTTGTCGTCGCAGGCGCGTACCTCGTTGCCGTCCTTGTCCTTGCCGGTCACACGCGTGTCGTATGCCTTGGGGCTAAAGCTCACCGGCTTTTCGGATAGGCCGAGCGACAGCCAGTGCGCGCGCATCTGCTCGCAGGTGTAGTGGTTGAGCAGGTCGTCTGCCGGCGGGGGAGGCGTCTGCGAGGACGAGCTGGCCTTTTTGCCCATGTAGAGCAGGTGGTAGCAGGCGCTGACGGTGCTCTGCGTGAGGTCCCAGCCCAGGGCCTCCCACATGGCGGTCTGCGCGATGCAGTAGAAATAGATGTTGTCCTGACCGATGAACTGGTAAATCTGAGCGTCGTCAGAGCACCACCAGTCGCGCCAGTCGAGCGAGCTGTGCTGGTAGGTAGGTGCGGGCACCTGCGTGGAGTCGGCGGCGGGCTCGCCCATGAGGGCGGCATCCTGGGCGGCGACGCCCTCGGTCACGCCGGCGGCCTTGGCATCGCGCGCGAGCACGGTACGCGTATAGCTGATGGGCGCCCACAGGCTCTCGGGCCAGCACCAGCAGGTGACGTCGGAGACGCCATCGACCTCGGGCACCGGAACGCCCCAGTCGATGTTGCCGGTGATGCGGAAGGGCACGAGTGCCTTGCCGCTGCGGAAGCGCACGCCACCGTTGGCGAGCACCGCGTGGGCGTCGTCGCGCTCCTTCCAGCTGGGGAAGGTGACGGTAAAGCTGCTCTTGTTGCCCTCGGGCTCCAGCACGGTGTGCTCGGGGAGCTGGTCCTCGACGGCATCGAAGGCCTCGCGGAACTTGTTCTGGATGTAGAGCTGAGCCGGCAGCAGCCACTCCTCCATGGTCTTGGAGACCACGGAGCGAACCTGCGGGTTCTGGGCGAGCTTGGCGGTGTAGGTCTTCATAAAGTCGAGGTAGGCCGGCAGGTCAAAGTAGAGATTGTCGACCGGGCGCAGCTCGGGCACCTCGCCGGTGAGCTGGCTCTTGGGCGCGATGAGCTCCTCGGGCTCAAACTGGTGGCCCAGATCGCACTCGTCGGCATAAGCCTTCTCGGACTTGCAGCCCTGGATGGGGCAGCGGCCGATGACCTGGCGGCCGTTGAGGAACGTGCCGGCCTTGGCATCGTAGAACTGCAGCGTGGAGCGCTTGGAGATGGTGCCCTGCTCGTGCAGGCGCTCGATAATCTCGGCAGTCACCTCGTTGTGGATCTGGGCCGCCGGCTCAAGGCCCGAGCCGCCGTAGATGTCGCAGCTGATGTTGTAGTTGTTGAGGGTCGCGGCCTGGCGGGAGTGATTGGACTCGACATACTCGCCGATGGACTTGTCGTAGCCCTCGTTCTCCTTGAGCTTGCGGTAGCTCTCCATGATGGGCGAACCGTAGCAGTCGGTGCCCGAGGTGAAGATGACGTTTTCGCGGCCCAGGCGGTCGCGCAGGAAGCGGGCGAAGAAGTCGGCCGGGACAAAGACGCCGCCGACGTGGCCAAAGTGCAGACCCTTGTTGCCGTAGGGCTCGCCGGCGGTAACGATGGCGCGGCGCGGCCAGCTGGGACGGTCGTTCATGGAGTATTTGGATGCCATGGGACTCCTTCGCATATAGGTAAGAGCGCGGCCGGGCACGGGGTTCGGCGGCGCGGTGGTCAATTCGTGCATATCGTTCGACATTATCGCACATGCGGGCGGGTGCGTGGCAGGGGCGCTATCCTAAGATGCTATGAATGAGATTTCCAACATACATGCGTTTGAGGACGAGGTTTTTCTGCACGCTTGCTTCGTGTGGGGGATGGCCGTGATCGCGGTGTTTGCCGTGTGCCTGGTGCCGGTGTTTATGCTGTTGGGCGGGCCTGCGGACTTGGACGCGGCTGAGGCGGGCGGCTGGACCACCGTCGTGGGCTGGATGGTCGGTGTGGCTGCGGTTTCTGCAGCGTCGTTTGCCGTGCACGAGCTGGTGCATGCGGTGTTTTTTAAGCTGCTGGCGCCTGCGGGCGCGCATGTGACCTTTGGCGCGAATCGTGAGACGGCGATGGTCTATGCCTGCGCCGAGGGCGTCGTGTATTCGCGTCGGCGGTACATGGCCATTTGCCTGGCGCCGACGGTTGTTGTGACGACAGCGTTTGCCCTGGGGTTTGCGTTTTCGGGCTATCCGCTGCTGTGCTATCTGGCGGCCGGCTTGCATTTGTCGGGCTGTGTAGGCGACTGGTATTACGTGTGGACCATTTTGCGCGACCGCCGCATTGTCGCCTGCGAGGATACGTCCTTTGGCGTGCGCTTTTTTGGGTGAGGAGATGTCGATGAAGTCGTTGTTGCTGCATGCGTGCTGTGCACCATGCTCGCTTGAGCCGGTTCGCCTGCTGCGCGAGGAGGGGTTTGAGCCCACGATTTGCTGGACCAATCCCAATATTCAACCGCGCGATGAATGGCAGCGTCGTTTGGACGAGCTGCGCCGGTGGTGTGCCGACGGCGACATCGAGCTCATCGAGGCGGGGGAGGACCGCGAGCGCTGGGAGGCCGGCGTGGCCCCGCTGGGCGCCGATCGAGCCCGTCGCTGTCGCGCGTGCTATGCTCTGCGCCTGGCCGAGGCATGCCGCGTGGCTCAGGAGCGCGGGTTTGAATATGTGGGCACGACGCTCGCCGTCTCGCCGTATCAGCTGTTCGACACGTGTAATGATGTGCTTGAGCGCTTGGCCGCCGCCCGCGGGCTCACCCCGGTGATCCGCGATTTTCGCCCGTATTATCCCGAGGCTACGCGCCGTTCGCGCGAACTGGGCATGTATCGACAGAACTACTGCGGCTGCCGCTTTTCTGCCGTCGAGGCGGCCATGGACCGCGCTCGCATTCGCGACGAGCGCAAGGCTGCCAAAAAGTAGTTCATTTGGGACGTCAGCCTGCTAGGATGTAGGGCGGACTTTAGCTATATAAGGAGAATCCGACGTGTCTATGCGTACCGATGATTTTGACTACAACCTTCCCGAGGAACTGATCGCCCAGGCTCCCGCCGAGCCGCGCGACTCCTGCCGCCTGCTGGTGGTGGATCGCAAGGGCTCCCAGGCGGGAACGCCGCTGGAGCATGGCGGCACCGTTGAGCACCGCATCTTCCGCGACATCATCGACTATATCGAGCCGGGCGACGTGCTCGTCATCAACAAGACGCGCGTGATGCCGGCCCGCCTGATCGGTCGCAAATCGGGCTCGGGTGGCGTGGTCGAGACGCTGCTGCTCAAGCGCCGCGAGGATGTTGACCCGCTGGGCCATGTTTGGGAGTGCTTGGTCAAGCCGGGCAAGCGCCTGAAGCCCGGTGCCCAGATTGAGTATCGCGCCGGTGGCGCCCATGCGCCCGAGGGGGCTCCCGTGGTGCTGACGGCCGAGGTCATCGACTTTGTCACCGATAGCCGTGGTGGCCGTCTGGTGCGCTTTGAGCCGGCCGGTTGCAATGCCGCCGGCGACCCGCGCACGCTCGACGAGGCCATCCATGCGGCCGGCCACGTGCCGCTGCCGCCCTACATTACCGATTACGAGGGCGACCCCGAGAAGTACCAGACCGTCTACGCCATGAAGGAGGAGCACTCGGCTGCCGCTCCTACGGCGGGTCTGCACTTTACTCCCGAGCTCATGGCCGCTATCGAGGCCAAGGGCGCGAAGTTTGCCGCCGTCGAGCTCGAGGTGGGCATCGATACCTTCCGCTTGGTGGAGGAGGACGACCCTACGCAGCACGTCATGCACACCGAGCGCTACCACGTGTCGCAGGAAGTTGTCGACGCCGTGCATAAGGCGAAGGCCGAGGGTCATCGTGTGATCGCCGTCGGCACCACCGCGGTGCGCTCGCTCGAGAGTGCGTTTGACGCGGACGCGCCGGTGTCCGATCCGGCTGTGACGGCGCGCTATTTTGAAGGCCGCGAGGACGGTGCCGACACGCTCGGCCGCGGCGACATCGTGGCGCGCGAGAACGCCACGACGCAGCTTTACCTCATGCCCGGCTCGACCTATCACGTGGTCGACGCGCTGATCACGAACTTCCACGTGCCGCGCTCCACGCTCATGATGCTCGTAAGCGCGCTTGCCACCCGCGACCAGATCATGGATGCCTATGCCGCCGCCATCGAGGAGCGCTACCGCTTCTTCAGCTTCGGCGACGCGATGCTCATTTGTTAGTTACGCGGTTCTACGAACCGCGTAACCAGTTGACGCTGCAAACGCCCCTAAGCGGCAATCTGACGTTCAATCGTCGGGCATGACCAGAAGGTCAATGCCCTCCTCTTTCACGTCACCTTGCTCGCTTAGGGGCGTTTTCGCTGACTTTGCCAAAGCATCGGCAGGTACTCATTGGTGACGTACTTAAATGAGTGCCTGCAGAATGAGAGTGGATAATCTCCCGTTTTTGGCCTGCTTGGGGGCTCAAAGTGGGAGATTATCCACTCTCGTCATTGGGCTAGTCGTTGGGGACGTTCTTGTTTGACTAGTCGTTTAAGAACGTCCCCAACGACTACTTGCTTGCGAACAGCCAGACTAGGATGATCACCAGGATTGCGGCGACGATGCAGACGATGGCTCCGGTGAATTTGATGCGTGAGTCGCGGGTACGTTCGCGCACCGCGTCCTCGGTGGCCTCGAGCTGGGCGACTTCTCGCTCGGTCTCGGTGTGTTCGGCTTTGTCTCGGGCCAAGGATCCTGCAAGCGACTCAGTGATCTCTGGGTGGTCGTGCACCTCGGTCGCCTGTTCGATGATCGACTGCGCATGTGCGGCATCTGTTTGGGCGTTGGCGATGGTCTGCTCCTGGTCGCGGCGTGCCTTGTCCTCGGCAGCGATCTTCTCGCGCAGTTCGCGCTGACGAGTCGCGGCGGCGGTCTTCGCCGTCTGCAGCTCGTCGCGCGCGGCATCGGCTTCGGTCGTCACGGCTTGGTGCGCGCGTTTTGCGTCGGCGATAGGGGCTTGAGCCTGCTCGACGGCCTGCTCGGCTGCGGCAAGCGAGTGCTCAAGGTCGGCGGTGATGCGCGGGACATCTTCTTCGGCTTTACGCAGGGCATCTGCCGTGTCGGAAATCTGCATCGAGAGCTCGCTGGTGCGCACCGTATAGTTGGCGGGATTTGCCGAGGGATTGCGTTGCAGCTCGGCATACTCATGACGCAGCGTCTCGAGCTGGGCGCGCGTGGCGTCGACGGTTTGTTGTGCGGCGGCAATGCCGGCGTCTCGCTCTGCCTTCACCTTGTCGCGGATGCGCTTGGAATCCTCAAGACGTCGAACGAGGCGGTTGCCGGTCTCGCGTGAGCTCGCCTCGCGGGCCTCCACGGCGTCGAGCGCGGCCTTCAGGCGGAGCTCAGTCGCGTCATCCTCTGTCTTCATTTGTTCGAGCTGACCCTTGAGCTCTGTCGCTTTGGAGGCGTGGGCATCACGGTCAATCTCGGCGGCCGCTGCAGTCTTTTGGGCCGTGGCAATCGCCTGGCGCTGGTCGGCGACGATCTGGTCGTAGCGGCCTGCGATATCCTGGCGCGTCTCGAGTTCCTCGGCCTGATCGGCAATGCGCTGCTCAAGTTCGGCCAGGTGGGCGCGGGCATCGGCAAGTGCCTTTTTCGCGGCGTTCATCTCGCGCATGGCCGAGGCGCCCTGGGCGATAAAGGTACCCACGGCGTTCGCAGTGTTCGAGACAGCGGTCCCCAGATCGCGGCTCGCGGCGGGGGAGTGCGGGGCAGTCGGGCGAGCGGTGTCGGCAGCGTCCGCATCGGCAGTCTGCGGCACGGCGATATTGCCGGTACCGCCTTCGATCACAGAAAAGCCTGCTGCGTGCGGGTCGACCGCATCGGTGCCAATCGTGGGATGCTCGAGCTGCAGAAACGAGGGCATGGTGCTGCCCTGGTCGGCAACCGGAGTCTCGCCGGGTACGAAGGTCGAGGCTGCCTCGGCGGCCTCCTCTTCCTCGGCGTCAACGTCAGCGTCGGCCACGGCGTCTTTCATCGCTTTGACGGCATCCATCATGGAGTCCATGACGGCGTCGAGCTCTTCTTCCGAAGAAACCTCGATAGGGCCCGCAGCTTGCGGAGCAGCATCCTGTACGGGGTGGTCGTCCTGAGCGGGCGCATCGTCGTTTTGCTCGTCTGCATCTTCGGCGCCAGGGGTTTCCGCCGTAGCGCTTTCGTCTAAGATGGGGTCGTCGAGGCCAATATCATCGCAGGTCACAGCGTCAGCATCTGCGGTGACGTCTGCGGAATCATCAATATGCTGTTGAGTCTGGGGGTCCAGCTCGTCTGTCATAGGCATGTGCTCCTCATCGTTGTTTGTCACCCTATGATAAAGTCTCGCGCCGACATCCCGCGCGCTGCAGCAAAGTTTCAAAACGTGTTCGATGGCTCGCGTCGATAGCAAAAACTCGGCCACTTTATCCAGTTTGTACTTGACATTCCCTTCGCCGAAAGACGTTGCGCCGTTCGCCTGCCATGGGCTTTATTTTTCACTTGAACCCGCTAAAGTTGCATTTCAGCTTTTGGCGCGTGAAGTTGGATGCGCGCAGTCGACGGGCGGGCCCGTCGCGATTTGAAAGGACTTTATATGGGACTTTTCACTGGTAAGACCGTGATCGTCACCGGCGGTGGCAAGGCCACGCTCAAGGACGGCTCCGCTGGCTCCATCGGCTACGGTATCGATATCGCTTTTGCCAAGGAGGGCGCAAACCTCGTCATTACCGGCCGCAACGTTGCCAAGCTCGAGGCTGCCAAGGAATCCCTCGAGGCCGAGTACGGCGTCAAGGTTCTGCCTGTTCAGGCCGATGTCTCGGCTGGTCAGGACAACGAGGCCGTCGTCCAGAACGTCATCGACAAGGCTATTGAGGAGTTCGGCCGCATCGACGCCGTCGTCAACAATGCTCAGGCCAGCGCTTCGGGCGTGACCATCGCCGACCACACCATGGACCAGTTCAACCTCGCCATTTACTCCGGTCTGTATGCCACCTACCTGTACATGCAGAAGGCCTACCCGCACCTGAAGGAGACCAAGGGCTCCGTGGTCAACTTTGCTTCGGGCGCCGGCCTGTTTGGCAACTATGGCCAGTGCAGCTACGCCGCTGCCAAGGAGGGCATCCGCGGTCTGACCCGCGTCGCTGCCAACGAGTGGGGCAAGGACGGCATCAACGTCAATATCGTTTGCCCGCTTGCTTGGACCGCTGCGCTCGAGAACTTCCAGGATGCCTATCCCGAGGCGTTCAAGGCCAACGTCCACATGCCGCCGGCTGGCCACTACGGCGACGTCGAGAAGGAAATCGGCCGCGTTGTCGTTCAGCTCTGCGGTCCCGACTTTAAGTATATGAACGGCGAGACCGTCACCCGCGAAAAGGCGCACGAGATCTCCCGCCGCGGCGTCAGCCGCGCCGTGATCGAGGTCAACGACCGCAAGGTCGTCGTCTTCTCCAACGGCATGGTCGACATGGCGCAGTTCGTCGACTTTGCCCCGGCCCAGTACGGCATCAAGGAGAAGGTCTGCTTCAATGTCCTGCGCGAAATGCTCGAGACTGTCCCCGCCGACGGCTGGGAAGAGGCTATCGAGGCTCGCCGCAGCGACCTCATTCCGATGCACATCACGAGAGACGACATTCTCGCCTCCATCAACTATCTGTGCTGCATGGTGCAGGGCGCGGGCA